>MGVN01000240.1:0-16685 GCA_001800515.1 Elusimicrobia bacterium RIFOXYB2_FULL_49_7 | reverse complement strand
TCATCATATTGGACGAAGCGCAGGCCATTAAAAATCCGGGGGCAGCACAAACCAGGGCGGTAAAGCAACTTCAGGGACAGAACCGTATCATCATGACCGGTACGCCGGTGGAAAACCGGTTAACGGATCTCTGGTCTTTGTTTGATTTTCTGAATCCGGGTCTGCTTGGCAGTGGTGCTGAATTCACCCGCTTTGCCAAAAAACTTAAAAACCAACCCGAAGGCTATGCGCGGCTCAAACAGACCATCCGACCTTTCGTATTGCGACGGTTAAAATCAGACAAGACGGTTATCGCGGATTTGCCGGATAAGATAGAGATGAAGAGTTATGCGGATTTGAGTAAAACCCAAGTGGTGCTGTATCAGGCGCTGCTTGCAGAACTGACTCAAACCCTGGCCACCACAGAAGGGCTCCACCGCAAGGGGCTTATATTGGCATCGCTGATGAAATTCAAACAACTCTGCAACCATCCGGATCAGTATCTGGGAAGCCATGGGTTTGCCGAGGCGGAGGGCGGAAAATTCCCGCGACTTCGGGAAATCTGCGAGACCGTGCTTGAAAAACGGGAGCGGATGCTGGTCTTTACCCAGTTTCAGGAGATGACCGCGCCGCTGGAATCCTTTTTGCAGGGGGTGTTTGGACGGGCGGGTGTGGTGCTGCATGGTAAAATCGCCATCGGTAAACGGGCTGCTCTGGTGGATAAGTTTCAGGGTAAGGAGTATGTCCCTTTCATGGTGCTGTCCCTGAAGGTGGGTGGGGTTGGATTGAATCTGACCGCAGCCAACCATGTGGTTCATTTTGACAGATGGTGGAACCCGGCTGTTGAAAACCAGGCCACAGACCGCGCTTTCCGCATAGGGCAAAACCGGAATGTGATGGTTCACAAATTCATCACCCGGGGCACCATTGAAGAAAAAATAGATGCCATGCTGGAGGACAAGAAGCGGCTGTCCGAAGAGGTTATTCACAGCGGCAATGAGGAATGGATTACGGGCATGGATAATGATAAATTGATTCAACTATTTTCACTGTCATTGTAACCCGGCATAGCCGGATAAGACCCTGTAGTCGAAAAGATGAATATCTTTTTGACACAGGGTCTAAAGCGGATACCAACTCCACGGAAAAGGCGGACGCATGTATTACGGGTCACGATTCCCCAAATATGTTTCGGTTGCGGAAAAACGGGAAAAAGCGGAAAAGACCATGGCCAAACTGCGCAAAAAGCAGGGCAATCTTGAACCGGTCATATTGACCGGAAATAAAATCACCGCCACCTGGTGGGGCAAAGCCTGGAATGAAAATCTTGAAAAATATGCGGATTATTCAAACCGGATTGGCCGGGGCAGAAGTTATGTACGGCATGGTGCGGTACTGGATCTCAAAATAACGGCGGGCAAGGTCACGGCCCTGGTGCAGGGGTCGCGCAGTCAGCCCTATAAAGTCGATGTCACCATCAAGCCTGTACCGGAAAAGAACTGGGCAGCCATTAAAAGCGCATGCCGGAAAAACCTGGACTCGCTTCAGGAACTGCTCGAAGGCAAATTTCCAAAAACATTGGAAGAACTCTTTACCAATAAAGGAACCGGTCTTTTCCCTTCCCCGAAGGAAATCAAATTTGACTGCTCCTGTCCGGACTGGGCCGATATGTGCAAGCATGTGGCAGCGGTCTGTTATGGCATTGGCGCAAGGCTGGATCAGAATCCCGGCCTCTTTTTTAGTCTCCGGCAAGCCGATATGGATGACCTGATTAGCGGGGCGGTCAAGGAGAAGACAAAACAACTGCTGAAAAAGTCAAAGACCACCTCTTCCCGGATTCTTAAAGGGGTTGATGTGGAGGATATGTTCGGGATTGAACTGGCAAAGCCTGAACAGGCAGTGAAAAAGGGTCGGAAAAAGACGGTTAAATGAGAGGCAATATCTGGCTATTTCAGGCGTGAACTGACCGTTGACTAAAATCCCATAAATTCCTGCGGTAATTGCGATGCAGGCACATTAGCAATAATCGCTTTCCAAAGTCGATAAATCTGGGAACTATTCACTTCCGGAATATTACCACTGCCCGCTTGAGTGTCCAACTTTTCGGCACGCAATATTGCATCACGCACCGCAGAAACCGGAAAATCCCTGGCCCGTAATTGCTTCTTGTTATACTGGCCCAATTCCTGACGCAATCGGGATTCTGTTTCAGAAGCATTGGACAGCGTCACAACATCCATTTCTGATACATGATGCAGGAGAAGCCATAATTCAAAACAAGGCTTACTGATGGCGATGTTGACTCCGCGTTGACGGGCCTCATTTATCGCTGATTGAAATCCCTGTCGGTGGCTGCCCGTCAGATAATGATCGGTATCAAGCAGCAGCCAACTCTCATCATTTTCATCACTGTCAATTCTTTCCTTATGAGCAATAAGCCGGTTTAAAACATGTTGTGCCGAAGAAGAACCGTCTATGGTAGGAACAATCACCACATTAACACGCGGAATTTGGAAAAAGTCGAAATACTGTTTTGGAGCATAGGTATCATCGCAAGCCACAAGAAAAAGACGGTCATCACGAAGGGCACCTTCCTGACGCTTTACCGGACGGGTTTTTCTTGAAAACAGACTCATTCTGTTTTTTCCTGTATTGTTTTAAGACGGTCGATATCTCCCAGAAAAGGGATAGCCCCAAAGCGTCCCTGAAGATAGTGCTTCTGTATGGACAAATCAGTTCTGACCTTGTAATCTGAAAGAGAATACAGATTCGTTGCACCGGCCTTGTTTTTCTCGGCAAACCAGATTTCATCCCGCCTTAACAGATCAAGATCCAAAAGATTGGATTCGTGGGTCGTGACGATAATCTGACGGTTTCCGGCCTTGCATACCGACAGGAAATAGTCGAGATATTTCCAGGTAAGCAAAGGATGCATACTGCGGTCAATTTCATCAATGACAAATACTCCTCGTTGGGTATTCATCTGATGCAGCGCGGGTATTAAGTTTAAAAGCCTGCGTGTTCCGTCGGACTCCTCCGTCAATTCCAATGAAACCAGTTCGCCGGAAGCCTGGGCGTGAGCCGCCTGAATCGTGACACGGAAATAATGCTTTTCTTTTGTCTTTTCAATAAGAATTTCCATATGTTTTTCAGGGTAAAATATAGTCTTTCTTTTTTGAGATGAATCATTAAGCATATCTGAAATATCTAAATACCTTGGGAATAAGCTGCGAAGCTGTTCTTCGCTTATTTCTTCTTTAATAACCTGAAGACGCTCCACACCGGTTGCCGAGGATTTAAGGAACTCGCTTGCAAAATCCATAAAAGCTTCATCACGAACCAATTGCTGACCTAACGCCAGAAAGGGTGTTTCAGGTGCAATAAGTTGAAGGTCATTATCCAGCCAATTTAAAATAGCACTTATTTCAGTACCATAATCGGAAGCCTGTAAATTAGTTCGAATCGTTGCCAGGAAAGTCTGATTCTGCGGCCCGCCGACAGTTGCAAGCGCTTTCAATTTTTCACTGATACCGGAAATACCATTTGCCTCAATTGTGACCCTACCCTCCAAATCTGTGATGCGTTCATAAAGCACTTTTTCCCGTCCGCCTTCAACCCTGACGAGCCATTCTTCAAGGATTCGCTTTTCATCCACTTTGAATCCAAATCCATAAAGTTTGTCATCAACAATAAATTGAAGGTCAAAGCTGGAGGGTTCTGCCTGCTTGGTGCCAAAGCGGAAAGGTTCCGCCTCAGTAACATTATGCTTGGTTTGCTGAGACAGTGCCATCTTTCGAAAATAGGATAAGGCTCTAAAGAAATTTGATTTTCCTGCCCCATTGGCACCATAAAGAACAGCGATACGAAGCAATTTCTCATTTGAACCCGGAATCGGCACAAGATGATTTCCGTGATCAGAATCAGAAAAACGATTACTTGCGATTAGGCTTAGTGTCTGTTCTTCGGCAAAAGAACGGAAATTGGCTACAGAAAATGATACTATCAATTCCTTCTCCTTGTGATATTTTCACAAATATATATTAACATCTTATCTATTCTCAATATTTATTGATGATTCATGTGATTTCATCACGCCAGCAGCCAAATTAATCCATTTTGACACGCTTCTGGTTTTTGCGGAAAAAGAAACGCGAGGCCCACACATCTAAAACGCCTTTACATGGATCCATCATATTTGCCCTCCATTTTCCTGAACTAAATCACTATATGAATGGCGCCTGTCGATTTGTACCAACTGGCTCCAGGCAGAAGTTTCGATATTCGGCATAAAAAGAGAATCCTTCATTAGATCACAGAAGCAAAACCGGTTATCCCGCAGAACAATCTCCCCCTTTTCGAATCCAATTTTCCGTTTGAATATCGGCCCTTCAAAGGCAAAGCTGTGAAATTCTCCATTCTCTCCGCAGGGGTCTACAGTTTCCGGCAAGTCCTCCAGAAATTCCTTCCCATATTCCCTGCCACAGAATGACGCATCAAGCACCTGGGTGTCCACGCAGGTGACAACCGCCCGAAACCGTGACTTCACAAACGAAGCCGCCAGTTCTTTGGTACCCTTTGTCCATATGGGAAAAATCCCCTTCATGCCGATTTTCGCCAGCTTTTCCTCACGGTACTTCCGTAAGTCTTCAAGGAAAATGTCACCAAAGGCAACTGCGGTTACCCCAAAGTTTTTGTATTTCAGAAGGGTTTCGGCCATCAGGGACTCATAGACCTCACTGGTGCAATCTTTTGGAATACAAACCTGTTCGAGCGGACACCCGATAGACTGAGCCTGCTTTTCAAGGAGGGCGGTGCGGACGCCATGCATACTGACGCGGCCATACTCTTCCGAGACCGTGGTGAGTAAAGAGATGATCTTGTATTCTTTGAGCTGTTGCAGGACATGGAAGGCCATGGCACTGTCCTTGCCACTGCTCCAGGCGAATAGGATTTTTTTCATAATAGTTTTTTGAATAAAAGAGGGTGCAGATCTTGTATTACGTCATTAAAGCCGCCATCCCGCTTCCTCAACAAAGGGCGAATATCATCTTCGTTAGGGTATTTCCAGGTCAGCCGAGCCAGGTATTTATTGATTTCGGATAGGTCAAACTTGGCCGGGACAACCGAAAAGCCTTTGTTACACGAAAGGTGGCAGAAGGTTTTGATTACTTTGCCATCATGTCTGTGACGGGTCACAAAACCATATCCACATTCAAGAGGTACAACATAGATACCCTTGAACGAGCAAGGGCTGTGGTTGGCTCAAGTATGGAACATGGGTTGAAGTTGGTTAAAATACTGGATGAATCTGTCACAAGCGACCCAAAAAGCCGCAAATTATTAAAATTTCGCCACAATGCAAGGGGTTTTAAGTCCTTTGTGTCTGCCATTCCACCACTCGGGCAAGCGTGTGTAAAATATGTTTTCATAGGGAAAACAACAAGGATGGAGTTTATTTTCCCGATTACAAAAAGAAGGCAGACCCGTTTTAATCCTCGGTGGCTTGATCCTGAATTAAATGGCATAAAAATAATTGGATTTGACATTAACAACTTTTTTTCGTAATTTATAGCAGTGATCTCGTATCTTAATCCACCCACCTTTATCGAAATGATATCCAATGGAATCCTATTCTCAACCGGAAAACGATAATTCTTTCAATCTGTATCTTAAAGATATTTCAAAATTCAAACCGCTCAAACGGGAAGAAGAGCACGACCTCATCATCCATGTTAAAAAGGGGGATAAGGCGGCCATGAAAAAACTCATTGAGGCGAATCTTCGCTTCGTGGTCTCAGTGGCCAGCAACTATCGAAATCAGGGCATGCCTTTAGCGGATTTAGTGAACGAAGGCAATATCGGTCTCATTCGTTCCGCCAAACGGTTCGATGAAACCAAAGGCTTCAAATTCATCTCCTATGCGGTCTGGTGGATCAGACAGGCTATTCTTCAGGCCATGTCAGAACAGTCGCGCATCATGAAACTGCCGCTCAACCGGGTATCGACCATTCACAATGTCGGCAAAGTGGTCAGCAAATTGGAACAAAAACTCAAGCGCTTCCCCACCACCGATGAAATCGCTCAATATCTTAAAATCGACGAAGGAGATGTTCAAGAAGCTTTTACCATCGGCAGCGGCCATAGCTCCCTTGATTCGCCCTTTGACAGCGACGATGACGGTTCCCTCATTGACCTCATCGCCAATGAGCATGCCCCCTCCCCGGACGATAAAATTGACGGTTATTTCCTGAATAATGAGATTGGCGGCTTGCTGGATACGCTTAAGCAGCGGGAGGCGGAAGTCCTCAGGCTTTATTATGGTATTGATTGCGAACGAAGCCATACCCTCGAAGAAATCGCGGCCAAGTATAATCTCACCAGAGAACGTATTCGGCAGATTAAAGAACGGGCCATCAAACGGCTTAAGCACCCTTCGCGAAACGCTCCCCTACGGAAATTTTATCAGGGGTAAAAGCCTTTTGAGCGTCCCCAAACTGGATATCTGCATCAACGGCGAATGGCGCACCAGCCGCACAATGGAATGGATGGCCGTGACCAACCCCAGTACCGGGGAAGTGATTGCCGAGACTCCGGCCGCCACAGCAGATGAAGTGAACGATGCCATTGCTGCGGCAAAAAAAGCCTTTCCCGGTTGGGCGGATACACCACTCCCGGACCGCATCCGTGTCCTGTTCCGCTACAAAGCGCTGATTGAGACCCATTTCGAGGCACTCGCGCTCCTCCTCTCTACAGAAATGGGCAAAGTCCTCACCGAATCGAAAAAGGAACTCCATAAAACCATTGAAGCCATAGAAGGTGCCTGCGCCTTGGCCCCATTTCTTTCCGGCAATACCTTGATGAATGCAGCGGATGGGATGGACACGCTTTCATATCGAGAGCCGTTAGGCGTCTTTTCCGGAATTGCCCCTTTTAATTTTCCGGCCATGATTCCCATGGGCTGGTTGGTCCCCTATGCGATCGCTACAGGCAACACCTTTGTCCTCAAGGCCGCCTCCCGGGTTCCCCAAACTGCCATGCAATTATTGAAGCTTCTACAGGACGCAGGCCTGCCCAAAGGGGTGGTCAACCTGGTCACCTGCGGAAAAAACGAAGCGGTTTTGTTCTCCACGCATCCGGATATCCGAGGTGTCGCTTTCGTGGGTTCCACCCGAATCGGCAGACAGGTCTATCAAACTGCAGCGTCCCATAATAAACGGGTCCAGGCTCTTACCGAAGCAAAAAATCACGCCCTGATTCTGCGCGACTGCGTGTTGGAAAAATGTGTCGCCGATTTTTTCAAAGCCACGTATAGCTGTGCGGGCCAGCGCTGCATGGCTATGCCGGTGGCAGTGGTCGAAGAGGGCATCGCAGATGATTTTTGTGAAAAGCTGATAACACGAGCGCAACGGATGCGCGTGGGACCGGCCACCGATAAACTTTCCGAACTGGGACCGGTTGTTTCAAATCAACGCCTGAAGATAGTGCTGGAATGGATTGAAAAAGGCATATCGCAGGGAGCTAAATTGGTTCTGGACGGCCGATCCGTAAGCGTGTCCGGTTTTGAAAAGGGCTTTTTTGTTGGCCCCACTATTTTTGATGATGTGACACCGGGTATGAGCGTGGGCGATGAGGAAATCTTCGGCCCGGTGACCTGCATTAAACGGGTGTCCTCATTCGAAGAGGGGCTGACACTGATGAACCGGAATCATTTCGGCAAAAGCAGCGTCATCTATACCCAAAGCGGCCGATTGGCACGTGAATTCGTACGGCGCACAGAGAGCGGCATGGTGGGCGTCAATGTGGGCATCCCCTCTCCTCACTCGCTCTTCCCTTTCTGCGGCCATAAAGATTCCTTTTTCGGAGACCTGCATACGCTCGGACGCGACGGAGCCGCCTTCTTTACCGAGACCAAGAGCGTGACATCAACCTGGTTTTAAAAGTATATTATCAAACGGGCACTTCGACAGGCTCAGTGCCCGAGAAACGAATCATTAATCGGGCACTGAGCCTGTTAAAGTGCCTGCCAGGAGTTCCCATGTCACTCGAAAATGTCATGAAATCCCTACTCGAAGAAATGAAGACCATTGCCAAGACCGAGACCGTGATTGGCAAGGAAATTCGTGCCGGCGACACTATCATCGTGCCCGTGACCAAAGTATCCTTTGGCGTAGCAGGCGGCGGCGGTTCAAAAGAAAAAGACAAAGAGGGCGTTGGTATCGGTGGCGGAGTATCCATTGAGCCCATTGCCTTTATTGTCATCCTCAATGGTCGAGCACAACTGCTGAACCTGAATGAAAAACCGGACAGCCTGAACAAGATCATCGACATGGTTCCGGATGTATTGGAAAAAATCACCGGAAAAAAGAAATCCGAAAAATCCGATGGCACAGAAGAAAAATCGGAATGATGATAATCAGCTCGATCTTTTCGAGCTGTATAAGCCGGACAGCAACCACAAAAAGGTTCGGGAGTTGGGGCAAGCCATCAACACGAATCTCAATGCCAGCCAGTTAACAGAAGCCAAAGCAGCTGCTCGCTCTCAAGAACAGCTGCTGAAAAAAATGATCACTGAAAAAAAGGAAAAAAGGAGATAATCTTGCTGAAAGCGAACCGCTTTCATCTCATGAGGCTCAGGTAAAACCTCCCCGCGCTCCGCACCTCCCTTTTCCGCTGTTTCCCCCTCCTCCCATAATACCCACGGCACTGATCAGTTTTTCACTATTTCCTTTTCCGCATTCAGGACAAGCAGGCCCACCTTTTACAGAAAGCGGGACAAACTCTTCAAACTGAGTGTTGCAAGAACGGCAACGGAAATCATAAAGCGGCATATCAGCACTCCTGTCCAGTGGACACCGTAAAACCTGAGCCTGTAAAGAAGCTATCACGATAATCAACTATGCATTCTTCAACCATGGGCTTTAGCTGGGATTCAAAAATAACCCGATAACCTTCTATCGTAATCAAAGCATCATCCTTCTTTTGCTCATCCAGAGCAATACCGAGTTTCGGCCCACCTCAACCAAAACCGGATATATAAATTCGAATGGCCTGTGAATTTTTCTGAGCTTTTTCAAAGACATTTTTCAGTTCAGCCTGTGCTTTTTTTGTAATAACCATCTTTGCCTCCTTTATTTTTTTTATCTAATATCAAATTTGCGTCCAATTTGTATAATATTGAAATTAAATGAGATAAGAATTATTGGCAAATAATAAATGTTCAGAATACGATATGCAATATACAATTCGTTCACATCTAAACAGTTTTTATATTAAAATTCCTCCTGAAAAAATATAACCTATTATTGAATAGTGTGTTAAGTTTATGGCATGAAAACTGTATATTAAAAAGCAGGGGCACTTCGACAAGATCAGTGCCAAAATTAAAATAATAGGTCGCTAAAACTTGTCCGGAGCAAAAGTCGAGGAATGTCGAAGCGACCGCAAAAGGAGCACACGATGACAACCACAACAGCAAAAATCGTTCATGCCGGAGATGCGACCTTTCAGCAGGAAGTGTTGAAGGCATCGGGTCCCGTTCTAGTGGATTTCTGGGCTGAATGGTGCGGACCGTGCAGAATGCTCGGCCCGATCATTGAAAAAGTAGCGGAAAAATATGTGGGACGAGCCAAAGTGGTCAAGGTGAATACGGATGAAGCGACGGCAATAGCGGCAAAATATGGGATCATGAGCATTCCGACCGTCATGGTCTTTAAAAACGGTGAGGTTGTTCATCAGATGGTAGGGTTGCAGCCGGCCAACAACTACGCCGCCATATTGGATCGGTTACTTTAACAGAGGACGCAACATGATATTGAAAATAACCATCGGCGCAGCCTGCGGTGCGGTTCTTGGTTTTCTATACTACCGTTTTATAGGCTGCCATGGCGGCTGAGCACTTACCGGTAATCCCGTCTCAGCCGTAGTTTATGGAGCGGCACTCGGCGGGATACTCACTTCCGGGTTGAAGTGAGCCGTTGCCTTTAACCTTTCCATAGTGTATGTTTTAAGGCGTTATGACCCTTGAAACGATTTTAAAACATCTCTCTTATCCGCAGATTCTGGACAACATTATCTGCGGTATTTTTATTGTCGATACCGAAGGTCAGATTCTGCTCTGGAACAAGGGCATGGCCGAACTCACCGGTTATGGCCCCGAAGAGGCCATCGGCAAACACTGTTCCTTTCTGGAAACCGACAAATGTGCTTCGTTTGACTGTCGCGAAGGACGGATGAATTGCGGCCTTTTTCAGATGGGTGAATTACGTCATATTCAATGCCGACTTCACCGCAAGAACGGCAAGATAGTGGATATTCTGAGAAATGTCCGATGTATCTACGATGATGTGGGTCAACCCATTGCCGGTATCGAAAGTGTCATGGATGTCACCGAGCTGTTGTGTACCCAACAAGAGCTGAAAGTCCTGAAACAGGAAATTAAAAAACGGAGCAATTTCGGTCGATTGGTGGGTAAAAGTCCGGCGATAGGTGAAGTCTATAATCTGATAGAAGAAGTGGCGGATACAACCGCCACGGTCCTCATTACCGGCGAATCCGGAACCGGCAAGGAATTGGTGGCCGAAGCCATCCATTTCAACAGTCCGCGCAAAGACGGACCCCTTATCCGGGTTAACTGTTCCGCCCTTACCGAAACCCTCCTTGAAAGTGAACTTTTCGGCCATGTCAAAGGCGCCTTCACAGGAGCCATCTCAGACAAAGCGGGCCGGTTTGAACTGGCGGATAACGGCACTCTTTTCTTGGATGAAATAGGAGACCTGAACCTTTCCGTTCAAGTCAAATTGCTTCGGGTACTCCAGGAGCGCACCTTTGAACGGGTGGGTGGTACCCACTCCATCAAAGTGGATGTGCGTATTATCGCGGCCACCAACCGTAACCTGGCGGAACGGGTCAAACAAGGCCTCTTCCGGGAGGATTTGTATTATCGGCTTAATGTCTTTCCTATCCGCCTCCCTTCCCTTTCCGAGCGACCGGAAGACATCCCTCTGCTGGTACGTTATTTCATTGATAAACTTCGGCAGGAAACCGACAAACCCATTGATGATATCGACGGCGATGCTTTGGCCCTTCTCATGGATTATTCCTGGCCGGGCAATGTCCGCGAACTTGAAAATGCCATGGCACACGCTTTCATCCGGGCCAAGGAAAGAATATTAACCCCCTTTCACTTTCCCCAGACGATTCAAATGATTTCATTGCGGGTTCCCCTACCCGCATCAACCGCCGCCTCCCCCCTTGTCCAAACCGTGGATGCCCCAACGTCCATCCAGGCAGTGCGGCAGGACATCACACGCGAGATGCTGGAAATGGGCCTTAAAGAGACCCGCTACAACCGTTCCAAACTGGCGGCATTACTGAACATCTCAAGGACCACGCTCTGGAAAAAGCTGAAGGAATTCGGGCTTGGATGAAAATCTTTCTCGACAATCTTGGTTGCGATAAAAACCGGGTAGATGGTGAAAAACTACTGGCCCGTTTGATCGCATCCGGTTTTGAACAGGCGTTCACGGCCGCGGAGGCGGATCTGGTGATAGTGAATACCTGCGGCTTTATTCAACCCGCCAAAGAGGAATCCATTGAGACTATCCTGGACCACGCATCACACACAAAAGTGGCGGTCACCGGCTGCCTATCCGAGCGCTATCTGGATACCCTTCAAAAAGAATTAACCGAAGCCGTCGTGGTGGCCGGTTTATCAGATAAAGAGGCTACCTATAAAACGTTGATCGATACATTAAGTCCACAACAGCCGACCCTGCCGGCTCCGCCCAGCCTGACACGCGCTCTAACGGGACCCGTTCATTCCGCGCCGCTTAAAATAAGCGAAGGATGCGACAACCGGTGCAGCTACTGTGCCATCCCGCTCATCCGCGGTTCCTTTGTTCCCCGGTCGGAACAGGATATCCTTTCCGAAGCTCGCTTGCTCCGGAAAAAAGGGGTGCAGGAACTGCTGGTCGTGGGGCAGGATATTACCGCCTATGGGAAGCGCAAAGGATTGCCTGCGCTGCTTCGAAAACTCACGCGCCTCTCCCCTGCCTTCCATTGGATTCGTCTCATGTATTGCCACCCTTTGGGCGTTACCGATGAATTGATCGAAGTGATGACCTCGGAATCAAGGATACTGCCCTACCTTGATTTGCCGCTCCAGCATTATACCGATAAATTGCTGAAACGGATGAACCGGCACTATACCGGTAAAGAAGCAGCTGCTCTAATCAGAAAACTCCGGAAACGTGTTCCGAGTATCGCACTTCGCACCACTCTGCTCTTGGGCTTTCCCGGTGAAACGGAAACGGACTTCCGGAATCTATACAGTTTTGTCAAGGATACGGAATTCGACCGGCTCGGTGTCTTCGCCTTTTCTCCGGAAGAAGAGACCCAAGCCTTTGGTTTTAAAAACAGGGTGGCCTCTTCCACGGTGAAAAAGAGAATGGATAGACTGATGGAATTGCAGAATGATATCCTCTATCGTCAGAATCTGGCCAAAGTAGGCTCAATACAGGAGGTCCTAATAGACGGAGCGGAAGGGGATGTATGGATTGGACGGACACGCCACGATGCGCCGGAGGTGGACTGCCGGGTGGTGGTCAGGAATTGCAAGCTCGTTCCCGGCCGATTTTACAAACTTAAAATCACGGATGCGGACACGTACGATCTCTTTGTTCACGGTTATTCCCACTCAATTGTACCGGGCGGTTTGTTCGTCACGTCGTAGAATACCGCGGCAATCTCCGGCATTGAGATAAGCTCCCGGACCAGCTCGTCCAGGAGCGGGAAAGACATTCTGGTAAAATCAGCGGTCATGGCTTCGCTGGAAGAGACCGGACGAAGGACAAGCGATTCCTTGAGATCGTGATAGCCGCAAGGCAGCAGCACAACGGGCATCTGCCAGATCTTATCATAGAGCCCGCACTGTCTGAGGAAACGGGTGCAGAAATCATCCGCTCGGCGTAAAATATCAAGCCGCTTACGCGTCAGATAAGCTTCATGAAGAATGAAACGATCATTCCCTTTCCGGGCCAGGGAAAAAACGACCCGGTTTAATGCTCGGACCGTATTGGTGATCTCGGTTGAAAGATCACCGATCTTGTCCCAGTTTTTCTCTCCCTCCACCGCCGCAGGCATCGCATAGGTACGGAAATCCCCTTGCACACCCACGCTCCGCAGGGGTAAGGTATAAAGCGAATAGCCTTTTTCTTGAGCCAATGCAGCGGCCTTGTCAATATCAGAAGCCTTACCGTGCAGCGGCGTCCCTTTCGCGCATAGCGTTCGGACCCCCAGCCCGGGCCCGGGAAAAGGATGGCGCCAGATGAGTTCCCGGTTCAACCCGAGCGTCTCCCCCAATTCACGCACTTCGTCCTTATACAGGTCCGCTAAAGGCTCCACGATACGATTCTGCCGAATCATCTCCTCAATAACCGGCACACGGTTATGATGGGTCTTGATAACTGCGGAATGGCGGGTGCTGCCGCTTTCGATGGTATCCGGATAAATGGTCCCCTGTGCCAGGATCCATTTCTCCGGGTCCAATTTCAACCGTTCGAGTTCCTCCCGCTGGACGTCAATGAAGGTATCCCCGATGATACGCCGTTTCTGCTCCGGCTCATCCACTCCGGCTAAACGATTCAAAAAGGTGTCGGAATAATCCGCAATGCGGAGATTGTGAAAAGCCTGCGCTTTCATATAGGATTCGATATCCGCCGTTTCGCCGAGTCGCATGAGGCCGTTGTCGATATGGAGTCCGAGCACCCGCTCTTCTCCTAAAATACGATTCAATAGGGCAAACGCCACCGTGGAATCCACACCACCGGAGACCAGGAGAAAGACATCACGTTTGCCGACCTTTTCTTTGACGTTCTTTTCAACTTGCTCCAGATAACGGGACATGTTCCATTCTTTTTTCAGCCCCGCAAAGGTGAGGAAGTTATCCAACAGGGTCATACCCGATGGCGTATGCGTCACCTCCGGATGGAACTGAAAACCGAAAATCCCCTTTTGCCGATTCATCACCGCCGCACTTCGGCAGTCCTTCGTAGAACCGACAATCTCAAACCCCTCGGGTAAACGTGTCACCGTGTCCCCATGGCTCATCCAAACCGTCTCCTCTTTGCCCAATCCTTTAAAAATAGGGCAATCAGCCGTTTGGGCCAGAACGCTCTTTCCGAATTCCCGGATATGTCCGGAGAGCACCTCTCCGCCTAAAGCGTTACAAATGAGTTGATGGCCGTAACAAATGCCGAGAATGGGCCGGCCGATGTATAAAATAGCTTCATTAAAACCGGGACGTTCAGGCTCATTAACGCTATGCGGGCCACCTGAAAAGATAAAAGCACGAAACGCGTCGAACACGGAAAGCGGGGCATCGGGTGAAACGATTTCCGTAAACACCCCCAGACGTCGGATGCGATTGGCAATCAGATGAGCGTACTGCCCGCCAAAATCAAGGACCGCAATCTTATCCATTTTTCCCATCGGAAAATCCCTGAGGTAAAAGAGCCCCTTTCAGTTCGGTCTTCAGTTCGGAAAGTGAAGAGGGAGCCACATGAGTGAAATCAGCCAGAAAAAGATTACACCGGCTCATCTGGGTTTGTTCAAACCGGCATTCCGAAAACTCGGCCAAGTTGAAGTCGCAGCCGATGAATTCACATTCCATGAAATGACATTCACACAGGTTGGCCCCGTTCAGCGTGCAATTCTGGAAACGGCACTGATGAAAACGGCTGCCGCGAAGATACAGGTCGCTCATCTTGGTTTCTTTGAAAAGACACTGTTCGAAAAAAGCCCCCGGAAAATAGCCGCCTGTTAAATCCCCGAAATCGAAGCGTACCTGAAGAAAAGAGGGCATGGGGAGACGGGCCTCACGCAGCCGGATCGTGGAGAAATCAGCCTGTTTGCATTGAATTTTGAAAAAGGACCTCTTATGAAGCACCCCTTTTTCCAACTCTTCTTTGGTCACTGGTACCATAATTAGAAAATCAATTTGCCTATGCGACTGAAACGGATGGCGGTCAAAATGGGCTCAAAACTGTCCCAGGAGAAATAAATGATGAACGCCTTGGCATTAACAAATTTCCGGCTGACATAGCCCCAATAACGACTATCTAAACTATTGTCCCGATTGTCGCCCATCATGAAAAAACAATTATATTTCAGTTTGTATTCGGTAATTTCCTTGCCGTCCAGATATAAATGTCGTTCCATGCGGAGAGACGCTCCCGGATGCTCGGCAGCCAAGCCGCGCAGGCGGTATTCCATGGCATGCCAATCCCAGGAGGAATACTTGACATAGAGCGCCCCTTTTTGGGCGAAAACATTATAGAGAGAATCACCGACATAGACTTTCAACACGGCGTCGAGTTTTGCCTTGGGATTTTCCTGATAAACAAGTGACCGCGTCCAGAAAAACTCGCGCAACCCCATCTGTTCAAAATGCAGCACCTCCCCTTTGACGGGCAGCCGGTAAGGCCCGAAAAAATCGCGGGGATCATACTCATACGGAATGGTACGGGGATCGCCGTGTAGGCCTTTTTTGGCCAACGGAACCGAAATACCGTTGACAAAGAGCTCCTTATCCGTCACCTGAAGGGTATCTCCCGAAACAGCAACACACCGCTTGATGAAGTCCTTGGGACGGTGAACCACAATGGCATGGACCTCCTTATCCCAAAAAAGAACGCCGAACACAATCGTGTTGACGAGTCGGACATAGCGCTGTTCATCGTTGTTCGGGTAATTGGGATCCCCGGGATATTTGAAAATCACCACATCGTTTTTTCGGGGTTCGCGAAGACCCGGAAGTTTTTCATAACTGAACGGCACCGGCGAACCGTAGATATATTTCAAGCCCAACAAAAAATCGCCGACCAAGAGAGAATTTTCCATGGAACCCGTGGGTATTTTAAAGGCCTGAATCACGAACTGGATGAAGATAAGCGCCATACCCAATGCGGTCAGCATGTCCTTGCTGACCCGAAGGGCCTCACCGGCTGCGGAGGTCTTCTTTTCCTTGGCTTGAAAATCCGCAGGCAAAATATTCAGAAAACGACCTATTTTCCGAAAAAGCCTTTTTTGCCAGTTATCGTTTGAAAGAGTATCCATGGGTCTCCATCCATTATTAATAAGGTTAGTTATTCCATTACCCTCAGCCGAACCCGGGCGGTCCCGGCGCCGATGAGGTCAATCCGCCTGGCTGCGCCCAGCGACAAATCAATAATCCGGTTTTTGGCAAAAGGGCCGCGATCATTGATACGGATCTCCACGGTCTTTCCGTTCTCCCTATTTTCCACTAAGACCTTGGTATTAAAGGGCAGTTCCCGATGCGCGGCAGTCAGCGCATTCATGTCAAACACCTCGCCGTTGGCCGTCTTCTTACCATGAAAATCATGCGCATAATAGGAGGCCATTCCTTCCTGATACACCTTGCCGGCCGGCGGCTGTTTGTCCCGTATTTCACCTGGACGACTGTCCGAAGAACGCGGCGACTGACTTTGCGGTAAACGGGATAACCCTTCCCGACGCGAGAATCGATTGTCGCCGGCGCAGCCAAAAAATAGTATTATCACCCAAAGGATTACGATACTTTTAAGCATCTGTCAGCTTCAGCGAACCGGTGAGTTCCGACATCTTTTTCAGGCCCTGCTTCTTTAAATACTCTGGGAGTCCGTGGAGAATGGATTCGGCGATACCGGGGT
>MGVN01000239.1:4508-6922 GCA_001800515.1 Elusimicrobia bacterium RIFOXYB2_FULL_49_7 | reverse complement strand
AAACTGTAGCAACCACTCGCCGCCTGCCGGCACCACTTCCTGGCCGGCATGTGCAAGGGATGCGATGAGCGCACCCGCCGAGAGAAAAGCGCCTGTAACCGCTATTTTAACTGCTGTTTTCCATTGTGAACCCGACTTTTGTACGGAGGTGTAAACGACGTAGCCGTTATCAGCTTCTTTCCATTCCTGCGTTATACGTCCGGCTATGGTTGTAATGTCATCGGGCATTACCAGCCTGGCATTGGCACCGGGCTGCTTTTTATTTATCTCTCTTAAAAAATCATCGCCATACCTGTTTTCCGGTACAATCACATGATGCGTATCGGGCAGGCCTTCAATTGCTATAGTACATATACCGTCATTATAAGCGACTAAACCTCTTGCATCCTTCAGAAAGGCGCTTAACTTATTGAACTTGGCGTTATCATTGCTGATTCTGGCAACGGGAAGAGTTTTGTCTTCAAGCGCTAAAATTGTCGCTTCAATTACCGCCATGACAAATTTAAGACGGTCGGCGGAGGCTAAACTCTTAAGATTATTCAATAAGATTATCCTGGCTTCCTTTGTGTCGCTTCCAGCTTTTTCCGCTATCCTTACAGCATAGCCGGCAAAATCGGACGCTTTTTTCTTTTGAAATTCCCTGGCAGCCTGCGATGATTTAAATTGCTCTATTATCGCACCTATTCCACCGATTATAATCATTGCTACAACAGCAACTAAAAACTCGCCGCCATGAGAAACTGTATTAGTGGCGGTTAAAGCAAAAGCGGGAGCGGCTACAAGTAAAACCATGATGGCCAGGGCCATAGGCGCCACAATATTAAGCGCATTATTCCAGCCCGTACCTTGTTGTTCCCCGCTCTTTTCGCCCTTCTGCACCCAGGGGTGGGGTTGCTGGCCGCTTTCTTCTTCCTGGCCTTCCTGCCCGGCGTCCGGCTGGCCCCATTTATCCTGCGTGGGACCCCACTGGCGGTTCCCACCCCAAATCATGGCAAAAACACCTGCAATGCCCGCGCCGCTTACCAATGCGGCGGATATACCTGCAATGTCGGGAGCAACTACGCCATTTGCCGCCGCCACGCCATCGCCCACAGACGCCATGAGCGACCCGGGAACGGCCAGCTCTGCAATCGCAGCGCCAAGCACGGCAAGAAGCCCGACGGATGCCGCTTTGCCTATTGTGTCAGTAAAGTAGTTCCGCTTCTCCCACACATAAATGGTATCTCCGGTATTTCCTTCGAACAGCCCTATTATTGCCGTTTGCAGTGCCGGCTCGCCTTCTATTTTAACACTGCCTTTTCTATTTCCAATACTAAAAGTGCCGGACCATTTTCCCTTTTCAGGGGTACGATTAAGTTTACAGTTTGTAACATTGCCACCAACGTTTATTTGCAGAACATATGATCTTTTCCTATATTTATAATCTTCCTTGTATTTATAATATTTCCTGATAGTTTCCAGTAATTTTATTAATTCCGCCTGGGTATCGGGGTTAATCCTATCCGAAATAACTGAATTTATACTTGCTACGTAAATAAGCTTTTGCGAAGGATTCAGGCTGCTTAAATCTTCGACAAACGCTTGTTCTACATTCCTGATGTCTTGCCTGTGAACCCGGTCCACCAAGCTTTTGGCAGCATATACAACCGACTGATATTTATCCCCGGAATCCGCGGTAAGCGGAATAGATTCAGCATCAAGTACCTCATCTGCTTCAGCCGTACCGGAATCCGTGGTACGCGGAATATATATGCCTTTAAGCACATGTGGACCAACAATAGCTGCCCCTAACACCGACTCAGTCCATCCCTGAGTCCACCCCTGGTCGGCGCTTCCCAGAAGGATGGCTGCAATAAGGAAAGCTATGAATGCTGCGGATATTATTATGCCGCCGCCGGGTAATTCGAATGATATTTGCTCTTCTTCCGGCGGGGTTAGTTCCTGCTCGAATACTACGTAGACGCCTTTTTTGAAGCCTTCCATGTCTCCAAGCTGTTCTTTTTCCGGCACCGTAACGAGTTCGGCGTTTTCATGGTCTTCTTTTATTGCGGCAAGGAATTTCCTTTCGTCAAAATTCTCCGGAATCATTACGTGAATGGTTTCAATGCCGTCAACCTCTATGCCTATGCCAAAAGCTTTCCCTGTCATGTTGGGATGAAGGGCAAAAAACGCATTAACGCCTTTTACAAATGTATTAAACTGTTGCGAAGCTCCGGCTCCGGCTTTTGACAGTTCTTCGTCGGCAAGCCGTTTTACGTTTACAAGGTAGGGCATGCGCAATTCCATGCCAACACCTGCAAGATTTTTCTTAAGTAATCTAAGCGCGCCGTTGACATTGTTGTTGCGCACCAATTGCAGTATTTTGCCGGCAAACCTGGCGGCATCCATAGACGCGCTTGCGGGAATTTGTGTCC
>MGVN01000239.1:0-4255 GCA_001800515.1 Elusimicrobia bacterium RIFOXYB2_FULL_49_7 | reverse complement strand
GGTCATCCATCGCACTCATCTTTTGAGAAAGAAGGTATTCAACCCGCATAAGGTCGGGCAGCCTCGTCTCCAGTGGTACTGCTTGCAGGTTTTCATTAAGCAACCTCTGCGCCCCTCTGACATCCCTGTACGCCCTGGCCACAACATCTTCAGCCGACGTAACACCACCCATGGGCTCAACCCTGCGCCTCGTCTCCAATGAAGCGGTGGAACCTGAAGACTGTTTTTCAGCATCCATTGTTTCCGCAAAAAGTTCTCTTACAATAGCGCGCGTTAAGTTTTCACCGTAGCTTTCACAGCGCTTGTTCCAATCATAAATGGCGTTATTGGCATACGAACGTTGCCTGGGATCCAGGGTTTTGGCAACAAGTTTCCCGAATTCCATAAGGAAAATGATATTCTCGCCATGTTCAACTGGCGTATAATCTCCTACCTGCTCCCTGAGCTCGCCGCCATACTCGTCTATCTTTTCATAGATATCAAGCAAAACCCTGTAAGTGTTTTCAGTTATCAGCCTGTTGCCAAATTCCCTGCCAGCCCATTGCGCGGCAGTTACATTAATGTCCTGAATAAACTCCGTTTCTTCAATATAGTCGCTGATAAATAATTTTTGCGTGTATTTGAGTATCCTGGATAACAGCGAATAGTGTTCCGGCTCTTTGATTTGGGTAAAATCAATAGCATCCTCTCCCTGAATTACAACAAGCGCATTTATATTTTTGTCTTTCAAATTTTCCGAACGGGCAAAAAGGTTTTTTCTCGTGCCGGCTTTTTCTTTTGTAAGCACATTATTCAGATACCCAAGCCTTGCGTTTATGTCACCGGAAAAACTTCTGACTCTATCACCTATTTCATTCACCTGCTCCAAAGTTATGTCTTCCAATGTAAAATCACTTAGTGAAAGAATGGAATCAAAATATGCCACATTTTGCGCCATTTTATTCGGCTTAACGAATTTAGCGCCGTCACCCTGCTTCTTTATTTCGGCAGGGACCCCAAAGATTGCGCTCATAAGATTTGATTTTTTTATGTTCAATTCTTCCCATTTGTAAGGATCTATGGATTCTACTATTTTCGCGGCTTCGCTCGACGCTTTTGCCCTTAACTTAACGATTATTTTTTGATACTCAGCTTTCCCGATTTCACCGGATTCAAGTTGTTGCCTTAGTTCGAATAAATCGTTGAGCAAATTATGATATACCTGCTTTAGAGGCCTGATAAAATTTGAATTCCTGGCCAACAAATCCGTACCAAAGTCGTTGGAATTAAAATACTTCGGTACCAGGGAGAGATAAACCTGCAGCGGGATTTTCTGTTCATTGCCGGCACGGTCAGTAAATACCAGCACATCTTCGAATTGACTTTTCTCAACAAAATCTATTGTGCCGTCTTCCTTTTGCAGCAACTGGCCACCTTCTTTTTTTACAACTTTAAAAAGCGGTTCTTCTTTAGCTCCCGCTTTTTGATACTTCACTTTTTTCAATGTGGCATCAACATTATCCCTGAAATAAATCATCGCTTCGAGCTGTATTAAACGCTGTTCTTCTCTCCAGCCCTCTTTCCCCTGCTTTTGCGCCAGCTCTGCCCTTTCGAGAATTTCGAGAGCCTTTTCATAATTGCGAGTATAGTTTTCAATAGTTTCCTTCACTTTTATTTCTTCACCGCCATACAATGAAATTATTTCCACATTTCCGGCGCTGTCTTTTGTTATATTCTCAATGGTTTTTCCATTTATTGTTACAACCTGGCCTTGAGCGAAAAGTTGGCTAACCTCTTTGGCATTGCTGCTGAAATTCAGCATTTGCGGCGTGGTAACGACCGCCATACTGGTTAACCCGTTCATAATATACGCCGCCATTGCCGCCTTGGTTCTCCTGCTTCCCGTATCTTCCCCCTGAAGATGCTGCAGCACAAATTCTTTGCCCTCATTGAGCAGGTTCACGAGAAATGACTGGAGCTTCATAACAAGTTCCTGGATTTCTCCATGACCAACCAGCGCAAGTCCGGGCCTCGCAGTTCCGTCCAAATTGATCTCATTTACAAAACCCTGGACAGGCGTAAACGCATCCTGCCTTGAGATTTTATACACGGGTGTCATTGCCGGCACACTATTTACGGTTGACGGCCCGCCGATATACAAATTTTTGTCATTCAGCGACCCTACTAATGCAATATCCGGGAAATATTCATTATTACCCAACTTAAACGGCGTGTATTCGATGCCGTGTTCCCTGAAATATTCCCTTACGATTTCTCCGTTACCCTGTCCTCTTTTAATTTTAAATATGGCTCCAAACATCTTATTTATCAGATAAAATAACTTTAATATTCGCGACCCTTCACCGGCCACGGGAATAATTGAAAACACATAGTTTGCGTATTCTTCCTCATCAACTCCATATTTATCGAAAAATGCTTCCCAATCCCGCTGAGTTATAGCCTGCGTGCCGGATAGCGGCCAGTTTGTATTGTGCGCCATGTCATAGTTTACCAGCTTTCCCGCAACAGTCATTGAGATCACTTTATTATCAGCTTTTCCTTTTATCAGATTTGCTGACCCGGGCTTTTTAATATCATCCATAAATAAATAATCATAACCCATTTTTCTTATTGAGCAGAACGAAATAAGACGGTCTATTTCGTTCAGGAGCAAATTATATCGTTCATCCGCGAAATAATTTTTTTCTGCGGCAATGTCTCCGAACTGGCTTATTCTCTGCAATGCGTACCTGTATTGTTCATTAATAATTTTCTCAGTCGCAGAACCGGTTATTTTCACCAGATCGGGATGCGAAATTATGACAAGTGAATCAAGATATTTAATAAGTTTATCGCCATCCATTTTACCGGTTCCAAGCTCTTCAACCGGATTAGTTTCTCTTAAAGTATCCAATGCAGGCTGTATGTCCTGATCTATTCTGTAATTCTGATCGAAATAAGGCAGAAATTCGGTGCATAGCTCAACACCCGCCGGCAACCGCCTGGATATCAACTCAACAGTTAAATCTTCAAGTTTTAATCCAAGGTATTTGCGCAGTCTGGGGTTACCTAAAAGCAATTCGCTTTTTAATATATTTTCTATTACATCCCCATTCATTATTTCATCTTCTTCCATTCCTGTTCTATTTATTATCCGTACTAACCTGTCCCCATACTGGATGTAGGTATTACCCAAAATTTCATATAATTCTACTGTAAGCTGTTCTTCAGACGCTTCATTAGTAAATGTAAACGTTTTGTATCTGGATACGAGTTCGCTGTTTTTAAGCCTTAAAGATTTGGTTATCCTCGGAGAATTTCTTATGACTTCGTTTGTATGTTCCGGATCTATGCCCGTTTCCAACATTGCTCCCAACATATCTGTTACGGTTAGTTTTTTATCCGGACTTGATTGAACTAATCTATTGAGCGCCTTTTGTAATGCGCGCTCATCGCTTTCAGGCATTACAGATTGGGCTATTTCCGGCGAATTTTTCATCACTTCTTCTATGCCATCCGGATCTATGCCTGCTTTCTGCATTGCTGCCAATATATCGGCTAATTTCAGTTTTTCATCCGGCTTTAATCCGCGTGCGATCCTGAGTTCCTTTTTAAATAGAGCCAGCTCCCTGCTGGTTCTTATCTTTGCAATACTTTTACCTTCTTTTGCCGCCTTATTACGCATAATCTCTACAGCGCCGGACGCGTCAAATAATAGTGTTACCAGCGCCTCTTCAATAAACCACAGTGCCTGCGGCATATGGCGCAACTTGTAATGGCCAAGCTCATGTTTAATTATTGCGCCAAGCTTGACTTCGTCTATCAAGCTATCCATAAAGGATATATTTATATAAAGTTTGTTTTCTTTTTTTACGTAGGTAGCCGCTTTCCTGGAACTCGATGGAAGCGCGGCTATTTGCAGGTTTTCGGTTGAAGTAAGATTAGCAATAGTTTCCCTGACATCCTTCGGCAACCTGGAGATAATCGCATTTATCCGCTTTTCTGCATTCTCCGGCCTGACAGGTTCACCCCTTACCAAACCCGCATCTCCAATAAACCCTAAATATATTGCTGATACGGTACTCAACGCCAGGCCGATAAGCCCGCCACCAAGGCCCATTATACCGATGAACATCGGCATAGTTCCAACCATATTTAATGCCACCGCTGCCGCCCCGGCAATACTCAATCCAAAACCACTTAACATCATCCCCATTCTGTTGGCAGCTGATAAATTTACACCTTTGCCAGCTTGTTCCGAGTATACCGTAACGCG
>MGVN01000238.1:33652-40780 GCA_001800515.1 Elusimicrobia bacterium RIFOXYB2_FULL_49_7 | reverse complement strand
ATCCAATTTGGTGACTGCAACAGAAGAAAGTCCATTCAAACCGATGGCATTCTTTAAGACCACCATATCAAACCAACCGCAACGACGCGGACGACCGGTCGTGGCACCATACTCACCGCCCATCTCTCGCACCTTGGCGCCCAGAACTTCATCCAGTTCGGTTGGGAAAGGACCATTACCCACACGGGTAGTGTAAGCCTTGACCACACCAATGACTTCATCAATAGCCGTTGGGCCCACCCCGGAGCCGGTACAAGCAGCAGCTGACACCGTGTTGGAAGAGGTAACAAAAGGATAGGTACCGTGATCCACGTCCAGAATGGTCCCTTGCGCCCCTTCAAACAGAAGATTTTTATTTTCCCGGATGGCGCGGTTCAGCATGCCTGAGGTGTCAGCAGCAAAATCAGCCAATCGTTTCCCATATTCCAGGTATTCCTGAATAACGGTTTTGGGGTCAAAAGGGGTACCGCCATAGATTTTAACAATAAGTTCGTTCTTTTCTTCAAGGTTAACGGTGACCCGTTCCGTCAGCTCCTTTTCAGAAAGAAGGTCGCCTAACCGGATGGCACAGCGCGCCACTTTATCAATATAGGCAGGACCAATGCCGCGACCCGTCGTGCCGATTTTACCGCCCGCCAGTTTGGTTTCCCGCAATTGGTCCAGGGATTTGTGGTAGGGCATGACCAGATTGGCCCGCCGGCTGATAAAGAGGCGTCCTTTGACTTCAATACCCTTGGCCTTCAGTTCATCGATTTCCTGGATAAGTTGCGCCGGGTCCAATACCACGCCGTTGCCGATAATACAGACCTTGCCGGGATGCATGATACCGGCCGGGATGAGGTGAAAAATGAATTTGGAACCATTTACAATGACCGTATGGCCCGCATTCGCCCCACCTTGGAAGCGGATGACCATATCCGAATCCTGAGTGAGAAAGTCCACGATTTTGGCTTTGCCTTCATCGCCCCACTGGGTTCCAATCACAATGCGATTCGCCATATTTTTCCGTTCGAAAAAGGGTGGAATCTCCGAAAGAGACAAAGTAACAAACTAATTTTTGCAAAGAAAACATGTCAATTTTCATGCAAAAAAAGTTACTTTTTTAAGCTATGGCCCGCACCCGGATTTTGCTCTCTTTGTTATGCTCCCTTTTTTTAACCGCAAGCGGTGCCGACTATTCGGTCATCAAACCTTCCGGCCTCCATTCCCCGCTTCCAGGCTTTCTTTCAAAACAAGCCATTTTTTCCGAAAAAGATGCCTGGTTGGCAGGAAAAGTCGTCTGGGAAAAGGTGCAAACAGGTCTTTCTCTGGGTCAATTGACCCTGGAACGAAAAGACTCGACCCGCCTCCGTCTTTTTCTGCTTAAAGTGGATACCGCATCCTATGGCTTTAAAGTCCTTGGTCAATCAGGAGAGGGCCGTCCGGTAGAGGAATGGGCCAAGGAGGCCGGCTGTCTTGCAGCCATCAATGCGGGCTATTTTTACTACCGCCAAGGTTCAAACCGGGAAAAATCGCCGCTTGGATTGACCGTGCAAAACGGTAAAAGTATCGCCCCTTTTCGGGAAAATTATTCGGGCTGTTTCATTGTGGACAAAAAAGGGGCCCATTTTCTCTATCAGTCCAAACCGGTTTGGGACGTAGTGCATGCGGTCCAGTCCTTTCCCATGTTGATTTATAAAGGTCGTATTCCAGAACCGCTGAAGAAGGAAAGAAAGGGAATCCTCCACATTCACCGGCGCCATCGCTGCAGTGCGGTAGGCATGGACTGGAAGGGAAACATCATCCTTTTCATCACGGCCGGGGAAGCCTCGTTTTTCGAAATGGCCTTTCTGTCCGGTGCCCTGGGGCTTCGGGAGTGCCTGGCCCTGGACGGCGGCGGCAGTACCCAAATGGCCATTCTCTCCTCCCCTCCGTCCCTTTTCCCAGGATTGGAAAACGTGCCTTTCGCCATTGGTGTTTACTCCAAGTAATTGTTATATTATTCCCATGGAAAATCAAGAACCCAAGGAAAACGATCTCTCTTTTCTGACCGAACCGGTTCAAAAAAAAGAGGGCCATGATCCGCTGAAGAAAAGCCTACGTCTGAGAGTCGCCGGTTTTATCGTCCTGCTCTGCGCCCTAACCATCATGTTCTTCTGGAAAAGAGGGATGCTGCCGCCGATTTTTGAAACAGTCTCCTTTGTTATGGCTGTGATCGGATTCATCATTTACGTGGTAGGACGCATTATCAGCCTGCGGCAACCCAAAACGGACAATTGAGACCACTTCCCCATGCCATCGCCTCCCTGGCATCAACCGGGTTGGTGTATGGTCTGACCCGCTCCCTCCCGCTTTCAGCCCTCCATTTCACGGCAGGGGTCTTTATTGATTTGGATCATGTGCCCGAATATCTCTGCAAAGTAGGACGACGCAACCGTTTCCGCGATTTTCTGGCTGATGATCTGCATCTGAAAGGCCAACGGACGGTCTTCCTTTTTCACGGTTTCGATCTCGCCCTGATTCTGCTCCTTGTTCTTATTGCAAGCGGACACGCATTGGCCGGTTGGGCCATTTTTACGGGCGCAGTGCTTCATTTATTGATGGATACCCTCTATAATCCAATAAAATCCCCGTTTGCTTACTTTTTCCTATACCGTCTTGCAAACCGTTTTCAGTCCAAGCGTTATCTTTATATGATGACCATGAAGGAATGGCGGGAATTTTCTCATAACGGCCGCTTCACTTGACTTGTTTCCGAGACATAGCTATTTTATATCCATATTTTATGAAAGTATCTTCCATTTTTATCCTGTTTCCTGTCATCGCCTATCTGACCGGCTGTTCGGCATCCCGACCCGCCACCCCGGAAGGGGATGTTTTGCTTCCGGAAATCGACATTGTCACGGTTAAAGAAAATTCCGACGAAGCACTGAAACTATCCCAGGAAGCCAAATTGGATGTGGAAGTAATGAACGCCCGGCTCACGGAAATCAACAACCAACTCCTCAGTTTTTCAGAAGAAATGGCCAGCGTAAGTGCGGCCAAGATAGAAGAGCTTGAAAACCGTGTTTCCGTGCTCACTGAAGAGGTCAAAAACATCTATCGCGAACTCGACTCGCTCCGCACCAAGGTAAATGTACCCAAGCGGGAAAAACCGCCGGCGGTCTATTCCATCAGTACCTTCAAACCCGGTGCCACAGACGCCCTGGCCGGTTTATCGGACGAAGAACGACGTTACCGCATTGCCCAGTCCTATTTTAATAATGGCAAGTTTCTGAATGCGGTGGTGGCCTTTAAAGAAGCGCTCAAGGCAGCCCCTAACGGAAAATATGCGGATAATAGCCAGTTCTGGACCGGTGAGGGCTACTTTAACCTGAAGCAATATGCTGTTGCCATCACCAACTATAAAATGGTCTTCTCCTATGCGCACACGGATAAGGCGGATGATGCTCAAATGCGTATCGCCCTCTGCTACATGAAACTGGGAGACAACAATCAGGCTGTGGTTGAATTCAAGAATCTTTTAACGCAATACCCGCAAAGCGAATACGAAACGGAAGCCCGAAAATACATCAATCAACTGGAAAAGTAACCCCACTTGAAAAAACCCCTTATTCTTGCCGTCTTGCTGCTGCCGGTGCTTTCTTTTATTCTATCCGCTTGCGGTCCGCAATATGTGGGTCCTGAGCCGCTGGTTGAAGACCTCCTCTCCGAAGCAAAAAAAACCTACGATGATGCCAAATACGGCCGAGCATTGGAACAGCTTGAAGCCATCAAATTTGATCATCCGGGCAATTCCTATATCGGGGAAGTTCAGTTTTACATCGGCCTGTGCCATTATCAGCTCGAAGATTTTCCGGCTGCGGAAACCGACTTCCGTACCGTGGTGCGAGACTTTCCGGCCAGTGAGCCCTATTCAGACAACGCCCATTACCATCTCTGTCTCACCCTTATCAAAGAATCACTGCCGCCCCGTCTTGATCAGGAGCTGACCCGCAAAGCCATTGAAGAGACGGACAACTTTATGGATGTCCACCCCCAAAGCGCTTTTGCCGATTCCGTGCGCGGTCTGAACCGCCTCTGTCTTGAAAAGCTGGCGGAAAAGGAATTCCTGGCAGGCCGTCTTTACCGGCGTATGGGCTATCCCTCTTCGGCCATCCATTATTTCAAGGCATTGGAACAGGAGTATCCCGATTCCCGTTGGTGCGTTCGGGGGCGCTATGAATGGGCGCTCGCAAACTATCAACTCAAGAATTATGAGAATGCCAGGCAAAACGTGGATACCTGCGCATTAAGATTGACCATGCTCGAGGAAAAAGAGCAGGTCGCGATCCGGACCGTTCGTTTCCGGGGCTGGTTCTACAAAAGCATTCATCTTTTCGGCCTGGTATCCTATGACACGCGCAGCGAAATGAAAATCTTTGTGGATGATCTCAAGCGGGATTTGACCCGTCTTAACCGTAAAATAGAAAAAAAAAGAAAATAAGCGTTGTCATCAAATAAACGGATCGCACTTTTCGGCGGTCTTTTCGATCCTCCCCATCACGGCCATCTGCGGGTCGTCAAAGCCGCCCTCACCCACCTTCATTTAGACAAGCTAATCGTCCTGCCCGCCTACATGCCCTCCCATAAAGATGTCCCGGCATTGAATGCTGAAGCAAGACTGGCGCTGACACGGGCTGCATTCAAAGACCTGGATAAGGTTGAAGTATCGGATATTGAAATACAGCGAGGCGGTCTCTCGTATACCCATGAAACACTCTCCGCTTTTCATGCAGATAATCCGGATACCGATCTTTTCTTCCTGATAGGTGCTGACAATATTCCGGAGATTTCAACATGGCGCCATCCTGAAAAGATCTTTGCCCTGGCCACATTGGCGGTTGTAGCACGCCCCCCCTTTCCTTTTCTGGACCATTTTCCGGAATTGGCTTCTCGAATGGTGCCCGTTCCGGTGGAACCATTGGAACTCTCTTCCACGGATCTGCGGCGACGATTGTCGAACAACACCGATCTTTCCGGTTTTTTGCCGTTACCGGTTTTAGAATTGATTCTGGAAAATGGGTGGTACCGCTAAAAGCCGTTTTAAAAGCTTAGCGTTTTAATTTCTCTTCTTCGATAACCTGAGTCAGCGTCTTGCCGCTATAGGCTTCCATGGAAATAGCCAGTGTGGGATAAATATTCACCACCGGAATGCAGAGCAGCTTTTCAATGGAGCGAATTTTATATTCCGGCAGCATACTGCCTGCACGGGGACCCATACAATAAGAAACACAAAAACCGCGTGCGCCCGCTTTCTGAAAACCGGTTTCATAAGAGGTATAAGCTTTTATTAATATGCCCAAACCCGAGGCTTGAACCACATTTCCGCAGAAATTCATCCAATCGTAAATAGTGACATCCTGTCCTTCATTCATGGCCAAACCGACTCGGGCATCACTCATCAGACAGGTCGCGGCTGCCGGTTTCAACCCCCCTTTTGGCTTGGATGCGAATGGGGGTAGCCTGACAGAAGAAGAAGGTGTTCCGATTGTATTGTCGGTCAAGGCTTGAACCACAGCGGGAATAGCGGATTTCAATACTTCTTCAATACTTCCATCCCGTTCTTCTTCTGCGGTCGCTAAAATCTGCCCTTTCGCGACATCGATCATACGCACAGAAACCAGAAACATATTGCCGATTTTGCCCACACTGCCGGCTGCCATACGCTCCACGCCCATGAGTTGGCCCATTTCCACCAAACAGGATTGGTCTGTGCAGCCGCTCTGCTGAAATCCCTGTTCCTTCAGAATGGTCTCCATTTGGCCCCGTTCAATGACCTGGAACCGGCCGCTTCTAACGAATTCGCCGCGCAGCTTATCAGTCAGGATGCTTGCTTCGGCCTGAGAGACATTCTTGCCTTCAAGCTCCAATACGGCCAAGTTTATTTTCTTTATGGCTGCATCTTGACCGTTTAGGGAGGCAAAGAAACAGAAAATCAGGAAATAAGGTATGATATGTTTCATGGTAATAAAATTAATTTCCAATCATTCCGGTTGCAATATTAATAACCGATTAACCTTTCTTGATATCGGCGCTGAATTTCCTGATTATGTCGTACGGCTGCCTCATAGGCCACCTTCTTATTCCCTTCATAATAGCGCCGGAACAAAAAGAAAGCAACCACCCCGAAATCCATGCCCGCCACATAGCGTACCGAACCGTGATGGGTAACCCATTGATACCCACAATAGCCCATGAGCCCGGCCAACGACGTGTTTAACAGAAAAGCGCCAGCCGCTGTTTTCCGATCACCGGCATAGTATCGGCCGGCGCCTGGAACAAAACCGGAAAGGGTATAGGAGAAATTGGGAAATTTGAATTCTGCATTCTGATACGCGGCGGCAATAGTCCGTAAAGAGTCGACTTGAACCCGGCGCACCGGGGAAAACATAAGACGTTCGCTTTTCAGCTTGACGGAATCAGCCCGATAAAGATGGGCGTCAATCAGAATATCCAGGTAATTGCGTTCCAGCGAATCCGCTGCGGTCAGCGCGTATTGCCCGAGTTCGCCCCATTCGTACCGAGCCAACCGGTAATCCCTCCCGGCAACAGCATTTCGGACTAAGTTGAAATGGGCAAGCTTAGCCTGGTCTGACCCGGGAAAATCATCCAGAACTGTCTCAAAACCTCGTCGTGCCGATTGCCGCTCCCCCGCTTTTTCAAAAGCAGCAGCCTGTTTCAAACGGATGGTTTCTTGGAAATCCATTGACAAAGAAAGATAACGGCCGTATTCGTGGGCAGCCAAAAGAGGCTCCCCTTTCTCTTCCAGATATCCGCAAAAAAGCAGTAGGGAATCTGTAGCAGCAGCAGAGACGGTCAAGAACAATCCGGCCAGGAAGAGGGTTAAGGACAAACGAACAGCCATTTACCTGCCTCGATAGAGAGTGTCCGCCCGTTTCAAATAATAGGCACGCTTCTCCGTATTGTGCAACCGGGCAGACACGGCCGCACCATAGATACTACCCGCATAAAAAAGACCGGTGATGGAGGCAAAGGCAATGGTTCGACCTTCTGCCCCATGGTAAGCATAATAAGCGGTAATCCCACCGAACATAGCGATAATCGTCGCGCTGAACAGACCATCCCCTTTGCGGCCCGTATAAAAAT
>MGVN01000238.1:27013-33381 GCA_001800515.1 Elusimicrobia bacterium RIFOXYB2_FULL_49_7 | reverse complement strand
TCGCATCTGCCATTTTACCGAAGCCGTGTCCGCAGGGTGGTAAAAAAAGAGCCGTTCGTATTCCAGTATGGCCCGGCCCTTTTCATCATGGGCAAAGAGGGTGTCTGCAAAAGCATCTGATGCCTGTGCAACTAAGTCACCGATGGATATCAATAACATTATGACGATGTAAATTTTTTTCACGTTACGAGAAAATAGTTGATACGGCATCATCATCTCAAAATGAAATCGCCTTTTCTCTTGATTCCGTTCTTTCAGACCGCCTATCTTTTTCTTTCAATGACCACCCATCCTATCCTTTCTATTTACCACGCTCTTCTTAAGCATCGGGTACGATTCTTATTGATGGGTGGCCAGGCATGTATCTTCTATGGGGCCTCCGAATTTACTCGTGATTCTGATTTCTGCGTCTTTTGTGATCAAAACAACTTGTTGGCTTTGCAAAACGCTTTGGCTTCTCTTCAGGCAGAAAACACTTTCTTTCCGCTTCTGGAAGAAAAATATCTCCTTCGCGGACATGCCTGCCATTTTATTTGCCGGAAAGAGGGCCTTACCAATTTTCGGATTGATATTATGGCCAAAATGAGGAATTGCCCGGATTTTGAAGTACTTTGGCAAGACCGGAACAATTTTTTCTTTGAAGGCATGACTATACCGGTAATGGGAGTCTCCCATCTGGTACAGGCAAAAAAAACACAGCGCGATAAAGATTGGCCCATGGTTCGACGTCTGGTCGAAGAGGATTATCGACAACATCGCGATGATGCCAAGAAAATCGATTTCTGGCTTTTAGAATGCCGTACACCGGAAATGCTTCGTGAGTTGGTAGGCCAATTTTCGGATCGCATCCATCTCCTTTCTTTAAAAAGACCGCTTCTCCTTATTGTTAATACATCAGATATCAATTCCTTGGAAGAAGCATTACTTCGAGAGGAATTAAATGAACGACAAGCGGATCGTGCCTACTGGGAACCCCTAAAAAAAGAGTTGGAGCAGATGAGACATGACCGGACAAGATGATTTCTTTGAAACCGAAGAAAACGCCTGGATTGCCTTAACGCCCGTTCAGCGTATGGAAACCTATTTTAAATTGTTTGAATTCTATCGCGCAGCAGGCGGTTCTTTGGCTCCGGAACGGGATTCGCAAAGCCCTTTTGATTTTGCAGAATATTACAAAGAATCCGTGGTACTCTGAATACTAAGGCTTTTTCTTCTCACTCCATAGCAAATGTTTTTCAGTCGGGTCCTCGCGGTGCTGCCCGTCCGGTGCCATAGGATAAAGCCCTTCCGTATACGGATTGCACCGCAGCAGGCGATCCGAGGTCATAAGCACTCCCTGGACCAATCCGTGATGCTTCAGCGCATCGGCCCCAAAATGGGAACAGCTGGGGCGAAATTGGCAACTTGATCCATCCTGTGAAGAAAAAACGACTTGATAGAATCGAATAAGCAGAATAAAGAACATCTTGCCCGGATTGGTTTCATCGGACAAGGAGGAGGCCTGAAGTTTTTTCTGCTCATACCGGACATCGGTCATGCCCAGGGGCAGTATCGGGTTGATCGTATCTTTGGCCGCCGTGCCTGCTTGAACAGGAACAGCAAAATACGCGGTTGCCCATAAAAAGACTAAGAAAACAAGAGGATTATTTCTCACTGGGCGGTTCTTCCAAAACAGCATTTTTCGGCAGGACCGGATAAAAATGGGTCGGTTCAAAAACCGGATTGAATTTCAATCGGGTATAATCCGTGACCAAGTTTTCGATGCTTTCTCCGCTCACGGTCTGTACCACCGATCTTTTAGGGAAATAGGCCTGGGTTCCGATGACCGGAATAAACCCGCTGTATTGTGTCTGGGAAATCAGAGCGCCGTTCTTGTCGTAAAGTTCCAATGCGGTTAAAGCAACATATTTCCGGTTGATTTTGATGAGAATGGCGCTTAAGGCCTTCCATCCTGACTTGGGCGTAGCCGAGATCACGACATCCGAATCTCCCAATAAACGAACAAAAGTGAAGAAATAGTCATTCCGCATAGTAGACAAGGTATTCCTCCGGACCTGGCCCATCTGATCCATGATTTGTTTTTCAAGCGGATGAATGCCTGTGCGCCTGAAGCGAGCGCCCGTATTCTGAGAAAAGGAGAAAAAGAGAAAGAAGGAATCATTGGCTGCATAGATCTCTTCAGCCGGGGTGTAATAATGGAGCAAGAGCCGGTTGGGGGATTGGTAATCAACAGTCCCTTCAAAGAGAGAAGGAGCCGCTGTCCCGACCTGACGGGTTTGATGAGATCGGCAGCTTAAGGAGATTAGATTACTTTGCCGGGCAATAGTGGTATCTATCAGAGCAAGGATATTTTTATCGGTCCAGGTTGAGTCCGCAGTCGGTGCCGTATTCGCAACAGTGGAACCCAGCAGCAAGGCTATGAGAATAAAATGAATCATGTTTCCTTAAACAAAAAACGGCGCATAACGCGCCGTTTCAATTATTCGATAAAAAACGAATACCGAGCCTATCGTTTAAGACCTTCTGACTGGATGATTTCCGTTAAAGTGTGGCCCGCGTAGGCTTCCAGAGGAAGGGCAACACAAGGATATATGTTGACAACCGGGATACACATTAATACTTCCATTGTACGCAGCTTATACTCTTTAAACATACGTCCTGGACGGGGTCCCCAAAGATAACCCACACAAAAACCGACCGTACCGGCCTGTTTATAACCGTTTTCATAACCCGCATACGCGCGTGTCGCAACGGAAAGCCCGGAAAGACTGCCGACCAGGTTGAGCCAGTCGTAAACTTCGATGTCTTTTCCTTCATTCATGGCAAGCCCGATACGGGAATCTCCCATCATACAAGTCGCCAGGCAAGGCACAACCCCGCCTTTGGCCAAAAGCTGTACGGGCAACGTCAACACCAAGATAAAGAGTACGATTTTGATTTTCATTTCTTCTCCTTTTTGTAGGATAATTTACTTATTTCCCCATTTATTCTGCAAGATGAATGGTTATACAAAATTTTGAAAAGCTCTCTTTTCAATCCTGTCTCTCAAAATCGTATATTATCTGAAAACCAAAAAAGGAGCCTTTCATGAAGTACACTATCCTCCCGGTTTTCCTGTTTTCCTTTTCTTTCTTAGCTCTGTTCGGTTGGGGAAAACAGAACGATGTCATCAAGGCTGAGGAGATCGTTCTCGCCGACAGCTTGAAAGAGGTCTCCCTGTGCTATGAAACCCATGTGAAACCCCTTATTGAACGGAGCTGTGCTCCCTGTCATACCGCCCATTCCGCAGGCGGCGCCTCCCTCAAAGACCTTGCCGCCACCATAAAAAATATGGATGAGTCCATTGCGCTGATTATTAAAGGCAAAATGCCCAAAGGGGACAAGCCCAAAGTGAGCGGTGCAGAAGTCGCGGTCCTGAAGGCATGGAAGGAAAAAGGCGGCAAGAGCTGCGAACAGCAGTAATGTTTACGGAGCAAGTTTTAAAGCGCGAAACCTGTTTTACCGGATCGTATCTCAAACTTGAACGGCTTCATATTGAATTACCGGATGGACGGCACGGGACTCGAGAAATAGTACGGGTTAAAGATGCGGTCGCCGTGTTACCGGTGGATCAGAACGGAATCGTTCATTTGATTCGCCAGCATCGGCCTGCCATCGGTCGCACCATCCTCGAAGTGCCGGCCGGCGTAGTGGACAGCACGGACGCCTCCTTGGAAGCATGCGCGGCCCGTGAGTGTGAGGAGGAGACCGGTATCGTACCTGGCAAGCTGGTCAAACTTCTCACTTATGCCCATGCCGAAGGGTATTCCACGGGATTTATCACCCTGTTTTTAGCCACCGATATAACACCTACCGGACAAACGAAATTGGATGAATCGGAATATGTGGAACAGGCCGCATTTCCCTTTGCCGAGGCGGAAAGAAAGGTTCAAGATGGTGATATCATTGACTCTAAAACCATCCTTTGCCTGCTCCTGAGCAAGTCCCGGATAGAGACCCTTCTGACAAACAAATGATATCATGAAACGGCTGTTGAAAACGTTTGTTTTTACGCTACTCATATCCTTTCAAGGCCTCTATGCCTTTAATGAGGTTCCTGGCTTCTTGATCGATTATCATGTTTATCAGATATGGTTTACCAGCGGTTTTCATTTTTTTAATTTTAACGAAAAGTCAACGGTTGACCGGCTGGATAATCAAGCCTATGATATTACGCTGACACCGCATGTGGCCGGTAAATATAAGATGCGCTATCTTTCTCTGGCTTTTAAAGGCTCCCTGGAAACACGTGTGAACGGTTTAGATAAAAAGAGGAACTGGACCACCGGTATCGGAGATATGGACGCCTATCTTTTTCACTGTTTGAACAACCGTCAAGTCGTGGGCGGACAAATCGTTTTTCCCACCGCTTCCTCTAAAAAAGGGTTCGGTTCGGGCGCCTATCAAGTAGGCGCCTGCTATGCCGCTCATTGGGGTCTATTTTATTCGGGTGAAGCTTTTTACCGCTATGCTTTTAAAAATCAAAATCATTTTCAGCCTGGCTGGAGCAGCGGTGCCACGCTCAGCTATGAAGATCTCATCACTGCCGCATTGTCTTTCACTTATCAGAACGCCAATCGTTCCGCTGTTCCCGGTTATATTGATAAATCGGATTATGCTTTGCGGCTTTGTCTGGGCATTCTGGATGACCGGTTCGGGGTAAGCCGCGCCTTTTTCACCCTTTTTTCCGATGTGTGGGGCAAAAACACCCCCTTGTTAAGCGGTCTTTCGGTTGGGGCCGCTTTTTAAGTATATTTTGAAACCATCATTTAACCGGAGGTATAATATGACAAGACACATTCTAATCATCACGGCCCTGTTCACGGCCGGACTGCTGCTGCCCGGGTGCGGCGGCGGCAAAGTAAGCCGCATTGATTCCGATGAAGCCGTGGATTTAAGCGGCGAATGGAACGACACCGACTCCCGCCTGGTGGCGGAAGAGATGATCCGCGACTGCATGGGACGTCCCTGGACGGAAGCGTATGCAAGTGCAGCCAAGAAACCCACCATCATTGTGGGCACGGTCCGCAACAAAAGCCACGAACATATCAATGTCGAAACCTTTGTGAATGACATGCAGCGCGAGCTCATCAATTCCGGCCGCGTCACCTTTGTTGCAAGCAAGACCGAGCGCAATGACCTGCGCGAAGAAAAGATGGACCAGGAGACGTATGCTTCCGAAGCTTCCAAGAAAAGATTAGGGGAAGAGGTAGGCGCGGATCTCATGCTCATAGGCTCCATCAATACCATTGAGGATGCCATTGAAGGCAAGCGCATCATGTATTATCAGACCGATTTGGAACTCATTAAGGTGGAAAGCAATGAGAAGCTCTGGATTGGTACCAAAAAGATTAAGAAATATATTACGCGCAAGAAATATAAAATGTAATTATAAGGGAGTGCCGGACCATGAAACGATTCCTATTCTCAATCCTACTTGTTTTTATCGTCCTCTGGTCCGGCTGCGCCCGAAATATGTCCTATTTTGATAAGGTGCAATCCCAGGCACGTCAACGTCAGTTCGAATTTGCAGCTGATTTAATCAAACAGAACAGCGACAAATACCCGGAACGGGACCGCGTCTTATATCATCTGGATAGGGGCATGCTTTTTCTGTATGCCGGTAATGCGGATCAGGCAATCGAATATCTTTCCGAGGCCGAGAAAGAAATGGCTGATCTGTTCACCAAAAGCGTTTCCAAACAGGCCGCTTCCCTGGTCACCAACGATTATGTATTGCCTTATGCGGGCCTGGATTATGAGCAGCTCCTGATCAACGCCTTTTTGGCCCTGGCCTATGCATCGCAAGGCAAGACCGACGACGCGCTCGTTGAAATCCGAAAGGTCCAGACCAAGTGCAATATCTTGAAGGAAAAGAACGCCTCAAACAAGGCCATCAAGGACGACGGTTTTCTCCGTTACCTGGCCGGTATCCTTTATGAACAGGACAAAGACTACGACAATGCCTATATTTCATATTATACGGCCTGGAAGGCCTACCAGCTTGAGGCGCAATGTCCCATTCCGCCCACGCTGAAAAGCGTACTGCTCACCTTGGCTAAAAAAACCGGCCGCACGGATGATATTGAAGAATTTAAGAAAAGTTTCGGCACCTTGCCCGAAGAAAGCCCACTCGTCGGCTCCACTGAAATCGTAGCCGTCAGCCTTATCGGCGACGGACCGGTCATTATATCAAAGGAGTTTGCCACCACGGCCGTTGATGTAGAGGGCAAGACCTGGCATCTAAAATTCGCTATTCCCGAATTTAAGCGAACCAGCTCCTTTGTCAATAGTGTGGAACTCTTTTTGCCCGGCGCCATGGGTGTCCC
>MGVN01000238.1:20918-26990 GCA_001800515.1 Elusimicrobia bacterium RIFOXYB2_FULL_49_7 | reverse complement strand
TCTCTTTCCGGGAGAAGTCCGGATTGCTCGTGTGCCTGTAAAACCAGGGCAATATGATATCACCTTGGGCCTGCGCACCCGCAGTGGTAGCGAAACGACCCCTGCCCGCAAAGTGGACGTAAAAGCGGGTGACAAACGAATTATTGTCTATTCCGATTTGCGCTGAATAATAAAAATTCTGAAACTACATAATCTGAAAGAAAATCGATGCCTTTTCCAGTTCCGCGTCGATATCTTTGTAGATCTTGTCCAGCAGCGGGCGGCTGAAACGAAGCTTATCCCAAACCCCCGTATCCACAATGGGAATGCGATTGTCGCCACCGGATCCCACTCCAAGCGCCCGCGTAAAAATATCAGCCAAATGAATGACCGAAACCATGGTCTCATGTTTGGCACCCTGTTTGGGAAAGTGGTGATACAAGATTGAAAAACGAAGATCCTCGGGCAAATTCCATTTGGTGCCCAACCAACCGCCCACCTCATCGTGAGTGACATCCATGACCTTTTTTTCCGCTTCCATAAGCAGACAGTTCTTCTCGTCACGATATTGGCAAACCTGGGCAAATTCCTCGGGCAGATATTTGAAGGCAATAACCTTGCCGATATCATGAAGCAACCCGGAAATGAATACTTCTTCCTGGAAACGGAAATTGATTTTACGGGCAATCTCCCTGCCGACAACACCGGTGCCGATGGAATGGAGCCAGAATTTCTCCAGATCAAAGCTCTGACTGCCGCCGCGGCCTCCCAACTTTTCAAAGATGGAGGCGGTCAAAACGATGTTTTTGACCGTGTTGAAACCCAGAATGACGATGGCATGGGTAATGGTGTTGATGCGGCCCGGGAATCCGTAAAAGGCGGAATTGACCAATTTCAATACCTTGGAGGCCAGGGATTGGTCCATGGTGATGGCGCGGCCCACCTCTTCGGCCGAGGTACGCGGATTCTGAAGAAGCTGCGTAATTTGCGTAACCACTTTGGGCAATGTAGGAAGCCCGGTGACCGATTCGGTCAGTTCGCGGATACGGTCCTTGGCGCTTTTACCCGTTTCCATGCTGTCGTTCCTGCAAATGACTGAAGGTAGCATCGTAAACAATCTTCATGAGGGGATGATTCAGCGTATCCACAAATATCCGGTCCAGTTGCGGCAATTGAACCTCACGATTAATGGATGCCTGCTCCTCCACCGCCCGTTCCTCTTCCCCTTGGATCGTTACAAAGGGGATACCCCAGTTCTTAAGCCGGGATATCATTGCAGCTTTGAGTTCAATCCCTTCGTTCAACAACACATTCCCGCCTGTACCGATGAGCGGTTTGCTTAAGATCATGCCGTTTTCAATTTTATCAATCTGGATCTTTTTCATTTTTAAAGCGCCAAACCAGAATTTAATTGACTTGACTGTTAATATAATTTATTCTATACTAACGAGTTAGCCGTATATCCCAAAATGGAATTATCGGATTTAATTAAGATAAAAAAATGGGCCGGTCCAGTCAATTGAAATTAATGAAGCGCTTCCTTCTTCACGTCTTGTTAGGCCTGTTTGTAAGCCCCCTTTCCGCGCAAATTACCCGTGTTACTAAAATAGGCGAAACCTGGCCGAGTGCCTCTAAAACCAGTATTCTTGTTTTGATTCTGTTCTTGGTGGTGGGCCTGATTGGATTCGGGAGTGTTATGTTATGGCGTTATCTCCGGCGCAAGGAGGAAAATGCCCGCCTTTCCTGGGAACGGTTCGATATGGCCGCCCTGAATCACAATCTGAACAATCCGGAACAGGAGACCCTTCGTCGTATCATCCACCAGAGCCGCGTACCGGATCCGGAATCGATTTTCAAGAACATCCTTTCCTTTGAAATCGGCATCGCCCGTGACATCAACAATCATGTGTCTGATCGGGAAAGTCTGGCCGGTCTGGCTCAAACCGTAGCCTCTCTTCGGGACAAACTCGGATATTCCCGTTTGCCGGAAGGGACACGCCTCTACTCCTCCCGCGAACTCGGGGTGGGACAGCCCGTGGCCATTACCTTTTCAAAAGATCCTTCGGACGAGCGCATCATGACGAGGGTACACGATGTCTCGGAACTGGAACTGGCCCTCTCTTTGCCGCAAGACAAACAGGAAAGAGTCCCCTCCTTACCCGGCACCCCGCTTTTCTGCAATCTTTTCCAACCCAAGGACGCGGAATACTTCTTCGACAGTCGCCTCTTGCGTAAGGACGGTTCCGGGCACTTCCTTTACATCACCCATGTAGCGGAAATGGGACGACGGCAGCTCCGTGAATTCGTCCGGTTGGATGTGAAAAACGAAGCCGCTTTCCGGGTGGTACGAAGTGATGCGGCACCGCAAGTAGTCAAGGATGCCAAACGAAGCAAGGGACTCGTCATCGACATCGGCGGCGGCGGTCTCAATTTAAGGACCGTGGAGGAGCTCCATATCAATGATGTGCTGCTTCTCAGTTTCAGTTTCTTAGGCGAATCCTTTTTCGGTGTCAAAGGCAAGGTTCTCCGAATCATGGCAAAAACGGTTCACGGTGAACCGGTCTTCCAAAACCATCTGTCCTTCATCGAAATGGAAAACGCGGCCCGGGAAAAAATAATCAAGCTGATTTTTAAAAAGCAGCGGGAGGAAATCCAGTGGAAAACATGACGCCATCGAATCGTTCCATCGTATCGGGTAACAGAGGCTCCGCTCAATCCAATGTGGTTTTAGTCATTTCATTAATCACGCTTCTTGCCTTGGCGTTGATCATCGTCTTTATCGTCAAACGTCAGATTGACGAACGGACGATGAATCGCAAGATTTCGCAAGAAGCGGCCGAATACGGCATGATGATGGCGCTAAAACGGATCGAGTCGGATCCGTCCTGGCATGAAGGCTTTACCAACGTCAAATATAAAGACGGATACTACGAAGTCTCCATCGAAAATGGAACGGACAGCCTCTTTTTAGCCAAAGCGACCGGTTATTGCAATAACCTGAAAAAACGGGTCATCTGCACCTATCACTTACTACCGGATAGCACCGGCAGTTTAAGGCCCAAGACGGTCGGCTGGGAATACCAGTAACTTTTCAGTGTAGAAGCGTTGTCTTTTCCTGGCGGTGTTTCATCTTTTCAACGGCCGAATAAGGAGCACGTGCGCTCCCAATGCCGTGTTCATGCGGCGCACCGTGCGAATCACTGCCGCCCGTTTCGATTAAATCGTACTTGTGACAAAACTGGCGATACTGCCTGACTGCCTGATAAGGCATGCGAGGATGATAAACCTCCAGACCGTCCAATCCTTCCTGAACCAGTGTCTCCAGAATGGAATCATCCTTATTGATATGAGGATGGGCGAGAATGGCGATACCGCCCGCCTCCTTGATCAGGGCAATGGCTTCCGGAGGCGTCAGTTTCTGGATAGGCACATAGAACTCGGAGTTATTGTTAAGGTAGCGATCAAACGCCTCGGCCACATTGTTGACATATTCCTCGGCAATTAGCGCAGCGGCAATATGGGGCCGGCCCAGGGAAAAACCTTTTGAGAATTCCTGGACCCGTTCGAAACGCAAGACAATCCCTTTGGCAGAAAGTTTATCGATTATTTTTCGGGCCCGTTCAATACGGATTTGTCGGATTTCATCGAGTTTGCGGTTGAGGTTGTCGTTATGAATATCAAAAAAATAACCCAGAATATGGAAATCCTGATTATCATGCAGTGAACTTATTTCCACACCGGGAACGACCTCCAACCCTATCCTGCCGGCCAGTTCGGTCAACTCGGCTACGCCTGCAATGCAGTCGTGATCCGTTAACGAAATGGCAGCCATCTGTTTTGTGGAGGCAGCCTCCACAATTTCACGGATGGTGGATAATCCGTCAGAATAGGTTGAATGAATATGGAGGTCTACATAGTTGGATCGGGTTCCATCCCTCAAGCAGGTCCTTTTGTTTTATTCTTTATTTTCTGCACAGAAAGGAGAAGATAAAAAAAACGCCCGTCCGATTCAACCGGTAAAATGAGAAATAGCAGTGCAACGGACATTTGCGTTCTGCCGAAGCATTTATTATATCTTTGGATAAAAGACGATTTCATTTCAATCTTGCTCCCAAAAAAGGAGGTGTCATGAAACGGACATTCCCGGTGACGGCTTTTGATTCGGTTCAAGCGCCAAAACCGCTCCGGTTTATCATGGCTTCTATTTTTAAATTCGCGGATCTGACCGGATGTTGGCGTCTTCCGAGAAAGAACGGCGCAACCGATTCCAAGGAAATGACCCTGCTCGATAAAATGTATTGGGGTTATAAATGCCATCGTCCTGTTCTTCATCCTGAACCCGGGCCGTATGACTTAACCTATTTTGACGACAACAATAAGAAAAACATCTCTCTTCCATCCGGTTTTCAAAAGAAATCCTCTTTCACGCTTGGAGCGGTAGGTGATTTAATTCGCACCGATGCACTTGAAAATTCAAAAGATATTCTTTATGAAAAGGTTCACTCTTTCATCTTTGACAAAGACATCTCCTTTGCCAACCTGGAATCCCAACTGACCACTCAACCGGTCAAAGAGGAGATATTTTCGGACAAAGAAACGCCCTCTGAACATGGAACTAAAGCCCAATTCGACACGGTTAAAGGTCATCTGAACAAGAGATACGCGGTGCTGAATACGGCCTGCAATCACACCTTCGATATGGGTCTGGAAGGGATAGAAACCACGTTAAAACAATTGGATGAGGAGAAAATCATTGCGATTGGCACCAACAGGAACACGATTGAAAAGGAACAAGGAAGAATACTTGAGGTGAAGGGTTTTAAGGTCGGTTTTGTTTCTTGCACCTTCAGCCTGAACAACAGACCTGTTCCTCCGGGTGAAGAATACCGGGTCAATGTGGCACATCTCCTGCCTAAAAAGGGTCGACCCGACCTCTCACTTCTTCTCAAGCAAATCAACCATTGCAAATCGCAAGGTTGCGACATCATTATCGCATCGGTTCATTGGGGTTTTGAATTTGAATTCTATCCTCGGAACAGACAGATTGAAGCAGCCCATGAATTGGTCGAAGCGGGAGCAGACATGTTGATCTGCCATCATCCTCATGTCGTTCAGCCGGTCGAATATTATCAGACAAAACGTGATAAGGACCGCGTGGCCCTGATCGCCTATTCCATGGGCACCTTGACCTGGTCTTTTTCCGAACCGTATCTTGTCTTAAGCCTTATTTTGAATCTCACGTTGGCCAAAGGGCTCATTCGCGGAGAGGAAAAGACGCTGATTGAGCAATGTCACGTCATCCCGGTCTTTCGTTCACGGTCCGTGCAAAACGGTCCGCCTGTGTTAAAAATCGAAAAGCTGGATGATTGTTTGACAGGTCAAGAGGATGACGAGACCAAGGCCTATGTTGCGGAAATCCGCGAAATAGCAACACGGATTTTCGGTGACAAGATCAAAGCATAAAAAGCAATGACGGATACAAAATGACCGTTTTTTTTATCCGAGTGCCACATCCAAAAACATCATAACAGCAAAACCACCCATCGCTGCCAAAGTGACCAAATCAGGATTACCACCGGATTGTGATTCCGGGATCAATTCCTCCACCACGACAAAAATCATGGCACCCGCTGCAAAAGAAAGAGCATAGGGTAAGATAGGTTGCATAAATAGAATAGTAGCAGCACCGATCACAGCCGCCAACGGTTCAACAACACCGGAAGCTTGCCCATAGAAAAAAGCCTTTTGTGTGCTGAACCCTTCGCGACGCAAAGGAATCGACACTGCCGCCCCTTCCGGAAAATTCTGAATACCAATCCCAATGGCTAATGCAATGGCCGCTCCGTAAGTAGCGGAGGGCAAATGCAGACTGAGCGCGCCGAAAGCCACACCGACCGCCAATCCTTCCGGAATATTATGCAGGGTAATAGCCAGCACCAGAAGAATACTTCTCTGCCAGGAAGTCTTGATCCCTTCGGCGGAGGAAGCGGGAAGCCCGAGATGAAGGTGGGGTAAAAATTGGTCTATCAGCCGCAAAAAGAGGCCGCCGCATAGAAAACCCACCACCGCGGGTATCCAGGCTATTTTGCCGGC
>MGVN01000238.1:0-20884 GCA_001800515.1 Elusimicrobia bacterium RIFOXYB2_FULL_49_7 | reverse complement strand
GAAAAAAAACTGGCTGCAATCATGACGCCGGCGGCGAATCCCAGCATCACATCAAGCACCTTCCGGCTGACATTCCTGAAGGGAAAGACCGTTGCCGCACCAAGGGCCGTGATACTCCAGGTGAAACAACCCGCCAGTAAGGCTTGGATGACAGGATGGAGGGAAGAGAAGGTCATTTCTATGTTTTTAATTACTTCGACTTCAACTTATACACACCGTCCCAGTCCGCACCCGGAGGATTAGCTTTGAACTCATTACAGCGGTCGATATACAACTTGCTGGGATTGGTCTTCTGATCCGGTCGCCAGCCCTTTTCCAACGGATAACTCTTTGAGAAAATATCAATGGCCTTGTCCCATTCCTGCTTCTTGTAGAGGGAAAGCCCTTCCGTGAACATCTGCACAATCTCAGTGACATTGGCAGGGGATTTCCCCTTTTCATCCAGCAGTTCATAAATGGAGACCGGTTCGCTCTTACCCATCACAATGATCTTGTCCAGTTCCCGGGTGTCATAGCGATCCATATTAATAAAATCTTTGGTCAAATGGCTGAACATGGTAAATACACCGTATTGTTTAGCCGCAGATTCCAAACGGGCGGCCAGATTCACCGGATCTCCCATCATGGTGTAATTCATGCGCTTTTTGGAACCCATGTTACCGGTAACGATATTACCCGAATTAATGCCGATACGCATGCGCATGATATGGACGATTTCAGGCCATTTATCCCCTTCTGACTTCCATTTATCACGCAGCTCAGCCAATTTGTTCTGCATGCCGATGGCCGTGATACACGCTTTGTCCGCGTGATCGGACAGTTTCATGGGTGCACCGAAGATGGCGATAATAGCATCGCCGATGTATTTATCAAGTGTGCCGCCATGAGCCATGAGAATATCCGTCATGCCTGAAAGATATTCGTTCAACAATTCAACCAGGCGGGTCGGGCTACCGAGCTTCTCGGAAAAGGTGGAAAAACCTTGAATATCCGTAAAGTAAGCGGTACAGACCGATTCTTCACCTCCCAGACTGGGAAACTGCTTGTTCTCATACATCTGATCAATGAGTTCAGGCGAGAGATAATTTTCAAAGGTGGCTTTAAGGAACTTTTTGTCCTTTTCCTCGGTAATGTAGCGGTAGATGAGAATGGCGACAAAGGAGCCGAACATGCCGATGATGGGCCTAACCACATCCACATTGATATTCATATCAAATTGGTGGAGCGCAAAAATGAAATAAGCGAGTGAAAAGAGAACGGTACCCATGATGGAAAAGAGGGGTCTCACAAAAAAGGCCATCAGCGCGGCCAGGAGACAAAGGCCGACAAAGAGCGCCATTTGCTGGGTATCGCCCCATTTAACAATAAAATCATTATTCAGAATATTGTTGATGGCCGTGGCATGGATTTCCAAACCCGCAAAATCCTTGTCCATGGGAGCGCTCACAATATCACCCATGGAAACGGCTTCGGAACCGATGATGAATATCTTGCCACAGAAATAATCCGCCGGCACCCGCTTGGCCAAAATGTCATAAAAGGAAATGGTCTTAAAGGTGGAGGCTTTGAGTCCCTTATAATTAATGGTCATCCGGCCCGACTCATCCACCGGAATCCGGATCGGAGTACCAAACTCCAACGTTTGACCGGGAGACAGGGCATCTAAATCCTTTTCCGTTGCATTGAGAAGTTCGGAAAGGGTCTTCCCTTTCAGTAAAACATATTCCGTCAAAAGAGAATCATTCCGTTTGGCGACCGACATTATGTTGCTTAAGATAAAGGATTCCTTGGGAGAAAGGCCCATGATCGTCCGGCCAGGAATGGCCGTCAATAAAGCCATGGTAGAGAGAGGGACATCTTCAAAAGTAGTTTCACCACTCCCGGTTTCGACAATAGTGAACGTTTCCTCTGCTGTTCGAATCAGTGCGGTTGCGTCACCCACGGCAACCGGCTCATTGAGATTGAGCTTCTTAATTTCGTCCGGAGAGACACCGTTTAATTCCTTCACGGTAGTGAAGGATAAGGTCCCCGCAAAGATGTCACAAGTGATGACCCCCGCCTCATCCTTACTAATGACAATTTTCTCCGTGATGGGCAGGTTTTCGCCATCCTTCATCTTGCGGATTTTCGGTGCTGCACGGAGCAAGGAACGAATCATCAATTCATTTATCCCCGGATAGGAAACGGTCATGGCTCCTTCTTTTTCCCGACGGAGATAAAAGGGCTTACCCAAATCCAGATATTGACCGGGAATAAAGTTAGCCTCTTCCAGACGCTTACCCATCACTTTAAGACAGGTCTGAAGGGAAATGACCGGATAAGTATAACCGCGGAATTTGTGCATCAACGGCAATTTACGGTGAATACCGTCTGCATCCTTGTCAACATTGACAAGGGCAATGCGATCAGCAGCCTCCGCCAGTGCCGGAAAAGCACCGTCCAACACTTTGTAGGTGCGCAGATGCTGAGTAAGTCTTTCTTCCATACGGCAGGCTGACGCCGGGTTGGATTCCAGGCGGTGTTTTTCCGTGGTGCGCGCAATATAATCGGAGCGGTTGGCGTAGTTGCTGGTGTCGTTCATAATCATGGCATGGATCACATTGCCGGCCTGTCGCGTGGACTCGACCAAGTCCCGATCATAATTGACGCCATAGCGGATGGCCTCGGACAAATGCTTCTCGTCCGTGGAATTGAAACCGATGCGGGCCTTCTGATTGTTGATGATGGTCAGAATGCGTTCAGCCTCGCTTTTTCCCCAATCCGCATCATTGAAGTGAATATCAAAGGTGGCAGAAGCATTGTTACCGGATTTGAGATATTCGACCACCTGACCCTGATAACTACGCGGCCATTTGTAATACAAACCCAGCTTATCCGCCAACATGGAGCGTTCGTCAATATCGATGATGATGATATCATCAATACGAGAAACCGCTTGAACACCTTCCGTCACCTGGTTGGAGGCCGGTGCGGCACTGTCGAATTTCAGTTTGAAACGGAGATCATAGGTCTTGTTTTCCAGGGTGGTCCAGAAATCGGTCAGAATATAGCGCATAAAAACCGAGAGCAGAATGGCGACCAAGAGACCGGCCGCCGCACTGATCCCCAGTTTTTTCAGGATCTTTTTCATGATCACTCCTATTTGAAATATTTATCCAAAATAACGCGGCTGGCCAGGAAATAGTCAATCCCGGAAATAACGGTGACAATGGTAACAAAGGTCATGAGTACAAAGGGAACATAATCCCACACCAAAAGCAGGTCAGCATAAATGTCGGGATAAATGGCCGGAAAAACCGAACGGCCCAATTCGCTCAACACCGTGGCCAAAACTAGGATGGTCAGAATGGCCGTTCCTTGAAGCCCGGTCTTCCATTTTCCGGAAGGACGGGCGGCAATGACGATATTTTCCGCTGCCGCCAGCGTACGGAGCACGGAAATGGACGCTTCACGATAATAAATCAGAGCCACCATCCAGACCGGCACATAATTGCTGGCTACAAAGCAGAGAAAAATGGTCAGGGTACAGATCTTGTCTGAAAAAGGATCAAAGTATTTTCCGAATTTGGTCACTTCGTTCCGCTTACGCGCAAAATAACCGTCCAGACCGTCGGTGACCAGAAACATGATGGCAAAGAAAATCGCCGTACATTGCAGAATAAATGAATTATCGCCGAAATTGGAATTACGATCATAAAAATAGACTATCAGAAAAGCAGGACTCATGAGTAATCGGACCAAGGTAATGCGAATAGCCAGATTCAAATTTTTAATACCCCGTTTACGGATAAAATATTTCCAGAGCAATCCAAACCCATCTGCCACAGACATCATCAGCGCAGCCAGCATGGCAAGATTGTCCCAGGGTCTGATGTGAAGCGCCATCATAACCGTGGCCAATGCCAGAAAAAAGCGGTTGAATCGTCGAGTGGAAATCGCTTCAAAGCCGCCATAACCGAGAAGAAAACCGATATCATGGAAAACGACCATGACCTCCTTGCACGTTAATACGAAGGCCCCTAAAAAGAGAAGGATGGGAAAAGCATGATCATTTTGAATAGCCTGAATGACCAGGTAGATCAGAAAGGGAAGAAAAACAAACCGCTCGGCCAACGCCGACAGAATTCGGACGCGCGGTTTACCGGTCATGACCTCCAGGAGAAGAAAGACCAACGTAACACAAAGCAGCGAAACGGAAACCAGATTCATTGGACTCCCTTCAGTAATGTACGGGCATGCGACAGATTCTCTTCGGACAGGCCATTACCCAACATGCGCGCCAGTTCTTCAATCCGATCATTATTTTCCAGCAAGCGCATGGTAATGGCGCTTTTTCCCTGTTTGGCCGACTTTTCAACGGCATAATGATGATCGGCTTCGGCTGCAATCTGGTGGAGATGGGTAATGCAAAGAACCTGATGGTGTTTAGCTACCTTTTTCAGGAGCACGCCGGTCTTGGCCGCAGTCTCTCCTCCAATACCGGAATCGACCTCATCAAAAATAAGGGTGGGCGTCTTGTCCTGACCGGCCAAGGCGCTCTTGATGGCCAAGGTGACGCGCGCCATCTCACCGCCCGAGGCGATACGACAGAGGGATTTTCCGGTCTCACCGATATTCATGGCGGCCATAAACTCCACATCGTCCAGACCGTGCGGAGCGAAATCGTCAAGCAAAGTCAGGCGGGTTGAAAAACCGGCATGAACCATGTTCATGGCTTTGAGCAGGTTGTTGACCTTCTGATCGAATTCCACTGCATTTTTCTGACGCGACAAGGTAAGCGTCTTGCCCCTCTTCCGCAGTTCCTGCGCAAGCCGGGCCTGTTCACTCTCAAGTTCCTGCCGTTTGTCCGACACATTCTCCAATAGGGTCAAATCGGCACTTGTGGCTTCAAGCAACCGGAGCAATTCGTCCTCATCCTTTTTATATTTCCGCTTGAGCCGTCCGATTTGGGCCAATTGGCCGTTTAAGGCATCCAAATCCGAAACCTCTTTTTCTTCAGGCGTGACCAGCCGGAGCGCCTCACGGCCGATGTCCAACAACTTAAGCAAGGCCTCTTCCGCCTGAGAGAAAAGGGGCTCCCCGCGGCCATCAAACTTGGACAGGACTTGAAGGTTTTTCTTCAAACGTGCGGCCAACAATGAAAGATCCGTGTTTACCAAGGCATCCAGTTCCTCAAAAAGCTGGGCCTCTTTTTCCCGGTTTTCCAGCCGTTTGACTGCAGCGGTTAGCAGGGCCTCCCGACCGACGGCAAGATGAGCGCCTTCCAGTTCCTTTTTCTGAAATTCCAGGAATTCCCGTTTTTCGGATAACGCTTTTTCCTTATCCGCCAGTTCGGCAAGAGAGCCTGTGACCCGCAAATATTGGTCATAATGGTTCTGATAGGTCGATAACAGAACATGGTTACCCGCATAATCGTCCAGAAAACGACGGTGATGGGAGGTCTTGAAAAGGGTCTCGTTTTCTCGTTGACCGTGCAGGTCCACAAAAAGGTTGCCCAATTTTTCAAGGGTAGCGAGTGGAACACGCAATCCATTGATCAGACAGAGCCCCTTACCATCACGGGTAATCTCTCGCTGAAGGATGAATTGGCCTTCTTCCGCTATGACCCCAAGGGCTTCGGATTCGGAGAGAAGCGCGGGGTTGTTCTCAGCGGAAAGGACCGCCTGTACCACCGCCTTGTCCGACCCTGTACGGACCATATCGGCTTTGGCCCGCTCTCCGAGCAGTATGGAAAGCGCGCCCAAAATAACTGATTTCCCCGCGCCGGTCTCACCCGTAATGACATTGAAGCCGGTTTGGAAATCAATATCAATACGATCAACCAGAGCAAAGTCGCGAATGGACAGATGGGTCAGCATAGCCGGCTAAAAAAATGATAAAATACCCCTCCTATTTACAAGATGTATTAGCGTCCATGAAAAGGTAAAAAGTATATTTATTTTCTTTTTTATGTGCAAAATGAAAGGCCGATATGTCTTTTACACGCATTGTGACCCATAATGATTTCGACGGTATTGCCAGCGGCGCCCTCTGCAGTGCCATCCATGAGGTGGAAGAAGTGGCCTATACCGGCCCTAATACCGTGACCCGGCAGGGTTTTCCGGTAACCGAAAAGGATATTGTGTGCGATCTGCCCTATCCCGGAGAATGCGGTCTCTGGTTCGACCATCATGCGGGCAATGCCGAAGAACTCAAACGGCGCGGCAAGGATCTTTCCGCCATTCCGGGCCGCTTTGCTCCTGAAAAAAGCTGTGCCCGAGTCATTTTCGAATTTTATCGTGATGATTACGAATTTCCTGAATTTTATGAGGAAACCGTGCGCGAGGTGGATAAACATGACAGTTTTGGATTTGAATCATTAGAGGATTGGCGCAGAGAATGCCCTTCCCGAATCATCAACTGCTCCCTGAAGGCCCGTTTTGAAACCAAAAAGGCGGAAGAGGATTATTATACCCGGCTCCTCTTCCGCATGGCCGAATCCCCTTTACCGGATATTGCCGAGGAAAATGAGGTCCGCACTTTATATCAACAGTACCTGGAGCTCGAGAAAAAGATGCTCGAGATGATAGCCAAATCCGCCCGTTTCCACGCACGGGACACCAAACATGATTACGTGATCATTGATCTCACCGATCTCCATCGCCCTTTTCAGGTTGAACGGAATCTGGCTCAGCTCATTTACCCGAATATTCGGGGTGTTTTTCTACTTCAGCATCTGTTCGAATCCGGTGTTAAGACGAACAATTTCATGTTGTCCGGTTCCCTGACCCTCAAAGGCGAAGGAAAATCATCCAAGGACATCGGGGAAATTATGCGCAGCCTCAATATAGGAGACGGCCATCCCGGTGCCGGGTCAGGCCAAATATTTTGTGTTACAAAACCGGAATTTGAACGGAAACGGAACGACCTTCTTGATAAGGTACATGCGATTTGGGAAGGACAATAAGGGATGATTAACCTGATTTTAGATAGTCCGCAAGACTTAACTCACTATTGAATAGGGTAATAAATTCCTGAAGATTCAGGAGCTGAATCAGTTCCTTGATAAAGCTGTTCGGGGCAATGAGTACCAGATCCCCGCCCGACGCTCTCAGCTTCTTGTAAGTGATGGTGAGAATCTTGATGAAAAAACTGTGCATATATTCAACCTGGACCAGGTTAACCGCAATGAAACGGTCTCCGGCATTGATCATTTCTTCCATGCGGTTCTTGATATCCATGACATCCTCATATTTCCGGGCAGACTCCGAGAGGTCGAGGATTTTATACGGAGGTAGGGAGCGGACGTTTAAAATCATAGTTAATAATATATTAACGATAATATATTAAGAAACCAAGGATAAAGAAAAAAATAGATGATGTAATCCGACACAAAGCGTCCCTTAATGATAAAATCACAATAATACTTATTTTTACTACTTTTCATGAATAATACTAACCCAGCATAGCCGGATAAGATGAAACTCAATATTTTAACGTATTCCTGGCATACCGGACATCAGTACGAATTATTCAAACTTCCTTTCAGGTTTCTCCTTTATCAATCGCCGGAAAACAGGCTTTTCTGGAATCATGCGGTTCGCCCCTTACCGTGGAACGTACAATTCATTTCAAAGCTTGACAAAAGACATATCGACATAGCCATCCTTCCTTTTGATGAAAATATACTGACTCCCACCATTCATGAATCTCCTCTTTCCTCGGATTGGGGAAATACCTTCCATCTTCTTTTTCATTGGTGTCGAGAGCATCGCGTCCCAATGGTAGGATTATGCCATGGAACGGTCCCGCGAAAAGCCCGATTTAAACAGGGAGCCCAAACAAATTGGCAGGAAGTGGATGAGTTAGCGGTAACACAATTCCGGCATTTGCTCAAAGGAACACCGGTCGTATGCAATTCGCAACAAGCGTTCCGGGAATGGGGATTTGAAGGCAAAGCTATCATTCACGGTTTTGACCCCGATGAATATCCTATTGGGCCGAGAAAACTTGGTGTATTAATGACCTCTGCTAATATTTTAACCAATACCTTCAATCAAGGCGGTTGGATTTTTGAACACTGCGCAAAAGAGATTCCTTTAAATCTTTTAGGTACGGATAAATTATTCGGTTCAAAACCACCTTGCCGAATAATTTCCGTACCGGATCCTCAGGCTGTTCTGCCCAAATTAATCCGAAAACGATGTCAACGGTTGGAAAAATGGCTTTGGGCGAAACGAAAATATATGGAGTACCGTAAAACCGTGGGAATGTTTTCCATCTACCTCAATACAACGCAGTTTTCCACAATGCCCCGCTCAAGAGCGGAAGCCATGCTATGCGGTTTATCCGTCGTCACGACCCCCTATTACGATATCGATCAATTCATTAAACATGGCGTATCGGGATTTATTTTTAGGGAAAAAGAAGACGCGGTCGATTATTTAAGATATCTGATCAACAATAAGGAACTCTGCATAAAGATGGGCCTGAATGGCAGAGCCTTGGCGGAGAAAGTGTTCCATATCAATCGGTATCTTGCAGAATGGCAATCTCTGCTCAACCAGCTATAAGGTTTGCAGTAATTTCGAAAATAATTCCTGATGACATCGGGCAAAATTGTCCCAGGAATAATTCTCCACATTTCGTCTAATCACAAGGCGTTTTTGATAAAGATCATCTATTAGTCCTATCAGACTTTCCGGTCGATCCCGATCATAGCGATGTATTCCCTCATGGAATTCCGGAACCATTCCGACATCCGGTGCAATAATTTCCTTTCCGCAGGCAAGTCCTTCCAACAAGCTCATGGGTCCACCTTCCAGTTTGGCCGGAATGAAGATATAATCCGCATTGTTGTAAAAACCGGGCATTTGATCGGGGGACAGTTTTCCTTCGGAGGTCAGAATCTCTATATAGGGAAGCGACTTAATTTTTTCCACTAAATCCTCCCCTTTCCTTCCACTCGGATAGAAACGACCGGCCACAGCCAATTTCATTTTTGGAACAAACCTTTCTAAGTCCACACCCGGCGGAATAACGAAATTATTTTTCGAGATGGAATCCAATAATTGGGCATATTTCTTGGACATATTCACGGTAAAATGCATTTGCCGAGCAATTCTCTCGAATTGATCGTTTTCCTTATGGGTAAAATAGCCTCCGATATATCGGGCCTTTGGTACGGGTTGAAAAAGAGCATAGTTAATAAAATAGACGATATCCCATTTTTCTCGTTGGTCGGCCTTCCAGGGCGAATAATGGATAAAAGGAATTCTTTGCAGAAGTTCCTGTCCCATTTTCTGTAAAATCCACGAGTCTGTCGGTGCGACAATCTGTATTCTCGGGCGACCCTTGAATTTGTGTTTAATATTTCTCACTAGGCCGGATAAATTCATTTGATCGCCTCGACATACATATCTCGCTGCGGAATATGGTATCGGGCGGCATGAGAAATTGATATCTTGGAAAAACCTGCTGCCGCTAACACCTGTTTAAATTCACCTGCAGTCCAAACATAACGATGAGTTTCATGATCCAGTTCATCCCATTGATTGCCATAAAATTGTATGTAGCCCCTATTTAATTTCCCGAGCGGGGTATCCAAATCCTCTCCAAGATGATTGATATAAAAATGAATACATTGATCCAAGTCCGGTTGTTCCACAATTAATTTACCACCCGGCTTCAACCAACCAAACCATTTCCGAATCAATGATACTGTCAGCCATCGATTAAAATGTTCAAGAGTATGAATGGTAAGAATTTCGTCAACAGACTGATCCGGCATTGACATTTTTCGAATGTCCATGCGAAGATCGGGACAAAAACCGGTTCGAGAAGAGTCTTTTTTATCCGATTTAAAATAATCAATATTGATATAGTCTTTTAAATGGTGACCGCCACAACCAAGATGAAGGTTGATTGCTTTCAACCGTCTTTTTTTGGCAAATCGAAGAACCGGGTTGCCGGCCAGAAATGTTATCATAGCATCTAATGTGATGAAATATTTCTCTCTTCCATGATGAAATATAGCATATTAGGCAACTTTAACAGAAAAGAAACCTCGTGAAATATCCTATAAAAATCATCGCCTCTTGCTCAGGAAGTGCTCGTGGAATCGCAAAGCTTATTTAGCAAAAGCCGGGCATTCGCGTTAGCGTCATAATAGCGCCGAACCGTTTCAAGTCCAGCCCGGCCAATCTTGATTCTAAGATCGATATTATCGATTAAACGTCTGATTTGCGTATAATATTCATCGATTTGTCGGGCCAACAAAATGTTTTCATCGTTTTTCCAGTGCAATAAATCAAAACCTACTGGGGAAGCGACCACCGGAACACCTTGAGCAGCACATTGAATAGCTTTAAACTGCATTTTTCCTCTTGTCCAGAGCGTATCATCTAATGGCGCTAAACCCATTGAAAACTTCTTTATTTCCGCCTGATAGGTTTGAATGTCCCATGATATACGCTGAATACGAGTATGCGGAAATTCCCAAAAATGGCTGGAAATAATATGAAGCATAATTTGAGGAAACTCATCCAAAACTCTCTTTATGGCAGGAAAAACAGCAGATAAGTATTTTTGATTTTCGGGCGCCCCAATCCATCCGAGTATGATCGGTTGCTCCGGGGCATACGCCGCAAGATATTTTTCCTTTATTTCAACAGAGGTAGGAATAATACAGATATTCTTGCAGAACCGGCTTGACCAGTCGGCAAGATACTGATTTGACACGATAGCACCATCACAGCGGATCAGGAAATCTCCAATCTGACGCGCCATAGGTTCGTTCCGTTGTCCTTCCCGACATTCTTCATTGATATTTTTTGCGGGTCGCTGAAGAAAAAGAGCATCATCAAAATCAAAATAGACTTTTTTTCGAAATATTTTTATCATTATCCTGTGCGGCCAGGATGGAAAACAACGCAGGTAAATGATTCTATTAACCCGTAGAAAAGGAATAAGAAAGAATCGTACAAGATAATATGGCGTTCCTATTCGTCCTATTTCCGTCAGTAAAGAGGAAAGTAAGCGCACAATGGTTTCGTTATGAGAAACCTTAAGCAGTTTTTGTTTTATTTTTTTTCGGACTGTAGAATAGGAGTATTTTGAATATCCATAATAATGAACAATATTCATTTTCTTAAGGATAGGTGAATAAATAAGAGCGCGATGCCGTGTGGGAGCATGATTTTCGCCCCCTTCGGTAATCCAAAACAATTTGATTTCTTCAGGTTTCATACAAAAAAGATCATATCATTGATACGGTTCGTTAAAAATACCTAAATTTACACGTAAGATGACACCCCTATTTCTCAACTTTACACCCCAATATATGCGGGCTTATGCTTGATCTTCTTGCTCTCACCACCGAACCGGCAACCACGCCCAGCCGATTTTTCAGGCTTCATGCCTATGAGCCGCTATTCGCAACGGAGGGTGTCTGCTACCGCATCGTCGGTTTATCCGACGGTTTGTTAGCCCGTTGGTTCACGCTATTGCGGCTTCCTCAAGCAAAAACGCTTCTATTGCAAAAAAAACTCATCAGACCCTTTGAACTTGATTTCTTACGGAAACGATATTCTCGTATCGTTTATGATTTCGACGATGCCATCTATCTTTCCAAAAAGGGCTCTAAACGGTTTAAGCATATCCTGAGATCATCGGATCAGGTAGTGGCGGGTAACCGCTGTTTAGCCGCTGCAGCCGCTGCTTTCCAGGAAAAAGTGACGGTTATTCCAACCGGGGTTGATCTCGTCCGTTTTGTTCCCACTTCAATGACCATAGAAAAGCCTTCTATTGTGGGCTGGATAGGATCGTACCATAATCTAAAGAATCTATATCCCCTTCTCCCTGTTTTTCAAGAGGTGCGCGATTCCTGCCGACATACCGAATTTCGTTATATTTGCGATCATCCGGACAATCGTTTGAATTCCGCAGGCTGGACATATATCAAATGGTCCCGCAAAGAAGAAGCAGCCATGCTATCCGAACTTCACATCGGACTGATGCCGCTTCAGGACACAGAATATAATCGGGGCAAGTGCGGTTTCAAGGCCATTCAATACATGGCAATCGGTGCTCCCCCAATCGCATCACCTGTAGGTTTCAACTGTGAATTAATCAAACACGGTGTAAACGGCCTTTTACCCATGACACCGGCTGCTTGGGGAGAGGCGTTACAGACGCTGCTGGCGGATCCCGATTATTATCGCGCCATGCGGATCAAGGCCATAGAACGAGCAAAAGACTTTGATTTAAGCAAACTTTTCGTCTCTCTTAAACCGCTTCTTTTCCCGCCGACTGCTTGACAGCTTGTACAACCTGATCCGGCGTCATGTATTGGCCATGAGTGCCGTCCAACACTTTGTGTTGCGGCCCCTGCGGCGCTAACCGGAGAGGTGAGGTAGAAAGAAAAATGGACACGGTCGGAACACCCACCGCAGCCGCCACATGAAGCGGGCCCGTATCATTACAGATCAGTAATCGACACGACTTAAAAAGCGCGGCCATGACCGAGGGTGTTCGCGGTCTGATGATTCGCAAACGGATATGTTCCGGGAAACAGGTTTCCAGCGTCGCCTCATCCGGACCCAGAAAAACAAAGACAATGATATCAGGTTCGGATAAAAGTCCGGTACAGACCTGTGCAAAGGATTCCGGCGGCCACCGCTTGTTACCCCGACCGCCCGGATGGACGGCGATCAGACGATGGGGTACGGGTAAATCCAATCTCTTTAAATAAATATCCGCTTGATTTATCATTTCTGCGGTTAAAGGAAGATGGAGCGCTGGAACCGAATAATCCGGTTGAAAGGCCGAAAAAAGACGCGCCAAAAAAACGGGTTCATAAAAAGGCTCTTCGTTTAACGGAATTTCAAAATTATATTTTCCGGGCGTGTCCGAATGCAGGAAACCGATGCGGAAGGCGGCACCGGAGAAGACGGTCAAAAGGAAATTATTAACCGAAAAGACCCGCTTGGCATCCAAAACCACCTCATAATGTATCGAGCGAATCCGGTAAAGGAAACGAAAAAAGAGCCAGGGAAAACGGATGAAACGAAGCTGATCGTAGCAATGGATGGTATTGATAAAACTGCATCCTTGCAACAAATCCGGAAAGCGCCCTCCTACAATCAAATCAATCCTGGCCGTCTGGAAACGGTTCCGTAAAAGCTCCAAAAGCGGGAGAATAAAGATGAGATTTCCGATACGGTTGTCTTGGCGGACGACTAAAATACGTTCCGGGGCGACCGGAACGGCCCGGCCGCTCCGGTCGGCTTGGAACCATCGAGTCAGACCACGAAGAAGAAGGGATTTCAAACGTTGTTCAATTTGAGCGGCCATATCGGGTTTTCCTGAGGGTGCGAAAAAGATAGATCATCCCTTCTGGAAGAGACAAGCGAAAAAGGCGGCGGCTGAGTTATGGAAATAACTAATTTTACGGGATTATGAAAGTCCTTTTTGTCACTTCCGCGAAGACCTGGGGCGGAGTCAAGAGCTGGATGGTTCGTGTTATGGGTGCCATGTCGCAAAAAAAGGTGGAAACCGTTCTTCTGGCACGTGGTCCCGAGGACTTTCTTGACAAGGCAAAGGAGGCGGGCGCAACCGTTTACCCGGTCCGGTTCGGCATGGATTATGCACCCTGGGCCGTGTTCAAAGCAGTTCGGATGCTTCGCCGTCTCCAGCCCGATGTGATCATCACCAACATTTCAAAAGAGGTACGCACTTATGGTGTGGCAGCCAGGTTCCTGGACATACCTGTGGTCGCGCGGTTGGGATTGGCCGGTGATTTGCCGGATAACCGTCGTATCCGGTTCGACTATCGTCAGCTTGTCCGGGCCGCCATTGTCCCTTCCCAATCCATTAAGGACGGAATCCCGCCCCACCTTCTAACACCCGACAAAATCCGCGTTATTCATAACGGTATCGCCCTCTCGGATAAGACAGCTTCTCCGGGCTCAACCGGAGTACCGGTTCGTCTGGTCTATGCAGGTAAAATATCGGAACGCAAAGGGGTTTCTTTTTTGTGTCGTGCGGTTCGCTGTCTTTTAGAAAAAGGAGAGGCCTTAGAGTTTGATTTGGCCGGCGAAGGAGAACTGTTGGCATCGTTGAGAACGGAATATGCCTCTTTTCCCGGTATCCGATTTCACGGCCATGTGTCAGATCTGACTTATTTATTGACTCACAGCCATATCGGTGTCATGCACTCCTCGTATGAAGGTTTTCCCAATACCCTTCTGGAATACATGGCCGCCGGATTGGCGGTGATCACGACACCGGTAGACGGCATTCCGGAAATGATCCGGCCCGAACAGGAAGGCCTTTTTACTCCCTATGGAGACGAGGAAGCTATCTTTGCAACCTTGAGCCGTCTTATCAGAGCACCGGAAGAACGACTTCGGTTGGGCCGGGCCGCACGCATGCGGATCGAAACGGATTTTGAAATCAGCCGGCAAACCGATAAAATAATCAGCTATTTAAAGGAAGTCATAGCCGCCTGAAAGGCTTGTTCTGCAATCCTATGGATCGCTTCCGTTGAGAGAGAAGCCATCTTCTCTTTTCCCCACACATAAAAATGGCCGTGACTATCCGGTGGCGTCCAATTTAACGGATCCGGTCTGCCAAAAACCGTGGCAGTAGGCAACCCGGCAATAATGGCCATGTGACGGATGCCATTATCATTGCCCAAGTAAAATGAACAGCGACTCAAAAGCGGTTTGAGCGCTCCAAAAGACAACGGTATATAAGGAAAATGAAAGATGTCCGGATATTTTGATGCCGTTATCATTTCACGAATGAAACTTTCTTCGCCGGGTCCGAAAAAAGGTAAAAAAGTAACGTTGTGTTGCTCGTGAAGCGTGTCACATAGGTGTGCAAAGCGATCCAGAGGAAAACGTTTGTATTCCCGCCGGGAAACGGGTGAAAGGGCAATCAGTTTTTCTTTGGATGGCAACTTCAACCGGTCCGCCAATCGTTGCGCCTCCTGAATTTCTTGTTCGGCTTCAAAATATTCCGGCATAAAAGAAGGACAGGGAATATCGAGGGGTGTCAAGAGTCGCGCTTTATCCTGTGCGGAATAAATTCGTTCGGCAGCCGATGGTACGGCAACATGGTAAGCCCAGCTTCGACCGCGACGTTCCGAACCGATTCGTTTCTTCGCACCCGATAAAAAAGAAAGCCGGGCTGTGGCAGGCGTATTTTGGAAATCAATGAGCACGTCAAAGTTTTCGTGCCGGAGTCGTTTAATCAACCCGAACCAAGAATCATCCTCCCGGAAAAGGATTTTATCTAAACCGGGATGGTTCGCCACTGCCGGCGCACACCCTTTTTCACAGAGCAGCCACAGGGAAGCCTGGGGATGGACCTGTTTAATGGCCCGTATGGCCGGGGTGGTCATGAGCAGATCGCCCAGCCGCCGAAGCTGAATGAGGAGAATTTTCATGAAGAAAAGATAGCATAATAGTACCTATGTCGGAAACAAAGTACGACTTTGATAAGCGCCGGGCGCGGTCGTGACACCCTGTGAACGCACCCAGACGGACGCGCTGTAACGCTCCCCTTCGGTGATGGCGGGGGATGCCGTGCAGTAAATCTGCTGGTAGTTCAGCGTTGTGCCGGACGCGATGTAAATCCGTGCCGCTTTTTGCCCGCTGTGTGGCTGGGCCGTATCCGCGGAGAATTCGGCCGGCCCGCGCGTCTGCCAACCGGTCAGGTCTGACTCAAACCCATTGTTGGTCAGCAGGTTGGTTTGCCCCAAAACCAGGGCCGCGGAAAAGAAAATAAGCACTCTTGCTATCATGTCGGTTCATCGGTTAAGATTATCAAAACAGCCCTTCTCTCCATCTGCCTGTTTCTCGTTTTGTCAAATAGATCCCGCTGATGTTTTTCATATTTTCCCATATTAGTTATTTATCTTTTTATTTTCCTATTTATTTTGCCTCCCGAATAAATTCGCTAACTCATTTCAGAAGCAAAACCTGTCGGATTTCATTCATGGTCAGTGTCGAGAAGTGTATCAGATAAATACCCGACGGAAGTAAACGGCCAAAATGGTCCCGTCCGTTCCACACACGCGTCTGCAGACCTGCCGGACACGTTTTCGTCAACAGAGTCGCAACACGTTTGCCGCTTATATCAAACACATCGATTGTTACGGCAGAGGGTTTCCCCAACACAAACTGCAAGGTCACGTCCGGATTAAATGGGTTCGGATAAACGGTGAACGATTCCATGGGAATAGAGGGGGTGGCAGAAAATCCGACGGTAGTGCTGTCATAATAATAGATGAGAGGGTTCCACTGGGTCGCATCACATCCATTGGCACTGTTCTTATTCACCATAAAATGAATCGTGTCGGTAGCCGTGACATTTAGGGAAAAATTATGACTTTGGCCGGTCTGATCATTATACGCAATGGAAAACGGGCCCCATACCAAGCCGGTATTGTGCCGAATGGACGCAACAATACCGTCCCCACACGAAATATCCGATTTTTTCACGGTCCCGCGAATAAGGATGGTTCCGGACTGAGGTGCAATCCAATCCAGGACCGCATTCCCGTTCTCACCCGGATGAAACCAACCTCTGCCGAGCAATAAATAGGTTTCATCACCTTTCCAACGATTATTAGCCGCATCCCAACTCATTGCAGATGAAGACGTTCCTTTCCAATAACGGTAATACCATTGGTTTTGTCCCTGTGTGGTACTGAAATCAACCGAATATTCATAATAAAAGGGGGTGGCCAGAATAGTCAGTTGACCTATTGCGCCGCTATCCGTTGCCAGGAGCGTGAAATACCCCAAATCGGCGCTGCTGTCCACACTTATCACACCGCTGCTGCTGTCAACGGATATGCCCGTCACAGGCGATTCCAGGTTCCACAAGACATTGCGGCCATACATGGTTTGACCGTACTGATCCTTCACCGTTGCCGTGCAGGCTGCGGTAAAATTGCCGGAGGTGGGGATCCTGACAACCACTTTTCCGGATATTTGAATGGTGGTCGGTATCTGCTCATACGATAGAGGATAATAATACCCGTCCGCACCGCGGTTGGGGTTTTCCGTAGCGGAAACCCTGTTTCCCCAAAAATCCCTTCCGCCGTTATTCGCGATAAGCAATCCGGTTCCAATACAAGGCGAACCGGATTGTATCTTGTAACCGTCCACCGTATCGCTGCCCGGATTGATAAAATTGGGATCCGCCGTTAACGCATTGGCATCGGAGGCGGGAGCCGTGATGCCGCCATGGTAGAGATTGTGACTGAAGACTTGGCTTGTGTTTCCGCCTAAACGGCTGCTCCAAAAAATATTGTTGGTGAATTTGTTGTTGCTGGTATTGTCGATGTTGGCAGCTTGGCCGGGATTATAAAAAGTATTGTTATAAAATTCCGCATTCCCCCTATCGAGCCTTGTCAGCCTGGGTCGCGCATCGTTGATGGAAATATTGTAACGCAGAACACTTTTCCCGCCATCCGGCCCGCAACAATCAAGGAAAAAACCGCCTTCGTTGTCATGGGAGTAATTGTATTGGAAAATGGTTGTGCCTTGGAGGTACATATCATTGTCAAATCCCTGCCCATCATCAAGGAATTTATGCGTATAGGCGACCGTGTTGAATTGCCATAAGCCGTTCCTGTGGCGTGTGGGCCACATACCGGCGGTATAGTCCGTGCCCGTCACCCCGAGAATCGAAACATATTCAACCGTATTGTATTCCACCAATTCATCATCCGTACCAAGAATGATGATGCCATCTCCGGCAGTACGGCTGACCGTATTGCCGCGAACCACGACATGGGAACTCAAGTTGTCCCAATTCATTCCTCCGCCCGTCCATTCGTTTTCGCCCCAAAAGGTGATGCCTACCGCAACAATATCGCGGCACTCATTCCCTTCTATCAATATGTCATCCGCACGGCCGGGTTCGGAAATTCTGATATAGATGCCGGCAACACTATAAAAACCAGGATAGGTCGCCCCGGTAGGAGCGGTGCGTATTGCACTTGCATAAACATTGATAACCGTGTTGTTAATGATATAAATCCGATGCTTGACAAGACTGTCGTCTGATTTTACGCATATCCCCCATCGGGCGGCATAAGCCGTTGCCGGGTTCGTTGCCTCCAAATCGCGGATTGTCCAGTACTCCTGGTTGTAAAGCTTGATGGCGGCCGTATTTGATACGCCTTGCGCATTAATAATAGGTTTGGCAGCCGTATCGGGCCCATAAGAACAGAGCACAATCTGTGCCGTGCTGTCCCCGGAACCTTTGGGCCATAATTCACCGAAGCAGGTGGTTCCTTTTTTAAGATAAATAGTGTCGCCCGGAAGAAACGGGGTGTGATTGTTGACAGTATCAATATTGTTCCATGGAGAACCCAGGCTGCCGTTCCCATCTATGCTTGCAGAACAATCAACATAGTAACCCGTTCCAAATACCGGATTCGGCATCAAAAGCCCTATCATTAATATCAGACAAACCGTCAGCTTGACGAAAATGATCCGTGTCATCATGACTCCCTTCTTTGGACTTACTTTTCAGTACCCAGCTGCGTGTCACTCAAGCTTAAGGAAAGAAAAATGTCTCCTGTACTTGAGGCAGCTGCAAACACGACGCCGGTTGTGGCCAGCACTTCGGCATAGGAATTATCAAGCACAATCCGGCTCTCACCATGCCTATATGTTTGTTGTGTAACTCCTGAGGATTTGCTTCTTGTCATTGCCACGCCATACATGATAAATACTTTCTATCCGACATCAATCACTCTTTTGACAATCATCTTATCAATACCGCCCGTCTCACCATTTCCTTGTTTCCGGTCTTCAGCTTAATCAGATAAACCCCGCTGCTCATCCGCCGGTCCTGCTGATCACAGCCATCCCATTCAACCGAATGCACACCGGCTTTCTCCGTCTTTGAAACCAGTAAACGTACCATTTGCCCGCTGATATTAAAGACAGCCACCTCAACTGTTTGTGGCAGGGCCAGGCTATAACGGATTTGCGTGCAAGGGTTGAAGGGGTTGGGAATACAGGCTACCGTTGTTTCCTTTTTTTGATCTTCGCCGGCTGCCGACTTCTTTTCATCAGGGGTGTTTCCTGATGTGTCCTTAGTGGTATAGATGACAACGCCCCGAGGGGGCAATGAATCGGACAGGGTATCTGCGATAATGGGGAAAACCGAATCTGCTTCCTGTATGATCGCGGCTTCCGTGGAAGTGATGTGCGCCGGGTCGTATGAATAACGTTTCAGGAGGTTGTTTAACGGGGGATCCAGGATTAATTTAAAACGCATGCCCGCGGTGTTGGAGTTCACCAGAAGCAGGCTGACGTCTCCGGACGGGGTTTTAACGGCCGCACAACGGATACCTGATCGGCCCTCCGTCATACAGACCGAGGCGGAACAGCGCGCTGGGAGGTAGCGGCTGAGCAGGCCAAAGGCGTAATAACTGGGGTAAGGAAGGGTCGGATTGGTAATGGCGTCATGGGGCCATTTGCAGGTTCCCCAGCGGTGCACACCATCATGAAAAGCATCACTGCCGTTCCAATGTTCGCCGGGCGCCACATAAAGCTGATCGAACAGCAGCCAGATGACACTCGATTGATTGCCCGCATTGAGGGAGGCGGCAACGGCCTCGGCAACGTAAGTACCGTAGTCAGCCGTCGCGCGATACACCTCATCCTGCTTGCCATATTCGTCGAGCCAGAACGGTTTGCCCGTTGCTCTGACCGTCGCTTGCATTGCGACGCACATGGCATACCAACCATCGTACCCCGTCTTATTATAGTTATGACCGCTGTAAATGTCGATGACGTCGTTTAAATCGGCCACGGCACGGCTCAGGTCCTCGCCGTCCCCGGTATTATTGGGTCCCACCAGTTTCAACAAGGATCGCAAGCCGTCCGCTGTAAGACGGTTGTGAATGGCCCGGATCAAAGGACGGTAGTAATCCCATCGTACGGGATAATCGGGGAGGCCTCCTGCGTAAGAAGAGGTCGGTTCCGTGAAAAGAATACCGTATTTGACATTGGTGAATCCTCGGTTGACCACAATTTCCCTGACCGAAGCGCTGACCCATTCGGCAAAACGGAGGGTGTCCGCCGCCAGATTTAGGGTACTACCCAGATAGGCATCGCTCAGCCACCAGCCCAGCTGCAGAGCCACGTCCACATCGAGTGCTTTCATGGCTGCCAGCCATTGATAGAAGGCATTCATTTTAACGCTGTTCCAGTCAAAAACATTGCTGATGGCGGTTCCGCATGCCCAATCGGGGCGGTACCAGGTTCGGGCGATATTAAACCCCATGGCAGACACTCGATTGAATTCCCGTGCCCGATCCGCGCTGTCCATGCCCCTTGCCGTTTGTTCTGGCATATAGGCGAAGCCATGGTAGGTTCCATTGACGCCGAGAAAGTCCCTGCAGATGACGGAATCGGTCCGGACACGGAGAAGGGAAGCGGCGGGAGCAAAGACGCGGACACAAGAGGCGTCGTCGAACCAGGCGGTTCCCGTGGCATGCAGGACAAAGCCGATTTGAAGCTTGGATGCGCCGGCCGGTACGAGCGCAGAGTCAATGCGGAGTTCTTCCCAACCCATTGCTCCAGCAGTAACACCGTTTGTTTTATCCACAATGCTTACACGATTTCCGCTATAGTCCTGGAATTCAATATAGAAATAAGCACCGGGCGCGGTCGTGACATCCTGTGAACGCACCCAGACGGACGCGCTGTAACGCTCCCCTTCGGTGATGGCAGAGGATGCTGTACCGTAAATCTGCTGGTAGTTCAGCGTCGTGCCGGACGCGATGTAAATCCGTGCCGCTTTTTGCCCGCTGTGTGGCTGGGCCGTATCCGCGGAGAATTCGGCCGGCCCGCGCGTCTGCCAACCGGTC
>MGVN01000237.1:530-4513 GCA_001800515.1 Elusimicrobia bacterium RIFOXYB2_FULL_49_7 | reverse complement strand
TCCGCCCCGGACGTTTTCTTCCAGGCCTCAAGCGCCAGGAAACTCCATAACTGGTCAGAGTAATTCCTTTTTGCTCCCAGGTGGCTTTCCCACATTCTCCCGATGTGCGCGTAATCGAGGTAAGACGCGAACTCCTTTTTCCTGATGAACGATTCAACCATCGGCTTGAGCTCGTGCGACAACCACCTTGCCATGGGAACCATGAACCCCTGTTTACGTTTATTCAGCAGTGTTTCCGGGAGGTAGCGCTTCATGAGCTGTTTAAGCAGGTATTTGTATCCCAGCCCCTTCATTCTCAAGCCCGCAGGAACGCCCGCCATGAATTCCACCAGGCGATGGTCGCAGAAAGGCACCCTGAGTTCCAGGGAATTCGCCATGCTCATCCTGTCGGCCATAAGGAGCAGGTCGTCAGGCAGGTAAGTATTTAGGTCAACGGACAGTATTTTGTCAACGAGCGCGCCGGAACCGCTGTTTCCGAAATAATCCCCGTGCGGCTGGGCCGCTTCGCGAGAATCCAACAATGCGTTGAAAGCAGGCGTGAAAAGGTTTTTCCTGTCTTCGGCGTTCAGGTATGACACGAATGATACATACCTGCTTTTTTCATCCATGTTCATCGTGCGCAGAAAGCGTTTTGCCCTGCCGAGCGGATTGCCGGAAGAATATGACTCCGGTATGGCTTCCACCATCCATCCCGGCAGGCCGGTACCCGGCAGGTAATGCGCGAGCTTCATCCCCCGGTACCTGGGATACCCGCAGAAAAGTTCGTCGCCCCCTATGCCTGTAAGCGCCACGGTCATTTTCTCCCTGCTGAGCTTTGATATCAGGTAAGTTAGAAGAGCGGATGAATCAGCGAAAGGCTGGCCGAAAGACCGCGTTACAGTATCAACAAGCGCGGCCGCCTGCGAGTCAACCACGCTTTCAGAATGATTGGTTTTAAGGAACCCGGCTATGCCGCGCGACAGCTCCAGCTCATTGAAGGAATCATCCGGTGGCGAAAAACCTAGGGAGAAAGTGCTTATCGGCGTTGCTGAATTTTTAGCCGCGATGGCCGCTATAGTGCTCGAATCCCTGCCGCCGGATAAAAACACGCCCGTGGACACGTCGCTGATGAGGTGCTCCTTAATGATTTTGTTGAGCAACTCATCCAGCCGGTCAATGTAATATTCTTCAGGGTGGTTTTCTGTTTTTTCAAAGTTTAACTGCCAGTATTTCCTGATGTTTATGCTTTTGTCCCTGTTCCGGTAAACCAGCATGCTGCCCGGTGCCAGGTGCTTTATTTCCCTGTAGAATGTACCCGGTGCAGGACAATAAAGGAAAGTGAGGTAACTATCAAGGGCTTCAAGACTGATTTCCCTTGAGATTTCCGGGTTTTCAAGCAACGAGTTTATTTCTGATGAAAAAGACAAGTCCCCGTTTTTAAAACTATAAAAGAGCGGCTTGATGCCCATGCGATCGCGGGCGATGAACAACTTTTCTTCCCTTGTGTCCCAAAGCGCCAGCGCGAACATCCCCGCGAAATGGTTTACGCATTCCTCGCCGTATTGCTCGTAAGCGTGCACTATGACTTCAGTGTCCGTATTTGTCGCGAAAATATGGCCTTTTGATTCCAGGTCGCGCCTTAAATTGTTGAAATTATATATTTCGCCGTTAAAGACAACAACCACGGTTTTATCTTCGTTATAAATGGGCTGGCTTCCGGTATGCAGGTCTATGACCGCAAGGCGGCGCATGCCCAGCTGTACCGAGCCGCCCGGCGCCGAATAGAAACCACTGCCGTCCGGGCCCCTGTGCTTCAGGGTGTCCGTCATCCGGCGAAGCAGTTCTTCATTTCCAGAATTGGTAAAACCGCATATGCCGCACATTTGATTATCCTTTTGCTGTGGCCGCTGCCTCGAAAACTTCAAGGAACCTTTTTGCCATGTGTTCAACCCGGAACCCACTGGCCCTCTCAATGCCTCTTTGTTTCATCTCCTGCGCAAGATTCGCGTTTCCAAGGACTTCCAGAATCCGGTTCTTGATGTCCAGCGCGCTGAACGGATTGAAATAAAGCGGCGCGCCGCCAAAAATCTCCGGCATACAGGAAGTATCCGAGCTTATCACCGGGCATGCGCAGGCCATTGCTTCAAGCGCCGGAAGGCCGAAACCTTCATAAAGCGAAGGAATCACCAATAGCCGGGCTCCGCTGTAAAGCGCGGGCAGTTCATTATCGTGCACATGGCCTATGGCTTTTACGCTGATATCCGATCCTGTTGGGGACTGATCAACCCCTGCAAGCACCAGGCAATATTCGTTTTTCAATGTTTCCTGCGCGAGGCCAAACGCTTTTACCAATCGCCTGAGGTTCTTATGTTCGCTTTTATTGCCCGTGTATAAAACATATTTTCTATCAATGCTGTATTTATTCTTCAATGCCGTGATTCCGGCCTCTGCTGCCGGGACGAATTTTTCGCTGACACCCAGATATACCACCTCTATTTTGCGCTGGTCCACACCGAGAATGTTAACGATATCGCGTTTTGAATATTCAGAGCAGGTGATAATTTTTTTTGCTTTGCTTACCGAGCGGCTTATATAAAACTTCAGGTAAGCGTTATAAAACATCCTTTTGCTGTAAGGTTCAACCACAAAATAAGTCAGGTCGAACAGGGATATTATTGAAGGGATTTTCGTGTAGAACGGCATTTTATAATAAGGCGAGTAAAACAAATCCACACTGTTTCTTTCCAGCGCCCTTCTTTGCTTCACCTGGTCCCACAAGAAAAACATGTTGCCTTTCAGTCTGAATATCTTGAATTTCCCGCTTTTCAGGAAATCGTAGTCAAAATATGTTTTGTTGTTGCCGAACAGCAGGAATTCGTGCTTAATATCATTCTCCGCCACATACTTGAAAAAGTTGAACAACACCCTGCTTATCCCAGTGAGGTTACCCGTGAATTCCCTGCAATCAATGCCGATTTTCATGTTACCTCTTTCATGCCTTTTTCATATTTCTTTATGGCGTGCATTTCTATCGCGATTCCCAGATTTCGTTTTGTTAAAGCGAATATAACGAAAGAAAGAGAATCAATCAACCTTTCCGCCCAGAGAGAACGCCCAGTATCCACTGTTTCCTTTTTTATTTCAAACCCGGTCTTTTCCAGGAGGTTGCGCAGTGATTTTGAAGAAAAGAAACTTACATGTAATTCTCTCTCCCCTTCCGTAAACAGCCGCATTTTCCTTAATTTTACCATCATATAAACCAGCCGGTAGATGTAATTATTCAGGTTCGGCACTGCAATTACCAGGAGGCCGCCTGGTTTGATTATCCTGTTGACTTCTTTCAGTGTATCTGTTGGATCAGGCACGTGTTCAAGCACATGCCAAATGGTCACGACGTCGAACATGGCGTTATCAAACTTTGCGTCTTCCAGTTTGCCGTTGAAAACGTTGAGCGCGTATTCTTTCACCGCATGCGAGGAGGCAAAAGCGGATATTTCTATCCCGAAAGCGTCCCATCCATCCCGCTTGGCAAAATCAAGGAATTCACCCGGCCCGCAACCCACATCAAGTATTTTCCCTTTTTCCGAAGAGACTTGCGCGGAAATTTTGATTTCACTCCAGCGTTTCGCGAATATTTTTTTGCGCTTGGCTGACATGGCGCTTACCCAGGGCTTGAAGTATTCTTCCTGGTAATTCCCGGTGAGCGCCTCCTGTCCCGGCAGCGGCGCCAGGTAAACAAAACCGCAGCCAAGGCATCTGACGACCTTACGCGCGTCAGCCCATTCGACTATTTTTTTATTTCCGCTGCCGCAAATATTGCACACCGAAAACACCGCCGTTTTTTCCAAAAGATCCATATACATGCCCTCGATCAGCCCTATCTGCTTTTTTATGTCAAATTTCTGCACTGCCTTTTTCCTGGCACTGGAAGCCATCGAAGCATAAAGATCCCTGTTCTTGGCCAATTTAACAACAGCATCAGCAAATTTATTTGAATCAAGGGG
>MGVN01000237.1:0-490 GCA_001800515.1 Elusimicrobia bacterium RIFOXYB2_FULL_49_7 | reverse complement strand
GGCCCGCCGGCGTCCGTGGAAACCACCGGCTTGCCGCAAGCCATTGCCTCGATAACGGTCCTGCCGAACGGCTCAACTTCCGACGGCTGTACCAGCACGTCAAAAAGGCTCATCAGTTCCGGTATATCGGTCCTGAAACCGGCCAGGATAACCCTGCCTTCGAGGCCAAGTTCCTTTATCTGCGCTTCAAGGTTATTTTTTTCCGGGCCGTCGCCTACTATGATAAACCTGCTCTGCGGAAACTGCCGCAAGACCAGCTTCGCCGTTTCAATAAAATACCGGTGGCCCTTCCAGTCGTCAAGGCGGCCTATGGCGCCAACCACAAAATCTTTTTCATCCAGGTTGAAATGCTCCCTTAAACCCGCCTTGTCGATATCCGGGTTGAACTCTTCAATATCCACCCCATTGTGGATTTTGATAAGCTTGCTGTCAATGCCTATGCCCGTCATCTTATGCCTTACCGCGTCGGATGTGACAATGACCCTTGTTG
>MGVN01000236.1:5760-6651 GCA_001800515.1 Elusimicrobia bacterium RIFOXYB2_FULL_49_7 | reverse complement strand
TGCGGGTATAGCGGTATACGAGGTTTTCGATGTTGCGGTAAATTCATGGGTAGAGGCTTTCGGCGAGGGCGGCAACAGCCTTCACACACGCCGGCTCAAGGCGGTGGGAATTATTGAAAGCACGGGAACAGTCGCACAGAAATACACTTATGCCGTGGCCCCGGGAACCTGCGCCGCAAAGATACCTGATTTTGGTAACGTTGAAACGACTTCCATTATGATGGACTGGGATAGTTCGCCCGCTGAAAAATACGTCGTAGAATACTCCACAAGGGCAGATTTCACGCTCCACAGCAGCACATCCATTACCGATTCTCATCCCTATGACGTAAAATACCTTACCGAAAATACAAAGTATGATATACGAATCGGCGCAATCAACGGAGACGACGAACAAACGCCCGCCAACGCGTCAAATCCATACGCTTACAGCCTGACCTACAAAGTTGCCACAAGAATGCCCGTTCCCGACAGCATAGTTGCAACGGCGGTTACCGACACCGCCATTCGCTGGTCATGGTCAACCGGCACATATACTAACATATCCAATATGCCGGGTTATTCCATAGGAGAACTGGTGCATTTTGACGAATATAACGCCGATTATGTAGTACAAGTGGCTTACATTCCGGGCAAGGAAACTTCATCGTATGATTTGAATTATCTCATGACTAACAGCACTCATACGCGCTACATTTCCGCCGAGCAAACATATCCCGGCTATCGCTGTTTCGGAAGCAAGTGCGTCCCTAATACCGGCTGCACGTTTGCCACCCCGCCCAACGACGTAAATTTCTCGACCGTTACCGCACGCTCGATCAACGTATGGTGGAAGGAGCCGGAAGTTCCCGCAACACAGTACCAGCTTCAACGTTCCACTACCCTGGGCGA
>MGVN01000236.1:4563-5748 GCA_001800515.1 Elusimicrobia bacterium RIFOXYB2_FULL_49_7 | reverse complement strand
GGTATTCATCTCAAGCGTTACGGGCAATACATATAACGACACCGGCCTTCGGAGCTATACGACTTACTCTTACCGCATAGGTGCTATCAACCAGCTTGGAATACTGACGGACGCCTTGAGCGAACACACGAGCGGCTTCCGCAGGGATTACAGTTTTGTAAGCAGCACCATGACGCTGCAGGATCCGCCGCCGCTTTACGCAGTGGCGCTTAGCACGACATCCATAATGTGGTACTGGTCTAATACCGTCTCGGGCGTTACGGCTTACGAGGTGTACAATTCCACAAGCAACGCCTTGTTAAAAAACGGGTTATCCGCAAGCGCAACCTGCTGGATAGAAACAGGACTCTCCGGCGCAAATACTGTTTTTTCACGCAAGGTAAGGGCATCTAACGATCGCGGCTGGACCGATTATTCCGATCCGGTATCCTGTTACACGTGGGCTAATCCGCCCTATGGGCTGACGCTGTCAACGGCCGGCCTTCATTCAATAACCATAACGTGGAACGGTAACGGCGGCTCATACTACCGCATTGACCGCTCGCAGGACCGCCAGACGTGGACAACGCTTGTCAACAACACGGACGTCTACGTATCAACATCCTACAGGGACTCATCTTTACGGCTTGCAACCACGTACTACTACGCGATTACAGGCTACAACGGTAACGGCATAGCCACGGTTTCAAGCGCAACGTACACAAGCGGCCGGAGCATGACCGCAAGCCTGCCGGCATCAACGCCGTTACTGTTATCAACGGCAACGGTAACACAAACACAGCAGGCTACGCTGTCTTCGGGCGCGCTGACGCTCAGTTTCCCTGCCGGCGCGATATCTGCCGACGGTTACGTGCAATTTAATACCAATGCGGCTTCCAATTCACTCGAATATCCGCAAAGCAATATTGATTCGGCAACGTCTCTCATTTATCCCAGCAGAATAGTATCCGGTTCCCCGGTGGAAATATTCCTGTATAACGTCTATGGCGCAACGCAAACTTACACTTTCGGCGTGCCGGTTACCATAACCTTTACTTATGCCGACGTAAACGATGACGATATTGTAGACGGCAGTTCACCGCAATTAAGCGCAAACACGTTAAAGGTATTTGCTTACGATCCGTCCGACGTTGCCTGGGAGATGGAAAACTCTTCGGCGCTGGACAAAACCGCAAAAACCGTTTC
>MGVN01000236.1:0-4547 GCA_001800515.1 Elusimicrobia bacterium RIFOXYB2_FULL_49_7 | reverse complement strand
CGCTTAAAAGTGCGCTGGCCGAGGCGTTTGTTTACCCCAACCCCTACAAGCCGGGAACGGGCGGAAACTTTGACAGTTCGGTATTCGGCACAGGCGTGGTATTCGAATCGTTGACCGCACGCGCAAAAATAAGGGTATTTAACATAGCCGGCGAACTGGTGGCCGATCTCATCGAAGAGGACGGCGACGGCAGGCTGTTATGGAACGCCTGCAACAGCGACGGCTCGCGCCTTGCGTCCGGCTTATACATTTATATAATAGAAAACGGCGATGATTCTTCCGACAAATGCAACGGCAAGCTGGCGATTATAAAATAGGGGAATGTTTCAACGGAGGTATCCTGGAATGATGCGCATACTTTTACTTTCAATTTTACTTATATCCGGTACAATGCGCTTTTCATACGCCGCCACGGGTACCGCCGGCGGGCAATTCTTGAAAATAGGAGTTGCGGCGAAACCTTCCGCGCTGGGAGAAACATCGGCGCTGCTTGACGGCGCGCAAAGCATTGCATACAACCCGGCGGGCATAGGAAAGGTCAACAATCTTGACCTGTCTTTTTCACAGGTAACATGGATAAAGGGAATCAACTATTCAAACATCGCCGCCGCAAAACGCAAAGGCAAACATGTGTTCGGATTCGGCTTTAATTACCTTTCATCGCCGGCAATAGATGAATACGATAACAGCGGCACAAAACTGAGCGACACGTATTCCGCGATGGACATGGCGCTGACACTCGGCTATGGCCGCAAGGTTGCATCTCGCACGCATGTCGGCACAACGCTTAAATACATTTCAAGCCGGCTTGAGTCGCACACCGCAAGCGCCCTGGCTACGGATGCGGGAATTCAGCATATTATTATCAAAGATACGCTTGACATCGGCGTGGCTGTGCAGAACATGGGCACCTCGATGAAATTTATATCAACGGCCGATCCCCTGCCACTTACCGTCAAGATAGGCGGCAAGTATAATGTGCCCCTGAAAGGCTCCCGGAACAGGGGAAACGGCATTACCATGGGCATGGTAAGGAACCCCTCATCATCAAACAACAGCCTTTCATTGTTTTCAGATATTAATTACATCATTGACACCGGCATCTTCGGAAACCTGGGAGCGGAGTTTCTGATGGATTACGGGGGGAACGCATTTGCGCTGCGCGGCGGTTACCGTACCAACAACGGCAGCAACGGTATTTCGTTCGGTATCGGCTGGATGATGCGGGGCTACAGCATTGATTATGCCTTCGCTCCCCTGGGCGAACTTGGACAGGCGCACCGCATCTCCCTGGGCGTCCGGTTCGATAGCAAAACAACGAATGCCAGGCGCCACGACCGTTGATTTTATGCGGCCAATCGTATTGTTGCTCGTATCCATCCTGCTGCTGCCTTCCCATGCGCTCGGGGGAAATGTTTTCGACGATCTTTCCTCTCTTGAAAAAGACGCATACGTACACTTCAGCGCCGGCGTACTGATCTCCCACACTTCATACCCGTTTTTTAAAAAACACCTCCGCGACAACAAAAAGGCCATGTGGCGTTCACTGCTTTTAACCGCGATCTTAAGCACCGCCAAGGAACTCTACGACCGCGACAAAACAGGATTTAACACAACCGACCTCGCCGCCGGCATCCTCGGCGGCTGCACCATCCTTGTCGTCTCGTTCTAAAGTGAAATAATAGATGAAATTTAAGCCCGTATTTTGCATTTTTGTTTTCGCTTGCCTGATAAATTCCGAAAACTCATACGCCCTGATAATAAACACGATTTTACCGCAGCAAATAGCCAAAAACACAAATTTTAGTATTCAGCCGGTTTTATCAACCGGCGAAACGCCTGCCCGCTGGGTAAAAATGCTGGGGCCGGACTGGGTAAACGTAAGCCAGGCAAGCGGAACAATCTCAGGCCTGACGCCGGACACCGGGGAAGCGCACTACATACAAATCAAAGCCTTTTCCGCAGGCGGCTACGGAACCATGACTTTCATTCTTATAGTCGGCAGCCAGAACATTTTCCGGATGAACGGCCAGGACGGCAACCCTGCTTCAATTCAAGCCGCTTACTCCTTAATGAGCGCCGGCGATATTTTAATAATACCGGACGGCACCTACGAAGGCATAGAAAATACCATTAACGGCAGCACGGGCGATTGCGTAGTAAAAAACGGAAACGCCGGAAATTATACAACGGTCATTGCGGAAAACCCCAATTCGGCCAACTTGCCGAGAGTCTACCACAAAGGCGGGGAATATATCGCATACAAAGGCCTTGAGCTTGCGACGGGCCTGACAATTGACGGCGATTTGCGTTTCAATATACGGTCAAATCATATTAAAGTAATGATGTGCGGCGCAATGTCCGGCGGCTTCGGCGCACAATACGGCGCGACGGACATTTTATTCGAGGATTGTTTTGCATACGGCAACTCAAGGGCTGTATTCAGGATAGGCTCGACGGGCAATAACTCGGACAGGATCATTTTCAGGCGGTGCGTGGCGCGCCACGACCTTTCCACAAGCTCAGAACCCACGGCAACCTTCATGCACTATGGCGGGCAAAACATTTTATTTCAAAATTGCATCGCGATTGACCAGGCAACCGACCCCGAAAATTTTGCGGCCGCTTACGACGTATACGGCGCATGGGAAACGAAAAACGGGTATAATATTTTTGTAAAGGATTCCATCGCATTAAATATCGTCCATAATTTTCATTACGGCGACACGTCCACGGACAACGTCAGATTCTCAAATTGTGTTTTCTGGAGCGTCGGAACTGCAAATACTTCGCTTGCGCCAAATACCGTTTATGACCGTTTAACCATAGGAAACGTTAACGCACAAAATACGGAAAATACATTTACAGACCGCAGCGGCTCCACGTCGGTATATTTCACAAACAGTATTTTTCACGATATCGAAGGCACCGGCACGGAAACCGGGTATCGTTCAAAAACAATACTTTACCTCGCGCCCGAAAGTTCCAATAATCTTTTTAACCCTGTCCAGGCAGACCTGACAATAGGAGACACCACGGAGATAATAACGGGAATAGATCCGGTAGACGGCAACCCGGGAAACGGTGTTGCGGGCATCCTCTACCCGGTTAAAATAGAACCGGCTTCGGATTGCGACACCCGCGGCGTCGGGGCAACCATACTCTATCGCAGAGGCAGCCACGGCGCTCTCTGGGGCGAACAGGGATACGACGAACTGACCGGGGATTCTCTATGGCCATGGCCGAACGAGGACCAGATCAGGGAAAAAATGGCCGCATACAATTACAACCAGGACGGTATTGTTGTTACCGGAGCAAGAGGCTTTGCAGCCGGCAACAGTTTAGACGGCACACCGCAAACTCTCACTAAATACATCTGGGAACGCCTGGGCAATATCATCCCGCCGGAGATTTACACACCACCACCCAGCAACGCCCCCGACGCAACCCCACCGGCAGTTCCCACCGGAATAAACGTGCATTGAATTATTTTCCTATTTTCAAATTGCAACAATAGTTATATACTATTTTTGAGGGGGGTATGCATGGCAACCGATAAAAACAAATCAATACCCGCGGCTGACAAATACAGGCTTGCCGACCTGGTTGACCTGCCGCTCATCCAGAAAATGGTTGATGCGCATTACCGTGCAGCCGGCATGCCTATGGGTATTATAGACGCGCTGGACGGTTCGATACTGGTAGGCGCCGGCTGGCAGGAGATTTGCGTGAAATTTCACCGCGCCAACCCGGCCTCGCGCAGGCGCTGCGAGGAAAGCGATAACTACATGAAAGACCACCTGGCTAAAGGAAAAACCTGCGCTTATAAATGCGCAAACGGGCTCTGGGACATCGGCATACCGATAATAGTTGCGGATCGGCACCTGGCAACGATGTTCCTCGGACAGTTCTTCTATGAAGGGGAGGCTCCCGACCGCGAGTTCTTTAAACGGCAGGCGCGTGAGTTCGGTTATGCAACGGATGATTACCTTGCGGCGCTTGACAAAATTCCTGCCTTCAACCGCGAGAAAGTGGAGTATATTCTGGCATATAACAAGGCGCTTGCCGGATTTATATCTGATATCGCGGAACATGCTACCGAACGCAAGCGGATCGAAAAAGAACGCCTTGCCAATTTGCGGTTCCTGGAAAGCATCGACAGGGTTAACCGGGCGGTGCAGGGAACGGATAATCCCGAAAAAATTATGAGCGATGTGCTTGAAACAATGCTTTCAATTTTCGGCAGCGACCGCGCATGGCTTTTATACCCCTGCGACCCGGGCGCTCCCTCATGGCGAGTGCCCATGGAACGCACCAGGCCGGAATATCCCGGCGCGCAAAAGACGGGGATTGAAGTGCCTCTTGACCCGGATATTGCCGATATATTCCGGACAATGCTGGCCGCGGACGGCCCTGTAACATTCGGCCGTGGAGCCAAGCTGCCGATGATGGAAGAGATAACGAAGCGTTTTCAGGTGCAGTCCCAGATCGTGATGACATTATATCCGGGAGTTGACAAGCCGTGGCTGCTCGGGATGCACCAGTGC
>MGVN01000235.1:31891-33637 GCA_001800515.1 Elusimicrobia bacterium RIFOXYB2_FULL_49_7 | reverse complement strand
CCGCAATGACCGGCCGGGCTCAAAGAAAAAGGCAACCTCATCCTTTTTAAAGGTCTCCGCCGGATTGTCCCGACATTGCATCATGCGCTCCTCAAAAAAACGGCCGAAAACATAGAGATAATCGTCATCATAAAGGAAACGGACCTCGCTCTTCTGAAAAGGCGGTTCAAAACGAAAACATCGGATAGGGGTCTGAATATCCTCCGGAACCGCATTCTGCCAATCCGACTCATCCGATGCGCCATCCACGATGATCTTCTTTTTAACCCGTATTGCCTTGGCCCGCTTTTTGGCCAGCGCTCCTTCACCGGTCAACAGAAATAATTCGCTTTGTGCGGTCTTTTGCCAGCCATTGTCATCGGTTGTCGCAGCCGCAGCGCGGAAATGGGCGGCCGCAGAATCAGAGCGACTTCTGAGTCTGTCGAGAATGCCGAGTTGCACCTCGGTCCGGGCGCGCACGCCGTCGGACAGATCGCCCCGGGAAAGCAATGCAACAAAAAGACTTTCTGCGGTTGTGTCTGCACCGCACCGGAAGGCATCGTGGGCACGAACCTCGTCGGATCGCACCCGTTCGGCATTTCGGCATCCCAGTCGGAAGAGCGTATCCGACCAGGCGCGGGCCAGAGCCTCTTCCCGCTTCTCCAATAACAACCGGATGTGTTCGTTGAGATAGAGCAGAACAAGTCCGGTATCAGTCACGGCATGTATCCAGGCGGACAGTTTTACGCCCGCCCCTTTATCCCCGAGCAACGAGGGAATGCACCGGCAGGCCGCGTCCTCCCGATAACCTAAGCGGTTCGCTCCGGCCGTCCACGCCAGAAGCGAATCGTCGCCGATCTTCTCACGCTGACGAAGCAGACCGAAATAGACCGTATCCGATGCACTCTCCCGGAAAGGGGTTTTAAGCGGCAACAGACTCTCGCGGACCTCGTTGTCCAGGGCAAATTTCAGATGGAAATATTCCTGGTAAGCCAACTCAATCACATCCACCTTTTTAGAGAGATAGCGTGTCCGATTACGCGTCTTGTAAACTCCGGGCGTAATCTGAAGTCCGGGCAACAAGGCAACCGCGGAAAAACCGTGCGTGGGCGGATGTTCTCCGTTCTGAGGGCGTCGATTCAGTGAACCGGAGACGCGATAATAAAGGCGTTCGGGTTGAACTGGGCTCAGCCCCAAGCGGATCTGGTCCGGGTAAACGGTCGAGTCCGCTGCACGTTGAAAAGCGGCAGTGGCGGCCCGGCCCGTCATCTTATGGCAGCAACGGTTATAATCTCCGAAAACAGGTTCATGAGTGATAATGACACTCGGTCGGTAGGCGCGAACCGCCAGGGTCATCAAACCATTCATCATTTCCTGCCCGTCCTCACCCCATTCTTCCGCCCATCGGCTTTCCGCTTCATCCATCTCCCCTTCCACGGTGGCCAATTTCTCATAGTTCCGCAAACAGGCCACGCCCAGCGCATTGGCAGCAAATCGCGCTTCAAGATAACTCGGTTCACCAAAGAAATTGAGATCGCGCCGGTCGTCGCGGGAAAGAAAAAACAATCCGACCTTGTATCCCTGCAGCTTGGCGTAAAAGGCCATGATCCCGGCCTCCGCTTGGTCATCATCATGGTGCGCCACAACAACCAACAGGTCCAGCTTTCCATCGGATAGGCTCTGGTCCTGCCAGCTCTTGCCGCCATCGCGGGTAATGAGGATAGTGCCCAGTTCGCCCACCGCCGTACCGTGAAGATAGTCGGAAAA
>MGVN01000235.1:9972-31852 GCA_001800515.1 Elusimicrobia bacterium RIFOXYB2_FULL_49_7 | reverse complement strand
CCGCCAGTCCGCATCGTGGAGCAGTCCCCTGTCCAGATCCGTCTCCCCGGCTTTCCAGGAGCGGCCGCCGTCCGCGGTCACGGCAATAAATCCGTTGTCACCTATGGCACAACCGTTTTGACTGTCCGGAAAGGCAATGGCCCGAATGGTGGGGTAACGGCTGGTGGGCCGTGCCGGTTGCAGGGTTTGAAGAGTCTCCGCTTCCCCATTTTCCCGCAATACGGTAATCCGGCCATTTTCCGAACCTGCGACAAGATTTCCATTTCGTCCGAGAATAGAAAAACCGTAGAGCCATCCCTTTTGACCGCTTCGAACCCATTTCCAATTTCTCCCACCATCCTCGGTCATATATAAAGCATCGTCCAACTGGTCATTGGCCGCGCCGCAAACAAACCCTTTTTTCCTATCTATAAAATGAACATCAAAGAGCCAGCCCACCGTACCCGGATAAGAAACCTCCCAGTGCTTGCCGCCATCCAGGGTGTGCAGGACAATGCCGATGCTGCCGGTTGCCAGATAGCGTTCCTGTCCGCCCACCACCCAGCCTTCGTTCTTATCAATGAAAAAGCAGTGCTGAAAAACCGCGTTCACGGGTACCGGAAGTTTGCGGAAATTCCGTCCGCCATCGTCACTGACATAGATGGTGCTGTTATTGCCGACTGCGTAAATGGTCTTGGCATCCACCTGGTGTACGCCGTAAAGGGAGACCGGATCCTCGGCGAAGAGGGTAATGGGGATCAATAAAACAAAAAGTAATGCAGCTTTCATTATAAAAATATACACTCTACCTGATAGGTTTCACAAATTCAGTTATAAAACAGAAGCCGGTCATCCGCTTTTGAAAGCGAAGTGACCGGCTTTTCCAGGAGGGACTATAAACGTAATCAGAAGGAGAAAACCGCAGCCATCTCCTTGTCATGAATTTTGGAATAAATCTCGCTTAAGGTTGCATAATCCTTGTCCGAAGACACTTTCATATAAGCGGATTGCCCTTCCAATTCATCAAAACGGGAGGGCATCATCCCCACCAGCGGCGTTTCGCTCATAGGATGAACCCGATTGCGGGACAGAAAAACCAGCACTTGATCCCCGTTTTTATATTGTATAGGATTATCGACGCTTTCATCCAACGCTAACTCAATTACATTGGTCTTTAAATCACCCTTCAACTGCCAGGTAATTTCGAGTAAAAGATAGGTTTGTCCTTTGTTGAAAACCTTGCCGAGTACAATATTAGGCGTGGACGCAACCGCACTTTCCATTTGTGCGGAAGAGAGGGGTTGCAGTAAGAAAAGCAACAAGTTAATCAATATAGAGTAGCGCAATCTTATCATTTTTGTCCTCCTGTATTTAATCTACTTAAAACAACTGCAATTTACATGCCAAAACACAATAAGTCATTGATATTGCTATTTAACTGTTTAAATAGCAGCTATTAGGCTTTCTCTAAAATAAAAACCGGTTTAAAAAAAGAAAAAGGGCAATAATTTACCTGTTACTTCGGCCAATTATTCCTATTGTGCCTGATAACTGGTAAATAGTTATATTAATTGCTTACATAATTATGATGTTACCCCGAAAACGAGTTTTACCCGTCCTTTTTGTCCTGTTAGGACTTCTTCCGTTGACCCATTCTCAGGAACGGTCCTATATGGGTTATAAAGCAATCAAGAAAAAACCGGCAGTTTCCCTGCCCTTTAAAAGCACCTCCCTTTCCATTGCCGTATGTAAAATGCTCGATGAAAACCTCACCGGCGAATTGGTCAAGGCAGCCCGATTCGACCTGCGAAACCGCTATCCGGACTTTGATATGGACATAGCACTCCGTATGCCGGTGGAAAACCTCGATATCTATCGTTTGGCTGAACTGTCGGATATTCAATATCTGATTGTTCCTCAGATTGAGAAAATCGGCGACAATTTCAAGCTCACCGCAGAACTCTTTGATGTCAAACGTATCACCGCCCTTGCCCGCTACGAACGGGAATGCAATTGCCCTTTTGAAGATGTGGTCTTTTTGATGCTGGCGGACCTGGCGGATCAGTTTTCAAAATGTAAACTGGAACTGGACAAGGAATGCCCTGCCGGAATGGTTAAGTTCGAGAAATCCAATTATACGATGGGTTCCTCCATCAAATATGACAATAATCCCGTGGGCACGATCATGGTCAATCCCTTCTGCATCGACCAGTATGAATATCCGAACATCCCGGGCAAGGAGCCGGAAGCCGAAAAGAGCTGGCGTGAGGCCAATCAAATCTGCGCCAAAGCAGGCAAACGGCTCTGCACGGAATTCGAATGGGAACATGCCTGCCGCGGCAAATTCAATCTTCTGTATCCCTACGGCAATCAGTATGACGACCACCGCTGCAATACGGAAGGCACCAAGGCCGAACGCATCGGTGATCGCGTGGACTGCCACGGCGAGGCCCTGGTTTACGATATGTCCGGCAACCTGAACGAATGGACCGGGAGCAACTGGGACGCGAACATTCAAAACAAAGTCATTCGCGGTGGCGGCTGGTTTTCAAGTGAAAAGGAAGCACGCTGCACTCTTCGTTTCAGCAACAATCCCGATACCCGCGCTAAAGCCATCGGATTCCGTTGCTGTAAAAGCATAGATAATTAATCATTTTCCATAACATGATCGCACCTGATGTCAAAACCGTCCGACTTCTGGACCGACTCACCATTGAAGGCGGCACTCCGGGACTGACGCTCATGGAAAGAGCGGCAAAAGGGCTTGTTGAAGCGGCCTTGGAAATGACCGCTGAATTAAAACGGCCCGCCCGCATCCTGGTGCTGTGCGGCAAGGGTAATAACGGTGGCGACGGTTTGTTGGCTGCTGTTGGGTTGAAGAACGCGGGCGCAAAAGTCACCTGTTTTCTGGCGCTTGGCGGAGAGACGCTCCAACACGATACCCGTACCGCCCTATCTCGGGTCCGGAAGGCGTCGCTGGCCTGCTTAGACGGCCGTCAAGCCCCCTTGCCCGCCTGGCATCAGTTCGATCTCATCCTTGACGCCCTGTTCGGCACCGGCTTCACCTTGCCGTTAACCGAGTCGATCCGTAAACTGACCCGCGCCGTCAACCTTTCCGGGATTCCGGTCCTCTCTGCGGATGTGCCCACCGGTGTGGATGCGGATACAGGTGCCGCCGATTCGGATGCTCTGTTTGCCGATCTCACCGTCACCTTCGGACTGCCCAAGCGGGGTCTTTTCTTTTTTCCGGCCCGAACCCATGTGGGCGATCTGCGCGTTCAGGAGATAGGGCTGAATCTGGACCCGCTACGCAGTCTCTCCCGACCCCTTCATGTCATCGACAGAACCCTGGCCGCCGGCCGGCTCCCCAAACGGGCCGAAGATGCGCATAAAAAAAGCTGCGGCCGCGTATTAGTCGTAGCCGGTTCCAAAGGCATGACCGGCGCAGCCGTTCTGACCGCCCATGCGGCGTTAAAAAGCGGGGCCGGTATCGTGACACTGGCAACACCGGAAAGCCTGAACACCATTTTCGAAATCAAATTGACCGAAGAAATGACCTTGCCCCTGCCCGATGCCGGTAAAGGACGATTCACGGCTTCACATACCCAACCCCTGCTGAACGCATTGGCGGAATATGACGTGCTGGCCATTGGCCCGGGCCTCTCCCGCCATCCGGACGTTTTTAAGATGGTCCGGGAATTGGTTTTAAAATCCCCGGTTCCGGTAATACTTGACGCAGATGGAATCAATGCTTTTGAGGGAAAAGCCGCGCTCCTGAAGAAAGCGAAATCCTCGGTTGTCATCACACCGCATGAAGGGGAATTCCGGCGATTAACCGGAGAAAAAGAGATGGGCCAGGGCCCGACACGAATCAACACCCTGTTGAATTGGCAGAATAAACTATCCGTGGCAGTGGTCTTAAAGGGAGCCCCCACTCTGATCGCCTTTTCGCCGGACTACGCCTGTGTCAATACCACCGGCAATCCCGGTATGGCCACAGCGGGTGCAGGGGATGTACTGACCGGACTGATTGCCGGTCTGTTCGCCCAATCCGGAGATCTGGAGGGAGCGGCCATCAGCGGGGTCTTTCTGCACGGCCTGTCCGGCGATGCGGCCGTTGTCGAACAAACCGACTATGTAGTGTCCGCCCTGGATTTAATCCGCTATCTGCCTCACGCTTTTAAGGAGATTGAACGATAATGGCCGACCTGAGCAGACTCCCTCCCCAAGCCGTGGAGGTCGAACAAAAGGTACTGGGCGCCATGCTTCAGTACCCCACGGCCGCCCCTGCGGTTTTTGAACTCTTGAAGATGGGCGACTTCTATCGCCAGGCGCATAATGAAATCTTCGACGCACTCCAGACCCTTTTCGAGCGGAACGAACCTATCGACCTGACGTTAACCGCCAACGAATTACGCAAAAACAAGAAGCTCGAAGCCGTGGGCGGCGAGGTTTATCTGATGGAGCTGGTCGAAAAGGCGATGACCCCCGCCAATGTGGAGCACCATGCCCATATAGTCAAGGAGAAGGCGTCGCTTCGCGACCTCATCAATACAAGCACCAGCATCATCAACCGCTGCTACGAAGAAGTGGATGATGTAGACGGGCTGCTCGATGAGAGCGAAGCCAAAATCTTCAGCCTTTCCCAAGGCCACGTTCGAAGCGGGCTTGTGCCCATCAGCGCCCTTCTGTCAACCACCTTTGAAGATATTGAAAGGTATGCCAAGGGCACGCTCCAGGGTATTCCCTCCGGCTTTAAAGACCTGGATGAAAAAACCGGCGGCTTTCAGAACAGCGACCTCATCATTTTGGCCGGGCGCCCTTCCATGGGCAAAACGGCACTGGCCCTCTCCATGGCGTCCTATGCGGGCATTCATGGGGCAAAAGCGGTCGCCATTTTCAGCTTGGAAATGTCTAAGAGTCAGCTGGTCCAACGACTGCTCTGCGCCCAAGCCCGGGTGAACATGCATCAACTCCGCTTGGGCAGACTGCCTCACAAGGATATCCCCAAGCTGGCCCTGGCCGCAGGCCCGCTCAATGAGGCGAAAATCTTCATTGATGACTCTTCGGACCTGAACATCCTGGAAATCCGTTCCAAAGCGCGTCGTCTCAAATCACAGGGCACCCTCGATTTCGTCATCGTCGATTATCTCCAGCTCATCCATCCCAGCCGACGACACGATTCCCGCGAACAGGAAATCGCCTATATCAGTCGCAGCTTAAAAGCCTTGGCCAAAGACCTGAATATTCCGGTGATGGCTCTGTCGCAGCTGGCGCGCCGCACGGAAGGTCGCGAAGACAAACGGCCGCAACTCTCGGATCTGCGTGAATCGGGTGCCATCGAGCAGGATGCGGATGTGGTCCTGTTCGTTTACCGTGAAGAAGTGTACGACAAAGAACAGGGCGAACCCGGCAAGGCGGAGATCATCATCGGCAAGCAGCGCAACGGCCCTATCGACACGGTCAACGCCACTTTTGTCAAGGATTACGCTGCCTTTGAAAACTATTCGCCGCGTGCGGAAGAGAGCATCCTATAAGCCATGTTAGATAAACTGATGTACCCTTTCATCCGGATCGCACTCGCCCTTTATTCGGCGCTGGATCGTTTCGTCTCCACCTTCGTCGATATCAGCCGGATTTATTACCTGGCCGGCAATATCCTCCGCCGTTTACCCCGCTCCTTTCAGCAGTCCCGCTTTATTCTGGAACAAATGATGTCGCTCGGTATCGCCTCCCTGCCGCTGGTCATCATCACCTCTTGCTTTACGGGAGGTGTAGCCGCCTCACAGGCCGCCTACCAGTTTTCAAATCTCATACCGATGACCTACCTCGGCACCGCCGTCTGTAAAGCCGTGGTCATCGAGTTGGCACCGGTGCTGACCGCCCTGGTCATGGCCGGCCGAATCGGCGCTTCCATTGCCGCGGAACTGGGCACCATGAAGACCAATGAACAGATAGACGCCCTGGAATGTCTTGCCCTGGATCCGCTCCGCTACCTGGTTCTCCCACGCTTTGTGGCCGGTATGGCCATGATGGTCTGTCTCACGGTCTTTGCGGATCTGATCGCCATTCTCGGTGCATGGGTGGTCTCCATCTTCTTTTTGGACGTCTCAAGCAACCTCTTTCTCAGCGGGCTGAAACTTTTTTTCGACCCACGGGACGTTTTCGCCGGACTCATTAAGGCAGCGGTCTTCGGCGGGGTCATTACGCTGATGGGCTGTTACCAAGGCATGGAGGCCGAAGGAGGTGCCGAGGGTGTGGGCAAAGCCACCATGAAAGCCGTGGTCAGTTCCTGCGTCCTGGTTCTCATATTTGACTTTATCGTGGCTGCTGTAATATTTTAACCTTTGAAGGATACGCATGATTCAGCTCGAACACTTAAAAAAACACTTCAAGAAGATGGAAGTCCTTCGTGACGTGAACCTCATGGTCGAAAAGGGCGAAACCATGGTGGTGATCGGGCGCTCGGGTCAGGGGAAAAGCGTCATTCTAAAGCACATCATGGGACTGCTCCAGCCCGACGGTGGACGCGTTCTGGTAGACGGCGAAGAGATTAGTACCCCGAACCAGGTCCATCTCTACCGTATCCGCAAAAAATTAGGCATGCTCTTCCAGGGTGCGGCCTTGTTCGATTCCATGACCGTGGGCGAAAACATCGCTTTCGCACTGCGCGAACACACCACCAAAACCGAAGGAGAAATCGCTCGAATTGTGGCCGAACGGCTTGAAATGGTGGGATTGCGCGGTATTGAAAATAAAATGCCCGCAGAACTCTCGGGCGGCATGAAGAAACGGGTCGGGTTGGCGCGCGTCATTGCCATGGATCCGGCTTATATCCTTTATGATGAACCCACCACCGGATTGGATCCCATCACTTCAGATACCATTAATGATCTTATTCTTGAAATGCAATCGCACCTCAAGGTGACCTCCATCGTCGTGACCCACGATATGGTCAGCGCTTATAAAGTCGCCAACCGTATCGCCATGCTGCATGAAGGGTCGGTCATCTTCACAGGCTCCAGCAATGAGCTTAAGGCGAGCCGGGATCCGCGCGTACAACAATTCATCCGCGGCCAACGCAAGCTGATGTACGAAGGCAAGATCGCCACAGAGGAAGAAAGCTCCAAGTTCCAGGAAAAATTCAGCCTGACTGATCTTAAATAACCTCTTTCCGCTGTGGATCTCGAAAAAAAATGGCAAGCCATCTTTTCGCAGCGGGCCCTTGCCTTCAATACACCGCATGAAATCTCCCATTGGACGGAACAGGGTTTTCATCGTCGGTTTAATGCCATCGGCAAACGGCTGAAAAAGCTGCATCAAAAAGGGCAACGTGTACTGGACTTGGGTGCCGGACCGGGCCCCTATGCCCGTTTCTTCGATTCTCCGGTTCTGGCCGATTATTCCTTTAATGTCCTGCAAAAGGTCCCGCCGGACCCGCCTACGCTCCGGGTTTGCGCTGACCTGGATCACCTGCCTTTTCGACCTGAGACCTTTGACGGATTGCTCTGCGTCGGACTGCTCCAGTGTCGCCGCATGAAGCCGGACGATTTGGCCGCCCTCGCCGCACTTCTGAAACCGGGTGGCTGGTTTCTGTTCGAAACTTTAAACTGCGACTGCCGCGATTTGGATGAAGAGATGGCCCCTTTTCAAAAAACTATGCTATCAACCTTCCGAAACGCTAAAAGCAGCGCACCCGCCTATTTCGTCTATAATGATTTTGTGCTTTATCACAGCAACAGACTGGAGACCGGATTAAATAAAGCAGGATTTGACGTGACTGGAAAGGAATTTCTTTATTCCGAGCTTCCGGCGCCGGCGGAACATTTCAACCGTTTCTTGGCGGATCTCGGTCTCTTCGCCAACGTAGAACGTCTTCATTCAAGATCGTTTATTCTTTACGGTATAAAATCACGCCGCCCGCCTCACCCGCCTTAACATGGCTGTTCCCGGCGGCCAATTGTGCCGCCAGATCGGGAAAATCCTTTTCTCGAAAAATGAGGTAATTGAACCGTTCCACCTCATCCGATACATAATAGGCGCATACGATTTCTTTCTGATGCTTGATGTGCGGTATCAGCACATTATCCGCCGCAGTACGGTGTCCGTCCGGAATGCTTCGGCACAAGGTAACAATAGCGCGATCATTTTCGGTGACCGGCATAAACCGGAGATAACCGCTGTTCATCACCACTATCGGGATCAGTGCAAGCCATAACGGAAAAGCCGCAAAACGCTTTTTCAGGCCGGCCACCGCAAACAGGCCGGCAATAAAAAGAAGCGTTAAGAGTGCCGCAGGATAATATAACAGGAGCGCCTTCTGCTGAGTGCCGCAACTCACCATGTGCATGATGAAATCGGGAAGCGCCCCCATCGCCAGGGGCGACAACAACGGCAACCCTCCGATAGGCATCAGCAGCTTGAAGGCCTGTTGCAGGGTATTTCCATTCAGCAGAACCGCCGGATGAGTGAGCAGATAAAACCCGGCTTGAAACGGCGTCTCCCCAAAGGTCAGATAGCGGCCCATATATTTTCCAAAGCCTGCCGAGAAATGGGGATTGATCACAAACAGGATACACAACCCATAACCCAGGGAAAAAAGAAAGAGCGGCAAGGTAAAGCCTTTGCGATCCTTATCGAACCAAAAGGCAATACAAAGAAAAAGTCCGGTGATCCATTCATTTTCTTTGGTAAAAAAGAAAAGCAGGAGAACCGCAAAAAAAGCGGCTCGTTGCTCCCGGACATAGGTTAGAAAAAGCAGACACAACAGAAAAGGGGCGGCCATCTCAATATGAAAATCAAATTCCAATCCGCGCAGCAGGAAAGGGTTCATTAAAAAAGCGGCGACAAACAGTATCGAGAAAAACGGAGAAGCGGTCAATCGACGCGACAGCGCATAAAGCGGAATGGCACAAGCCGCCACCATCACAGCCTGAAGAACAAGCAATATTTCAGGCCCCGGATGCAAAGCATAAACAGGAATGACTGCTAAAACCAAGGGAAAGAAATGTTCTTTCAGATAATTGACCCCGAAAAAAGGGGTATACATAAAAGAACCGTGCAACGTATTATAAAAAGCGTAGTCAAAAGCGGAGAGATCGTATCCGGTCGTCAATAAAGCGGCATGGCGGTTGAATTTCAGTGCAATGAAAAGACCGGAAAAGAGAAAAAACAAGAACCCACCGAACCAGGTTTCCGCCTTGGGCCAAAGAATATCCGGAAATGTCCGTTTCCGCAAGATAAGGGCCGCGGCCGCCAGAAGCAGGATCGTCACCACAAGACGAATGATCATGGATTAGAAATAGCTATTTTCACCGTTTGACGCAAGAAAAGGGAATATTCTATCTTGTCAAATAATGGCCGCCTTTCCCGACATGAACATTCTCCTGCTGAATTATGAATATCCGCCCTTGGGCGGCGGAGCAGGCAAAGCCACAGCCGCATTGATGGCCGAATTCGAGACCGCCTTCCCGGATACGATGATTGATATCCTGGCGTCCTCCGCCTCTCACGATGCCGTCGAATCTTTAAGCAAACGAATCACTTTATATCGTTTGGATATTCAAAAAAGAGGCCTTCTTTCCTATCAAAGCATGCGGAATCTTGTGCTCTATCTCCGAGAAGCTCGAAAAAAAGCCCTTGAATTGATGAAAATCAGATCTTACGATCTGGTTCACGCCTTTTTCGCATTGCCCACCGGCCTTCTCCCTCGCTTCTTTCTGCCTCAACTTCCCTACATCATCTCTCTCCGGGGATCGGATGTGCCGGGATACAGCGACCGATTCCGCTCCCTGAATCCGTTTCTGCGACCGCTTTTTCAGACCGTTTGCAGCCAAGCCGCCGCGGTCACCGCAAATAGTAAAGGCTTAAAGAATTTGGCGTTAAAAAGCGCGCCAAATATTGACATCTCAGTTATTCCCAACGGCGTTTCCCTTCCGACGATTATCGCACAACCGGGAACGAGAAGAAAACCGCTACGGCTCCTGTTTGTCGGCAGACTCATCCCGCGAAAAGGAATTCCTGCCTTGCTGAAAGGACTGGCCCTGGCCAACCAAAATCAACCCCTCTGGCACCTTGATATTGCGGGAAGCGGACCCGATCAATCCGCACTACAGACATTGACCCACTCCCTTGGCATCAACGGGTCCGTCGCCTTTCATGATCAATTAGACAAAGCGCCGCTGGACGCTCTCTATGCTGATGCCGACCTATTTATACTGCCTTCGCTAAACGAAGGAATGAGCAATGCGCTGCTGGAAGCGCTCTCTTTTGGGCTGCCGGTGGCCGCAACCGATACCGGCGGCAGTGCGGAACTGGTTAATGGAAACGGTCGGCTCATTGAAAAGGATTCGCCACAAGCCATTCAGCAGGTACTCAATGATTTTGGAACGCACCCGGAACGGTTAGCGGACCTTGGTAAAGAGAGCCGCCGAATCGCCTCTCTTTTCTCCTGGAAAAATACGGCCAAAGGATATTATCAGCTATATCAGAAAACCGTACTCTCCTCTCGGAAAGGCAACAGCTGATGTGCGGCATTGCAGGCTATGTCGGATTATCAACCGAATCAGGACGCCATTGTCTGGACAGGATGGTGCAATGCCTTCGTCCGCGCGGCCCGGATAGTCAAGGCATCCTTCAGCAAGATCACGTCGGTCTGGGCCATACCCGCCTTTCCATCATTGATCTGAACACCGGACAACAACCCCTTTGGAACGAACAAAACAATATCGCGCTGGCGGTGAATGGGGAAATCTACAATTACCGGGAGCTCCGACGGACATTACTCGGTCGCGGCCACATTTTCCGTACCACATCCGATTCGGAAGTTATTTTGCATCTGTATGAAGAAAAGGGGACCGCACTCTTTGCGGATCTGGATGGCATGTTTGCCCTGGCCTTGATTGATTTTAATAAGAATGAATTGATTCTGGCCCGCGACAGACTGGGTAAAAAGCCTCTCCATTATTGCCAGATTGGCAACGTGTTCTACTTTGCATCTGAAATTAAAGCCTTGTTAAGTATTCCTGAATTTGAGCGGATATTGAACCCACAAGCCCTTCGCCATTTTCTCACTCTTCAGTTCGTACCGGATTCCATGTCCATTTTCAATGGGATTCACAAGGTTCAGCCCGCAGAATTTCTGGTCATCCGGGAAGGTCACATTTCCGAACAAGCCCGTTACTGGCAACTATCCGTTCAAGAAAAAAACCCTCCCCTGCCGGAAATCATCCGGCAGATTCGTTCCCGTTTTTCTGACGGTGTACGCAAACGGTTGGTAGCGGATGTGCCGGTCGGCATCTTTTTAAGCGGCGGGCTGGATTCCACCCTCATCACCGCATTCGCGGCTCAAGCGTCCACCGGGCCCTTGCACACCTATTCAATTGGGTTTGAGGAAAAGGGCTTTTCGGAACTGAACAAGGCAAGAATGGTTGCAAATCATTTTAACACTCAGCATCATGAATTCACGCTCACCCTACAAACCTTGCAAACCGAAAGCAGCCGCATCCTTTCTCAATTCGATGAACCTTTTGCGGATCCCTCTGCGCTCCCCTTTCATCTCCTGTGTCGACACGCGCATGAGACTATCAAGGTGGTCTTAAGCGGGGATGGCGGAGATGAGCTCTTTGCCGGATACGATCGCTATCGATATGACGCTTGGTTAAGACAGCTTCCATTCCTGACCCCTGCTCTGGCAAAAGCCATTTCAGCGCTGGTTTCACCCTTACGTTCCAAAATGGATCGTCCGGTGAACCGTGATTATCTAAGCGGTCTTCACCGTCTCCCGCAGGTGCTCTCCCTGCCCGAATCAGGAAGTCTGGCGCGATGGAGCTCTTATTTCTCGCCAACCGATGCGCTTCTGTTATTGAATCAGGACATTCGTTCAACGCTTTCAACCATTAATGATTCTGTAAGCTATTTAAACCGATATTATTATCAACCCTTACCCGGAACCACGGCACTTAACCGTTCTCTTTATTCAGACCTTTGCACCTATGCGCCGGGCGATTATCTGGTAAAAAGCGACCGGATGGGCATGGGCACCGCGATGGAAGTACGGGCCCCTTTTTTAGACATTGCATTGACAGAATATCTCTTTTCTCTTTCCGGTTCACTTAAGATCGAGCGAGGACTCAAAGGTTTGTTGAAACTCGCCTTCCAGTCGGAGATTCCCGTTTCCGTGAAACACCTGCCGAAACAAGGTTTTTCCGTTCCTGTTGGAAAATGGATGCGGGAAGGATGGCTTTCGAATTACCGTGATCTTGCCGCCGGAGCCGACTCCATGAGCCGCACCTGTTTCAACACCGCCGTTATTGACAAGCTTATCCAGGAACATCAGTCGCAGCATAGAGATCATGGCAAAAAGCTTTATGCCTTGCTGGCGCTGGAGATTTGGTGGTTGCGATATTTTCAGGGGGTGCGATAATGGGCAATCACGATACGCTCTCTTCCCCACTTCTCTCGGTCGTACTCCTCTCCTACAACCATGGTCGCTTTATTAAGCGAACGCTGCGCAGCATTGAAGACCAGACTTTTCAGGATTTCGAACTCATCATTGTAGAGGATGGCAGCACGGATAACAGCCTTGCGCTTCTCCGTTCCATTCCCCACCGAGGCGTTCTTCATCACGGTCAGGGGCAAGGCATTGCAACCGCCCGCAATCTCGGCTTATCACTGTCCAAAGGGCGGTATATCTGTTTTGTAGACAGTGATGACACCTTGCTACCCGACCGTTTCGCCAAACAGACCCAAGCGCTTGAAAACCATCCAAATGCGGTTTTATCTTACGCGGATGCACAGATTATTGACGAAACAGATCGGGTATTAGGGCGTTTTCAGAATCGCTATCCTGTCAAGAACGGCTCTCTTGCGGATGCGCTTGCCCTTCATTACTGTTTCATCCCATCCTGTACAGTGATGTGGCGGAAAGCATGCTTTGAAGATTGCGGTCCTTTTACGCCACCGGATGTCAATTGCGATTATCTTAAGCTGATTGAATTTGCCCTTCAAGGTCCGGCCTGCGCTTTTTCAGAGCCACTGGCCAATTGGAGGCGTCACAAACAGAATCTCTCGCGTCAGCTTGACCCGGAAAAAAAATACGGAGACATCAGAACGGGCCTGGACGCATTGTTCCAAAAATATCCGGCATGGCATGAGACCTTGCGGCCTCATTTGAAAGCCCGGTTCAGCCGACTCTATTTTCTGACCGCTTTTTTTCTGGGATCAGAGGGAAACATGGATAAGGCACGAGGTTTCTATTGGAAAGCGTTTCGGACACATCCCTTTTCCCTGCAAAATCTGTTGGGCTTGGTACTTTCCTTGCTTCCTTTCCCCCGACTTCTCACTTCCCTTCACCGCCGAGTACGGAAACGACAACTTCCCTGGTAGAACAATCTTTGATTATTGTACCCGTTACCTGCCATTAACTATCTTATTTGCTCTGAAAATTTAAGGAGGTGATTGTTTCAGAATGATAGGCGTTAACGTTAAATCCACCGAACCGTTTGAGAAAGCCCTCCGCCGTTTCACCAAAGCGTGCGAAAAATCGGGTATTCTTGCGGATGTGCGTAAAAATCAGTATTTTGAAAAACCGAGTGAAAAACGCAAGCGCGAGCTTAACCAGGCTCGCCGCAAGGCGGAAAAGGAACGGCTGATCGAAGCCGGCATCATCAAGGTCCGTCCGCGTAAATCGCGCTTTGCATAAATCAACCCTGACGCAAAATACATAAACGGCTGCCTCGCCTAAACGGAAAGGCAGCCGTTTTTCATTAAAATACCATTTTAAGAAACGAAAGAATATTGACACGCTTCTGATATAAATTCTATAATAATTTTTAAACCGTTGTCCAAAGATATCGGTTTTTATCGTATTCATTGGAGGTCAAATGGGTTCCGCACAGCAAAGTACCGGAAAAGTCAAAATCTCCTTTAAACAGGCGGTCCGGCTCCTCATCCCCTACACAAAAAAACGGATACTGGAACAGGTACGTGCTGTCACGGTCATTGTCCTCAGTTTGCTGGGTTTTCAGCTCCTGGTACTCCGCATCCCCATTGCCCAGGCAGGGGTCATTGCCCTGGGCATCGGCTTGGTCATCAGTGGTCTTGCCTTTTACATGGAAGGCCTCTTCCTGGGTATCATGCCCTTGGGCGAGGCAAACGGCATCAAGCTGCCTCAAAAAACAAAACTGCCCACTATCCTGATTTTTTCCTTCATCTTGGGTATCGGTGTCACCCTGGCCGAACCGGCCATCGGCGTGTTGCAGGCAGCCGGTTTCTCCGTCAAAGCTTGGAACGCACCCCTGCTTTTCCTTTTTCTCAACCGCCTCTCGTCCGTGCTGGTCATTGCCGTAGCCATCGGCGTGGGTCTGGCGGTCATTACCGGCATGATACGGTTCATGTATAACCTTTCCCTGAAACCCTTTCTTTTTGTTCTTTGCCCTTTGCTCCTTCTGGTATCGACGTGGGCCGCCTTTAACCCCAATCTCATTTATCTTACCGGCGTTGCCTGGGACTGCGGCGGGGTCACGACCGGACCCGTGACCGTCCCCCTTGTATTGGCTTTGGGCATCGGTATCTGCCGCGTGGTGGGTTCCGCCGGCTCCTCCATTGCCGGATTCGGGGTGGTATCACTGGCCTCCCTCTTTCCCATTGTGACGGTTCTTTTTTCGGGTATCTTGTATCTTGATAAAGTACCGGATCCGATGCCGGAAAAAAGCTTTTTTGCCGTGGAAAATCGGGAAAAAGCGACCTATCTCTTCGGCGGCGAAGAAGGAATACGCGGTTACGCCTTTAAAAACGCCTCTTATGAAGGACAACTCGCGCTGTTCGACAATGACACATCGAAAATGATCGCCTTCCTAACCGCCTGCGCCAAGAGCGACTCGCTGGCAAAGAAAACATTTGGCGCGACCTCCGGCGCCTTACAGACATGGGCACTGGAGTTGGGTACCGCAGAACAGCGCTTGGCCGTCTTCGGCGATCAGACCGTCTTGAAACAAGCAATGTCCGATTATACGGTCAACCGGGGCAAGTTTTCACTTGACATAAAAGACCTAAGCAAGCGCAATACCCTGGCATCGCTCCGGGCCGTTATCCCGCTCTGTCTCTTTCTCATGCTTGTTCTGCTCGTTATTCTTCGTGAGCGGATTCCGCGTGCGGATGAAACGTTCATCGGCATCCTTTTTGCCTGTATCGGCATGTCGCTGTTCAATTGCGGTATCGAACTCGGCCTCACCAATATCGGTAACCAAGTGGGCTCTAAAGTACCCTCTTCCTTCAAAGCCATCCCGCTTCCGGAAAACCAGCATACGATCCAGGGATTTGATCGCAGCATTGTCCAAACCGCCATTTCGCCTTCCGGAGAAAAAGAGACCTTTTTCTTTACAAAAATCGACAATGAATACCAATCCCTTCCCTTCATGGCAGCGGGCTATGATTCTCTCATGCAACAATACACCTATATCCCCACCAAGGGCCCGCTGTTCGGCGGTAAGGAATACAGTATGTTGGGTATTCTGGTCGTCCTGCTCTTTACTTTTGCCATCGGTTATGGCGCAACAATTGCGGAACCCGCACTGAATGCCTTAGGATCAACCGTGGAGGAATTGACTGTCGGCACCTTTAAAAAAGCATTTCTGATTCAATCGGTTGCCGTGGGCGTGGGAATCGGTTTGGTACTCGGCATGTGCAAAATTATGTGGAACATTCCGCTGATCTGGCTCTTGCTCCCATCCTATGCGGTCACCCTTTTCCTCACCATCCGTTCCGGTGAGGAATATGTCAATATCGGTTGGGACTCCGGCGGGGTCACGACCGGTCCCATCACAGTCCCCTTGGTCTTGGCCATGGGACTGGGTGTAGGCGGCCAATTGGGTGTGGTAGAAGGGTTCGGCATTCTGGCCATGGCCTCCATCTGGCCTATCTTATCGGTTCTATTGGTAGGTCAAATCGTTTCCCACAGACAAAAAGCCGCTGCCGAACAACAAACGGCATTGGAAGGGGCATAATTATGGAAAAGATACAATCCTGCCTCATCACCGCCTGCATCAATCGAAATCTGGTTGCCGGCAAGGATATCACGCTTCTTCTGAAAGAATGCGGTATTCATGAATTCAATCTGGTCAGCAGTCGCAACGCCTTTCTACAGGAACGAAGCGGCTTCCTGGGCCATCTCTTGCCCGGACGGGCCATGGTAAGTCATCTTTCGGATGTCATCAGTTTCCTGGTGGATCCGGCCGAAACCCTCGCCGCCATGGCGGTCTTGGCAAGAGAGTTCAACCTGACATTGCCCGGTAATGGCTCCGTATTCAGTGAAACTATTTCCATTATCGGGAACAACGACCTCTTTACGCATAACCATCCGATCCCCATTCCAAATGGCACAACACTCCCCGCTTTCCAGAACGAACTTACCGCCATCTGTTGTATTGTTCAGCGTGGAGAAGGAGAGCCTATTGCCCGAACGGTCCTGCAATCCGGCATCGGTTCTCCTATCACTGCCTTCGGTGCCGGTACCGGACTTCGCGATAAAGTAGGGCTACTGCGCATCACCATCCCGGCGGAAAAAGAAATCCTGCTTCTGCTGACGGATAATTACGAAGCAGAACAGGCCTTTAATGTACTGATTGACGCGGGAAAACTGGATCAACCGGGAAAGGGATTCATTTATCTTTACCCCATCGGCCAGGGGCTCATTGACCCCAAAGTGAGCGAAGGCGTTTCTCTCCATGCCGCCAGCATTGATCAGATTATTTTCGCCTTGGACGAAGTGAAGGGGGGAACGCAATGGCGGCGAAAAGACATTCACGCTCAGGGTGCCGGCAGGGATGAACGGAAGTGTCTGCTCAACCTGCTCGATCTGACCTTTCAATGTAATGAAGGCCGTGCCGATGATTTGGTCGCAGCAGCCATGGCCGCAGGCGCAGCCGGCGCGACGCTGTCAAGACTGAAATATGTCGGAGAAGGCAGTTTGAAAGCGGGTAAAGCGTCTCCTGCCCGGGAAATGGGCAGTATGATTATCGGGGAACAACAGGTTGACGGTATTGCGCAGGCACTTGAAAAGACAGGCTTATTCGATGCACAAACCCAGGGTCAAATCAGGATAAAAAAGGTTACGAAGGCCTGTACCTATTTGGGCAAGGCCTCCTGAACGGGTACGAATCGCTCGCACCCGTTTTGCTTGGCAGTAAGGAGATTACAGACTGATAACGGAATTTTCGCTGTTGCCGAACGGGGTCGGAACGTAACGATCCGCTTCAGCATCGTTTTCCCAGATATTCTCGTCAATCAGGTAACGAAACTGGTATTCACGCCCTGCTTCCAGGTTCAGCGTGGTAGTAAAGGAACCGTTCTTCTGCTTTTTCAGGGGGGTTGCGTAGGTTTCCCAATTATTGAATTCCCCTACAACGTAAACGGTTCTTCCTCCTTTGGCCGCTTCCTTGGGAAGGGTAAACGTTACTTTTGAGAACTTCTTGTTCTTTTGGTACTCTTTTTTAATAGCCATAATGCACTCCTTTCTATTCAAGAATATTGTATACTCATCCGGGAATGTCAAGGTTAATACAAGAAATCCATACGAAAAAATAAGCCGGTCATTGTCGTTGGGGCGGGATTAGCCCGCCCCAACCAAGATCCGTTATTGAATAACCACTTCTCTGGATTGTTTTTCCTCATTCTTGCGGAGCTGTACTTCAAGCAGCCCATTTTTGAACGAGGCTTCCACATTTTCCTCACTGATGTTTTCACCGAGATTAAAGGTACGTTCGAACCGGCCATAGCTTCTTTCGCTATAAAAGTAGCCTTTTCGTTCTTCCTTCTTCTCAAGCTTCTTTTCACCGGAGAGGGTTAGGACACCGTTTTTTACACTGACCTTAAGATCCTCCTTGGCCACACCCGGTACTTCGGCAATCAGTTTGAAATGATCCTTTTCCTCATGGACTTCAACTACCGGATAAGTCCCAGCCAGAGTACGCGGCTCAATCCAACCTTCTTTGGCAAGAAAATCATCAAGCCAGCCGGAGAGCACTTGGGGCTCATAACGTGTTAAGAGTGACATAAAAACCTCCTTTTAGGTTTAGGGTTTGTTTGCATTTCGTAAAAATGATAACAAAGACAATGCCCAATTCCTTCCTATTGATTTGATAATGGATTACAGCTTCATCCCGGCGATACTTAGAATACGCTCTTTTTATTTTGAAACAGGGGGTGTTAAGAATAAAAACAAAACCCCGCAAAATACGGGGTTTTAACGGTTCGATCGATTTGAACGGCAGCTTACTGTTGTACTTCAGCCCCCGTGGAAATATTAATCTGAATGTGAGTGGTCTTGCCATCGCGTTTTCGGGTTACCGTTGCAATTGCCTGACCATTCGGTTGAAATTGAATGCTAATGGTTCTTAAAATCTTATCAATATAGATTTTCCCTGCTTCCGGAAAAAGCCAGAAACCCTCCTCACGATAACGAATAACATTCGTCACCGCGGCATTCTTGAATTCAACACCCGCACAGGTTCCAACAATGGTACCATTCTTAATACAATAAGTGTCAAGCTCGGTCTTATGCAATTTAAGAGTCATGGCCAAGCGGATATTGGCTTCATGGCCCTGGCGGATACGAATCATGTTCCGATGATGTACAATACTATCGACCTCGGCCAAAGAGGGCCGTCCTTCAATCAGCTGTCCATTGGCATCAAAAAACCAAACCGAATCGATTCGTTCACGCGCCCCGCTGGCATAAGTTACCTGCGCCCGTCGAACCCAGCAATAGGTATTTTGCTGCTGCCAGGGTAAAATAATTACATCCATATTGACCGTATCCGGGATAGATTGACCGGAATAGGCTTTGGCTGTTGAAGCGCCGATATTGCTAAAATCAAATGCTGCGGCATCCATGGCGCTCACTTCGGATGCCATGAGTGCTGCAGTGCCATCCAGGGCATCGGGGTCATCCTCAACTTTTGTCGCGTTTTTATTGCATCCGGAAAAAACAAAAAGTCCGACAAGCAAAAGAGAGGAAAGCATCGCGTATTTTTTCATAAAAAGCTCCTTTTAGGTTAGAGGGGGCCACTTTCATTCCCCATACTGCAAGGAATGTGCCAACATCGTTTTCGGTCAAATTTTGCCATTCCCCTCCCCTGACGCGTACGAAAGCGTACACTTCTGTACGGCCGCGGCTGTCTCTTGCAATGGCACTTGAATTATTATAATTTTCTTATTAAATATCAAAAAGCAGTGGATGGCCCATCATGATGGGCCGCTAAACCATCTAATTTAAAGGAGTGTCATTATGGGTAAGGAACGCGATGTCAAGAAAGAGGATAAGAAAAAACCTCAGAAGACCCTGAAGGAAAAGCGCGCCGAGAAAAAGGCAAAACAGGCTGCCCGCGGCGCATAATCAGCTGTTGCATCACAGACGACAGACCGGAAACGTTAGACATCATCGCTTCCGGTCTTTTTATTTCAGACGGATACGCCTTCCCTCTTCAGCACTGACATAAGCGGCATAGATGACCTTCAAGGTATCTTCTGCAAGCGCCAGATTGCTGACCGGTTCTCGGCCTTCACGAAACGCTTCAATAAAATCGGTCAGCTCCCCATCATAACCGCGAATCCACTCATCATCCGGGGCCGGAAAATTCCATCCTCCATCCGTCTCCAATTTTTCCTGAATATATTCATCCTTGAACAGACCCGCCTGAGGGGCAAAAACCTGAAGCGTATCATTGGGGTTGATATTGGCCACCAGCACAGCGTTGGAGGAATAGACCTCTATCTTGTTTCTAACCCCACCCAGGGTGCAATCCGATGAAAAGACCGTGGCCTTGGAATTATCTTCAAAGGTGATGATAGCGCACGCCCAATCCTCCACATCCACCCAGGCATGCTTGATGAATTTTTCCTTCTCGGCCTTAAAAGCATCCATCCAGGTATGATGACCAATCTCAGCCATGACCGCTACCGGCAAAATGGGACGTTTCTGCTTCAGCCGTCCTTCCCACACTTTCAGATGCAGAGCAACACCCACCGGATGAGCACCGAGTCGCAGGAGAGAGCCGCCACCGGACCGCTTCCAGGTGCGCGTATAATCCGCATGGGAGCCGCTATGGCTTTCATCAGCCCGGATATCGAAAATGGTCCCATTCGCTTTTTGCAGCAACCGTTTCATTTTAACAACCGGCGGAGAATAAACATAATTTTCCGCATAGCCGAACCCTACGCCAGCTTTCCTGACCGCGTCCACGCACGCTTTGGCATTCTGCACGGCTTCATCAAAAAGCAGCTTCCGGGGAAGCTCCAATCCCGGTTTTTCCTTACCCGAGCTCAGACCGAATGCACCGGAAAGCGGTTTTTCGCAAATGATGTGTTTGCCAGCCTGTGCGGCTGTGAGGATCATGTCCTTGTGCAAATCATTGGGGGTACAAATATCCACTACGTCAATATCCGGATCTTTCAGCATATCATCATAGGAATTATAACTTTTAGGCAACCCATATTGGGCGGCAAAAACCTTGGCATTCTCCGGATTTCCAGAGACCGCACCCTGTACTTGAACGGATGCAGAATTCATTTTCTGAAAGGAACGCATATGGGTCGCTGCAATAAAGCGGGTGCCGACCAGACCGATACGAACCGGTTTCATCTCAGCTCCTTTTTTTCTTTTTCGCACTCAACCGCGATTTTTTTTATATACGCTACAAATTCCTCATCCTCCCCTTCGAGCAAATCAGGGAGCACATGACGAAAATCCTTCCGGCAGCACCATTCGCGCATATAGTCTTCCCAGGACTGCCAGCGCCGCCGCTTATTACGATCCATGTCCTTCTCATAGGTGAGAATATAGGCTCGCTCAAACAGGGAAACCAGTATATCGAAAATATTGATCCGTCGTTCCTTTTGTTCGTCCGTGAGCTCCAGGGAGCGGTTGGATCGGAGTTGGAGATCCGCATTTTCAATGACCAGTTTAATGAATTCAGAATAACCATCCATGAGACGATCGTAAATTTCTCCCTCTTCGTTTTCCCGCTCCTTGCGTTGTTCATGAATGAACACAAAAAGAGCCATGGGAAGACCCACAATGGTCACCACATAACTCCAGAGTTCCATATGTTCGAGAATGGTCATGTCTGTCTCCTGCTTTTGAGGTAAAATAGTATATTTATCTTCATGCCATCAAATTCCACCATTGCCGCACTGTCCACGCCCCCAGGGACAGGCGCGATTGCCATTATCCGCCTGTCCGGTCCCCATGCCTTGACCGTGGCGCTTAAAATGTTCAAATCCACCGGAAACCGCACCACGCTGGAGCCGCGCAAAGCCACCTACGGTCGACTTGTAGACAAAGGAGAACCCGGCGAAACCGTTCTATGCACCTATTTCAAAGCACCGGCGTCCTACACCGGGGAAGAAGTCGTCGAAATCTCCTGTCATGGCGGCACCTTTGCCGCACGCAAAACACTCACTCTGGCCTTGGAAGCAGGGGCCAAGCCTGCGGCACCCGGCGAGTTTACACGGCGCGCCTTTATGAACCGAAAACTGGATCTGGTTCAGGCAGAGGCGGTGGCCGGATTAATTAAAGCGGATTCGGAACGAGCTTACGATCTTCTGAACAGACAGCTTTCCGGGCAACTTTCAAATACGCTCAGTCAACTCCGTCAAACGCTGCAATCCCTTGCCTCGCTCATTGAGGCCAATATCGATTTCGCGGAAGAGGATATATCGATTTTTAACACGGCCGAAGCCGATCGAATTGCCCGTGGGGTAAAAGAAGAGATTCAACGTCTAGTGAGTTCCTTTCGGGAGGGCAGGCTGGCGATAGAAGGATTCAAGGTTGCTCTGGTAGGGCCGCCGAATGTGGGCAAATCCAGTCTCCTGAATGCGCTTTGCGGTCGCGACCGCGCGTTAG
>MGVN01000235.1:0-9839 GCA_001800515.1 Elusimicrobia bacterium RIFOXYB2_FULL_49_7 | reverse complement strand
CAAAGAAAATGAAGCTGAAAGGGGCCCTCGCCGTATCTGCCCGGACCGGAAAAGGGCTTAGCGAATTGAAACAAGCCATTCTTCAGCAATACGGAACCCCCATCAGCGACTCGGAAAGCAACCTGATTGTCAACGAACGCCAACGCGGCCATCTCATCATCGCCCTCTCTCATCTTGACGTCTTCCTGACCTTGATTGCGGATAAGCGGGGTGAAGAATTCCTCTCTATTGAATTACGCAGTGTACTCAAGGCCCTGGAAAGCCTCTTAGGCAGAGTTACGGACGATGATATTCTGAATCATATTTTCGGCACCTTTTGCATCGGGAAATGACCATGACCAACGCCGCCCCTCTCACGACTTTCCTGTTTGATCTGGGTAATGTCCTTATTCCCTTTAAATGGGACCCTGCTATTGCAGGCTTTGCAAGAAAACTGAAACGCGACCCGGAGGAGATCCGTCAAACGCTCTCCCAACCGGAATACCACCACCTTTTTAATGAGTTTTGTACGGGGCAAATCAGCCCGCACCGTTTTGTGGTCCGAATAAACACCTTACTCCGGACAGAATTCGAACTGCCCGTGCTCACTGAAATTTGGTGTTCGATTTTCAAAGAAGACAAACAAATGATGCGCCTGTTAAGAAATTTGTCAAGACAACACCGGACCTTCATTATTTCAGACACGGATCTTCTTCATTGGACTTCCCTGGATAGCCGTTACGAACTGGAACGAATCGTCAATGCCGCTATCCTCTCTTTTCGGATAGGACGACTGAAAGCGGAAAAAGGAGCCTTTAAAAAACTGATACAGGAGTTTGCCTGGGTTCCTGAGCAATGTGTTTTCATTGATGATCTGGAAAAAAATACAATGGCGGCCGCCAACGCCGGCATTCGCACCATCCTTCATCGATCCTATGAGGATACTGTAAAGCAATTATCCGAGTGGGGTATTGCAATTTCGGAATAATGGGCGCTTCGACAAGCTCAGCGCCCGGCAAAAAGATAATGCTTCGAGAATTCGCCTGCGGGCGCTGAGCTTGTCGAAGCGCCCGCAATCAAAACATCGGCGTTTCCGGACGAAACAATTTGACACTTAATTCCGACAAGTCTTTGGCTTTACCGTTGACGCGCATATCACCGGAAAAGGCGCCTGTAAAACGGACCCTTTTCCGGTCAACAGGCAATTGATTCAAATCAATATTTTTGTAATGGATATTCACATCATATTGAAAACCTTCACCCATCCTCAGGATGATCCCTTTTCCGGAAGTTTGTCCGCTAAAAACACAAGCCGTGAATTTCTGAAAACGGACCTGTTTTTCATCTAAAACAACCGTGACGGCAACTCTTTTCAACACGGTCTTTTCAAGTTTAATCTGATCAGCCGTCAACCGACCGGCCAGACGATATCGACCCGTTTTATCCATTTGCAGGGAATCCGCTTGAAGCATGAGATCCGCCATTCGGAGTTCCGCCTCTTTAAGCACCAATCCGTTTCCAAAACGACGCCCCTTTCCGATCAGATATATCGTACTGTCTTGGGCCCATTCCGCTCGGATATCCAGCTTAATACTATCCTTGTTCCAGAGGGTGATTTTGCCCGAAATGCGCGTTACCCGAATTCCCCTAAGACTCACTTCTTCTGCTGTAAACGGAATGATTCGCTCACCCTCTTTTGAGAGAAGGGAGAAGATGTCCGGTTTAAAACGGATGCTCTTGGCCGAGATCGCAGTTCCATAACGAAAACCTGACGCTTGAATTCCAGTGCCCTGAATAGACAGGCTGTCGAAACTGCCTGCTTTGCCCAACTTTTCGCTCAAGATCGACCGGACCTTATCCTCTCCTTTATTCTTGACATAATAATAGATTGAGATGACCGCAAGCAGCGTAACCAGGATGATAATTATCTTCCGTACGGACATGAGGTATGTTTCCCTTGAAAACTGTTTCTTTTCGCGAATTCCGCATCAATAGCCGAAAGCACTCCCGCTTTATTCCCGCTCCAGGCCGGGGCAACAAGATACTCTTTTGGAACATCGCCCATCAACCGCTGAACCACTATCGAACCAGGGGTATTTTCCAGAAAATCAACCACTGAAACCACATGACTTTCCATGGAGGGTAATGACAACTTCGCTTGCAAATACTCTCTTTCAAGAGGCGTATTCCGGCAAACATGGAGATGATGGATTTTGATGGAATGGTAGTTTAATCCGGCAAGAATACGACCGCTCTCTGATGCGGTCTCTTTCTTTTCCCAGGGAAAACCGAGTATCAGATGAAAGCCGATCTCAACGCGACTTCCAACAAACAAAGCCATTGCCTGTTCAACCGCCTTGAAATCATGGCCTCGATTGATTCGCCGGAGCGTGTCATCGTAAATAGATTGAACGCCGATTTCCAGGGAAACATAGCTCTTTTCAGCCAGTCGGCCTATCAACTCCGCCTTTTCAGAATCAAGACAATCGGGCCGCGTACCGATGGCAATGCCTACCACATCAGGATGGCAGAACGCTTCCCGATATAGAACTTCAAGTTGTTTCACCGGAGCATAGGTATTCGTAAAGGGCTGAAAGTAGACAATATATTTCTCCGGCCGTTCAGCACGGCTTCGGTGTTCGATGGCTTGCAGAACCTGCTGCTGAACAGTCTGGCCGCTCACCTGTCTTGCCGGGCTGAAAGCATCGTTATTACAATAGATGCAACCTTGGATAGAAAACGAACCTTCTCTATTAGGACAGGAAAAACCCGCATCAACGCTTATCTTCCGAACCGGTGAGTGGAAGCGGGATTTCAGAAAACTGCTGTAGCGAAAGTAGCGCCCTTGAGAGTTCTTCATTCGGATAAATATATTCGATTGAATGGAGAAGCGCCAAATACTAATCCTGTTATTCTTTGCTGCCTTGCTTCGTATTCTGCTTATCACCACCAGTGTTCGGCACAGTGACATGGATCTCTATTACCGGCTATGGGGAGTCCAGACAAACATCTACGGTCTATCCCATGCCTATGAACCCGTGGCTCACTATCGGGGCGTAGAATACCCGCCCCTCTCTCCCTGGCTCTTTTTCAGTATGGACAAGATAGGAAATAGTCTTAAGAAAGTGTTTGGCCCGTTTGACGCATTTTATTGGCTCCACAAGTTCTTTCTATTACTGATTGATTTAATCCTGGCCGCACTGCTTTATTTGAAGATACGGGATAGGAAGCTTGGGAAAGTTATTGCTACCTTCTTTCTTTTCAGCCCGGCGTTTTTAACCACAAGCGTGGTCTGGGGACAGATGGACAATCTCTTTACCCTCTTTCTATGTTTGACGCTCTTTGCCACCTTGGATAAGAAAGCGGCCTGGGCGGGCATGTGGTTTGGCTTGGCCTGTCTGACCAAACTACAAGCCCCCCTTTTTCTTCCTTTTTTCATTGGAGTGTGGATAATCCGAAAAGAAGGGCATTCTCTCGTTCGATTTATCGGCCTAAGCGCATCGACCTACCTGGTTGTTGCACTCCCCTTTTTGCTGGCCGGAGATGGGATGCGCCTCTTTCATCTCTACCTATCCACAAGCCGATATCACCCCTATCTCTCTGCCAACGCATGGAACCTCTGGTGGCTGTTGAGCGGGGCCAATGGGTTTCAGAGCGACCTCCCATTTATCCTCGGTTCCCTGAATAGCCGAATGGTGGGATGGCTGCTCTTTTTTATTGTCTATGGAATCATCTTCTGGAGAATGGTCCGTTCATCTGAGGATCTCGACAAGACAATACTCGGATGCGCCTTATTGGCTGCGGCTTTTTTCATGCTACCCACCCAAATGCATGAGCGTTACCTCTATCCGGCGCTGATTCTGGCCATGATCTCCATTACACTGATGCAAAAGAAGGAGAAATGGCTTTGGCTGGTTGGGTCACTCGGTTTTTTTGTGAATCTGATAGCCGCTTTGGGGCTTCAATATCCGCATTGGGCTATTAATGCGCTTTTTCAATCGCACGGTATCAGCCTTGCAATCTCGGCCATGAATACGGTGCTGTTTTTCGGTTTGGGATGGCTGTTTATGAAACGGTCGAACGACCGATCACTTCTTTAATCACATACTGCGGACGTCGATTGACAGAGAGCACCAATCGTCCGAGATATTCGCCTATCAGTCCCAGAGACATGAGGATAAGCCCACCCAGCACTAAAACAAGGAGAACCAGAGAGGTCCACCCTTCCACCGTGCTGTCCAGCGCAAAATATTCATATACATAATAGCCGGCCAGTAAGAATCCGGTAAGTGCGGCACCCATGCCTAAGAACGAGGCGATGCGCAACGGAATGACCGAAAAGCTGGTCACCAGTTTCAAGAAAACAGATGCAGAACGAATGAAATTGAAATTGCTTCTGCCGGCATGCCGGGGCTTGTGCTCCACATCAACTTCTGCAATACTCGACGTGACGGACAATAAGAGTCCCTGCACATACGGCCAGGGCCCTTCGTATTTGACCATTTCCAAGACCACCTCACGCCGGATAATCTTGAAAGGGGATAAGTAAACCCCTTTTGGTTTATAAATCAGCTTCTCAGCCACCCACCCATTTAATGCGCTGCCCAACCGTTTCCAACGCGCATGTTGCTGATGACCGAAATGGGCATAGACCACATCCGCCCCCGTGGCACGGCAAGCTTCCAGAAGTTTTGGAATGTCTTCAGGAGAGTGCTGCAAATCATCGTCCATAATGATCACAAATTCGCCCTGCGAAAGCCGAAGTCCAGCCATAATGGCATTATCCTGGCCCACATTTTTCCGAAGATTGACACCAACAATATTAGGATTCTGTTGCGCAACAGTACAGATTTTCTGCCAGGAACCATCAGGGCTATGGTCATTGATAAGGATGATTTCATAAGCAAACCCGGCCAGTACTTTTTCCAACCGGTCGCACAATGCATCGACACACGTTTCGCTGTTGTAAACAGGAATAACAATACTAAGCACTTTCACGAACCAACCTCACTATCATATCCCGGTTTAATTGCACTTGCTCCCAAGTGAAACCTACTTTGTTCGCTGCATTATTCAGCATGGCCTTGAAATTCGTTTCATTATATCGAAAGGTTTCCGCCCCTTTTCCCGCATTGGCGGCTCGCTTTGCCAGAAAGCCGATAAGACCTCGCCGGCTCGAAAGGTTGCGTACCGGCTCAGACAAAATAACCTCCGGTGCCGCAGTCATCATACGCTTCAGCAAAGTAACGGCTTGGTCATGAAAATGGTAAAACGACCCCATCATCACGCACACATCCGCAACCGGCAGCGTTTCTATTGTAAATATGTCTTGAAGATGGGCATCATGTCCATCTTTTTTCGCACGGGTCACAAAGGTGGGATTGACATCCAACCCCGTCCATTGGCGTCCGGTATCACGGCAATGGACGGCGATCAAGGTGTCCCCGAAACAGAGTTCCAGTACACATTGATGTTCCGGTCGAAACAGCCGTGACATTTCGCGTGCCCGGCAACGGTATCGCCCACGATACAACAGAGTCATGACAAGACGGTATAAAAAAAGACGGCGATAAATGAAACTGGGTTTCATTCGGCCGCTTTTCGGTCTTCGAGAATTCGGCCCTGTTCCACGCAGATGCGACGCCCGGAAAGTCGTTTCAGCAGTTCCGGATGATGGGTCGCAATAACCACGGCTTTTCCGCTCCGGTGAATATTCCGGAGCAATTGAAGAATTTCGTCGGAATGGTCGGGATCAAGATTGCCCGTCGGTTCATCGGCCAACAAGGCAATAGGGTCATTGACAATGGCGCGGGCGATGCAAACACGTTGCTTCTCACCGCTGGAAAGCGAGGGTGGCCGCTCGTGCATACGATGAGCCATACCGGTGTAGGATAAAACCTTGAGAATCCGCTTCTTGATCTCTCCGCGGGGACAACCGGCCAATAACAACGGAAGTTCCACATTCTCATACACGGTCCGATCAGATAACAGATGAAACTCCTGAAAAACCATTCCCAATCTCCGCCGCAACAGAGGAATGCGTCGTCTTTTGACCGTATGTGAATTGACCCCGTCCACCACAACCTGCCCGGAGGTGGGAAATTCCTCCATATAGACAAGATGAAGTAGGGTGGATTTTCCGGAACCGCTCTTGCCGGTAATGACTACGAATTCCCCCGTATCAATTCGGAGGTTGATATCTTGGAGAATGGGCCACTCAGGTTTGTACGTCTTGCAGACGTGAATAAATTCTATCATTCCGGAGAAACGGCCGGAGCAAGCCTGTTTTCAACGTGGAGTTTCTGGCGCATACGGCCGCAGAGGCTTTTAATGTCCTGTTTAACAAGATAGTTACTTGCAAAATCACGAATGGTCTCAAAGTCGTTATCCAAATCCAGACTGCGTTGAGAGCGGCGATCACACACCCTGAAAAGATGGACCGCATCATCAATGATGACGGGGCGACTATTTTCACCCACATTTAATCCTTTGATGGCTCCTTGATAAGAGGCCTCCAGCCCCTCTTCGGACAGCCATCCCAAATCGCCGCCCTTATGAGCCGTCAGCTTGTCGTCCGAGCAAGCCACAGCCTGCTTGGCAAAGGCACTGTCGCTGCCGCAGAAGGCGGCCAGGGAATCCAAAAAGGCCACGGCACGGAGCGTATCGGCCTTGTCCGGAAGAATAAGCGTCAGAATATGACGGACACGGATTTCCTTCTCCCCGCGTCGTTCCTCTAACTTGATAAGATGGTAACCGTAGCGCGAGCGCACAACAGGACTGATTTCCCCTACATTGAGGGAAAAAGCGGTCTTCTCAAAATTCTTGTCAAGAAAGCCCTTGGTAAAAAAACCGAGGTCCCCCCCATTCTTAGCGCTGGCCGCATCGTCGGTTTCGGCCTCAGCGAGTTTTTCAAAGGAAACACCGGCTTGCAACTTGGCTTCAGCCGACTCAATCCGTTTCCGGGCCTTTTCCACAATGGCCGGTGCCGCCGCTATCCGTTTCATGATATGGGAAAGACGGATGCTGGATTTCTCATTCGGCAGACTGTCCCGGTAGTCGGCAAAGAAGCGTTCCACCTCCTTGCGGGTGGGCGATCGTTTTTGCTTAAGACTCTCCACCAAACGCATCTTCATGAGTTCTTCATTGATCTGCTTTTCCAGATTCTTTTTAAGTTTGGCCACGGTCAGCCCGTAATTCTGCATTAGAACTTTTTCAAGATTATCCAAGGAGCCGACCTGGGATACAAAGCTTTCAATCTTGTTGTCCCGCAGGGCATTCACTTCCTCGCGCGACACCTTGATGCTTTCCGCTTCAGCCTGTTTTAGCAGCAGTTTATCTTCGATCATGCTTTCGAGAAGTTGACGGCGCACCTCATCAAACTCCACCCCGGTCGGCACAGCTTTGCCGTTGTTTTGAAAGGAAAAACGGGCCAGCTCATTCAGTTCGGATTCCAAAATGATATCATCGTCAATCACGGCCGCAATCCGATCGAGCGGAATTTCCGCGGCATAGAGCAAGGCTAAGAGTGCCGCTAAAAAAAATGCTGATTTATTCATGGGTGGTCAGATGCTCCTCTGGTTTATTGGCCGGCATTGGGCACCATGGCCGGCACCGGGGAAGACTCCGACGCCTCGGTCTCAAGGGAGGACGATTCCGATTCCCGACGGCCCGGGATCAAATCTTCCTGCAATTCAACCTGCATATCCTGACGCATGGTCCCGATCAACTCATCCAAACGCTGTTTACGGGTCTGTGAAGAAAGCCGCCCGATGATTTCCTCGCGAACACTCTCCAAGGGCTTTATTGTCCCGGGTGTCTTTTTATCGATGATTTTAACGATGTAATGACCGAAAGGGGTCTTGATCGGCGGTGTGGTTCCTCCGGCCTTGATATCAAAAATGATGTCCGCCAGTTCCGGCATGATTTCATTCCGGGTTAAAAATGGAAGACCGCTGGTGGACGGAATCGGATCCAGGGAATATTGTTTGGCCAAATCCAGAAAATTGTCCGCTGTCACCTGGGAACGAATTTTCCAAGCCTCCGCCAAAGTTCGGACATTAATATGAATATACTGAACCTCGGTTTCCTTCCGGGTGAACTTGTCGACATGGTCTTGATAATAACTCTCCACATCACGGTCCGCAATATCGGCGTTTTGAGAAGAGAGACGGCTAATCATCTCGGACACCAGCAAATCACGCTGCATCTTGCTGATACGGGTCCGGATATCCGGCTCCCGATCGATCTTGCGGGCTAATGCGGCTTGGTAGAGAATCTCGGTATCAATCCAGCGTTTGACGTAATCCACATTCTGCTGATAGGTAATAAAATCGGAATATTCGGGAGGAATTCTTTTATGAATATCCTCCACGGTCAATACCGCCTTACCGACACGGGCCACCACATGACCGGGTTCGGAATTTCCGGTTTTCAGGAAATTAAACAGAAAATATCCGATGGCCAATCCTAAAAGGATGATAAGGATGATGGAAAACAGCAGTTTTTTACCCATTATTCAATATAATATACTATTTTTTCATCGGTGACATCTAAAGAATCCCCTGATGACAAAAAAAAATGTTTTTCCGGTCATAATAGGGTTATTCATCATGTGCGTCCATGCACAGCCGGACACCCTTCTCAGACAACCTTTTGATTTCCGCCTCCCGTCCGAATTCGGCTCCATTTTAAGCGCTCTTGAAACTCAGGAAGACTCTATTCCCCTTCAGGCCGTAGCTGCCATCGGCTATGATTCGCTTGCGTGTCGTCTGTATGTCTTTTTCAGGGATTCTACCGGCCACGCCCGGCAAAGAGCTTTTCCCTTGACAACGGAAGGCTACCACCGTCTCGTTCAACCGCCCGTCTCCCAGGCAATGGGACCCATTGCCAACAAGAAGGGATTACGTCAAGAGGGGCGTGTTTATTTTATCACGCATACCACACTGAAGTCCCTATACGTCTATCCCGCCGGTATTACGGAAATATTCCCCCATCTGGACGGACAAGTGGCAGCCGGATTGACGTTGTTAGCCGGCAGCAGTTCACTTTACGGAGCCTATGCCTTCACCAAGAAACGTCCTCTGGATTACGGACGAGTCACACTGATGAATTACGGAGGAGAATTGGGCTGTATTTATCCCATTCTGACCGGAGCCCTGCTTCGCAACGGCACATCCATCGACCGACCTCGTATCAGACGGAATACCTTGGGCGAACCGGAAATAGGAATGGACTACGGAGGAAACATCAGTCGCAAAATAACGGCCATCGGTTCTATGGTCGGTTTTCCCCTGGGCCTCTATGCCGGTTCTCGGGTGAATTTGGCCGGTCTTGATTCTTACGGAAAAACGGCATTTGCTCGGGACCTCAGCCGTTTCGGCTTTTTGTATGGCTATCTTCTTCCTCTTTATGGAGACAACGGAAACGAGGAGGATTACTTTGCCGTTGCCTCCGGTTTGACAATGGTCTTTCTGCCCGCCGGTTTTTATCTTGGCATGAAAATCGCCGAACATCGGGAAATATCGGCAGGACGGAGCTTTATGGTCCTGACGACCGGCGTGATGGGCAGTTTGACCGGTCTTTTTCTTCCCACGCTTTTTGAGAAGCCTATCTTCGGCTTTGACAGACGTCTGTATATCACCACCACACTCGCCGGACATGCCGTGGGTACCGGATTCGGCCTTTTTTTCAAGTCCTCGGAAAGGTATTCCTTCGGGCAAGGCGTCTTTACCGCGCTCTCTGCTGCGGGTGGTGCGGCCATTGCCATCAGTTTTCCCCTGATCGCCCAATCTGACGATTCCCAGCTCTATACGGGGCTGGCCATGATCGGCGGATGGGGCGGGTTCTACGTGGGCGAGAAA
>MGVN01000234.1:5186-9653 GCA_001800515.1 Elusimicrobia bacterium RIFOXYB2_FULL_49_7 | reverse complement strand
GTACCAGATGAAGAATACATGCTTTTCACAGTTGGGACAGAAGGTTTTCCAACCGGATCAGTATAAACATCCGGTCCATGTATTGTTGTTTGAGGTAATCCTATGGCTTCAAAACCATAAGAATCATATGCCTGAAAGTAATATGTGTAATCATTGCCATATGCTAAAGCTGTTGTATATTGATATGTTTTCCCATTAGAATAATCCGTATCACTAGTGTCATATTCACTCATCGAAAATGGGCTTCCAGAGATATCGTTTCCTCCCTTTAATACATGAACTTTGGGATAACCAATGGCAGAAGCATCATTATCTATATCAGCATACTTGATACGAAAAGCATAACTCGTTGTGGTATCTCCCAATGTCGGATATACGCCACCATTGACATAATTTTCATCTCCTGCAAATTCTAATAAAGGTGCATTGTTAAAATAGCCTTCCTCCATGCTGGAAAAAGGGTTTGATAGGGAGTAATCATATCCACCCATAACATATATTTTGTTCCCCACAACAGCAGAAGCACAGCTAGCCCTTCTAACCTGAATGCTATTTTTGTATCCATTACAATTTGTACTAGGATCATATTCTTCAACTGAATTCAAATAGTCATCATATACACTATATCCTCTTTTCATTCCACCAATTAGGTATATTTTGTTATTCATTGCTTCCATGGTGAAATGATATCTTGGCATTAGTGCGTATTTTAAATGTACCCAACTATCTTGAACTGGATTATACTCTTCAATAACTGTAGACAGGGGAATGTATCCAGAAACATAAGATCCGCCTATTACATATATTTTGTTATTAATTTCAGCAAATTTGCAATCATATCTTGCTGCGGCCATATTTGATTTCCTTTCCCATACATTATTCTGTGGGTCATAAACTTCGACTGCCGAAGAAACAATAATATTATAACTGCCGCCAATTGCGTAAATTTTGTTATCTATAACACCAACAGCAAACATCATTCTCGGTGTTGGCATATCAGCTTTTGTTGTCCATGTATTGTTGCTTGGATCATATTCTTCAACCTTGTTTGTCTCAATGCCACTACCAATGGCTCCACCAATTGCATATATTTTATTGTTAACAACAGCAACGCCTATCCCGCGTCTTTGAGTAGGCATATTAGCTTTCGTTGTCCAGCTATTTGTATTAGGATCATATTCTTCAACCTTATTTGTCTCATAGCCACCAATTGCATATATCTTGCCATTAACTACAGCAGCACTTAACCCCCATCTTGCCGTAGGCATAGCAGCTTTTGTTTTCCAAACTATGTTATTTTCTGGAACAGCAGTTATAGTCGGTCCAAATCCTATGGTTGACCCAGTTGCAGTAGCATTTGCTACATCATATGCTTCAAAAGAGTATGAATACAAGCCAGCGGGCAAAGAAATCAAATATTCATAAACAGCACCTGTATTATAACTACCCGATAAGTAGGACATAGAGTACGGACTATTATATATTTCAACCCCATTATTATATATGTGTACTTTTGGATATTCAGTTTTTGGAGCATCATTATCTTCATCTGTGTATTTTATACGAAATGAGAACACACCAGTAGAAATCCCTACTTCAGGATGGAGGCCATCAGAAACATAGTTTGTTCCGTTCGTATATGCAATTGAAGGAGGTGTTGTTAGTGAACCTTGCTCAATAATATTCAAATATCCCGAGTTTCCATACCCACAAATAGCATATATATTTCTTTCTATTACTGAAGTTACAAGAGCATATCTGGGTGTTAGCATACTGCTCTTAGTAATCCAGGTATTAGCTACAGGATCATATTCTTCTACCGTTGAATAACATGATGTTCCGCCAGCATAACCGCCAATAGCATATATTTTGTCATTAATTACTTCCACAGATAGCCATGATCTTGCCGTTGGCATATCTGCCTTGGTTATCCATGTATTAGCTACAGGATCATATTCTTCTACGGTTTTAAGATATCCGCTGGCATTCTCTCCCCCTATGACATAAATCTTGCCATTGACTACACCGGCAGCTACTCTATGTCTTGCTGTTAGCATACCTTGTTTTATACACCAAGTATTTGTGTTTGGATCATATTCTTCAACGGCGTTTGTCGAACAATTCATTTCGTAGCCACCAATAGCATATATTTTATTATTAACGACACCCACTGCCATTCCTGATCGCGCAGTAGGCATATTTGCCTTCAATGCCCATGTATTTTGAGAAGCATCATACTCTTCTACTATGTTAGTTGTTGGCAAGCCGCCAATGGCATATATTTTGTTATTAACAACGGCAACAGCCAAATCATGTCTTGCGTTAAACATATTTTGTTTTGATTGTACATATGTATTGCCAGGAGTATACTCTTGGACGGTAGCTAAACTACTGCCGTTATAACCGCCTATCACATACAGTTTATTATTAACAGCACATGCAGATGCGCGTGATCGTGCAGTTATAAAATGTGCCGAATTAGATTTCCAAACAAAATCTTTACCGGCTTGCACCTGAGAAGGCAACCATAAAAGTACTATTAAGCCAATAACGCGAGAAATAGTATTGCAGTATTCACAATGATAATTATTGCGATCAGTTCTAAGTTTGTTCATTCATCTACCTCTATGCTAGTACCTGTTAACAACTACTATATGATGCGGTTGAGATGTCTGTTTAGAAACAGCCATATCAGAAGCAGGCACTGTTTCTATCGTATCAATATATATTTTGTCTTTTGATTCATCGATTCTGGATACCTGAACACCATATCCGGTTGTTTTTTGCTCTCCCATAAATACTGCTATTACTATGCATTGTTTAAAATCGATATCAGGAACCGGAACCGTTTGATTATGTCTTTTCCATAACTTCTGCCAATCTTCATTATTTTCAATTACCAACGATTCTTTTGTTTTTATGCCGCTATGCACATCTTGCCATTGTTTTATGAATCTTTTCGTTGTAGAATTTTCTCCTGAGCCCCTGAGAATAACGTTATTGAATTCATCCTGCGGCGCCTTTGCTATTTCAATTGTGCTCGTTACTTCCTTTGTTTCCACAGCATTGCTTACCTTATTTTGTTCTTTGGCAATGCTTATTGATGGCGATGTGCTTACTAATTGACTCGATATTTCATTGCCCGCGTTCATTGGGCTTTTTGCAGGTTGAGTGCTAAATAGTGCAACTACGATTATTGCAGCGGCAGAAAATACAGGCACAACGAATATTGCTCTAAATAGCGAAGGTTTTTTATCGTTAAGCGTTTCTCTTGCCCCTTCAATTTTTAAGTTCAGTTTTTGAAAGTAGTCTCTGGGGAGTTCAACTTTTTCCAAGTTTTTGAATAACCCCACCGTTTCTTTAAATTCATTAAGGAACGCCATGCATTCAGGGCACTCAGCAAGATGATTCTTAATAGCTGTTGTTTTCCTCAGCTCTAATCTATTCTCTAAATACAGTTGAAGTAGTTCCTGGATCTCTTTGCAATTCATAGTTCGTTCCGATTTATTCACTTACAGCCTTGCCTGTATTAACATATTTTTCAATATGCTTTTTAACTTCTTTGACCCCTCTTGTTAGCCTGGAGCTCAATGTCCCTATGGAACAATCGCATATTTCGCATATTTCTTCCAGCGATTTGTCCTGCATATATTTAAGGATAATGGCTATTTTCTGTTCTGGTACTAAAGAATCAATAGCTTTTGTCAGCATCTGATTCATTTCCTTGCTTTCAGATTTTGCTTCAATGCCAGGCGCTGAATCAATGATTTCATTCACAGTATGCTCTTCAGCCGCATTCCCTGCAGTGAAATCCAGCGTTCTGTATTTCAATTTGTTTCTTTTGCGCAGGGTATCATACCAGTTATTAACGGTAATTCTATATATCCATGTTGAAAAACTAGACTTAAACTTAAAATCAGGAAGCTTTATTAGTACTTTGACAAATACATTCTGGGAAAGATCCTCGGCATCGACAAAATTATTAGTAAGCCGATAAGACAGTGAAAAGATCTGTTGAGAATATAAATGCACCAGGTCATTAAATGCTTCCCTATCTCCGTTTATTGCTTTTTGTATAACTTCATTTTCATTTATCGGTGAATCACTCACTTCTTACTCCATTAGACGTTTAATTTTTGAAAACTCTGCATATTAATAAAAAAACCATGCTGCCCTATTATGACAGTATGGTTGTGATCATAAACGTATTCACCCACCCCGTGACATCTACTGACTCCCACGCGCCCCCTTTTTTGTTGTGCTTGGGTCATTGTATCTTATTTTATGCAAATCATCAATGCAAAGGAGTGTTTATTGCGTAATTATGGGGATTTCGTCTGCTAAGATGCACACAGCGCCTTCCGATGCTGCAGGCAGAGAACTACCCTCTCATAGGGCAGAGGTTCTACCTGACAGGCAGCGTGACGCTGCCCTCGCAGAGGCACAGAACCAACGGAAATCCTGCAA
>MGVN01000234.1:2578-5106 GCA_001800515.1 Elusimicrobia bacterium RIFOXYB2_FULL_49_7 | reverse complement strand
GCTCTACAGGCGGACGCAGGGAAAGTTCCTCATACCCTGCGTTCGTGACTCTGTCCGTCGTAGGCGTTTCCTGGTCAGGGGTAAAGACGTCGACATCAGCCATCGAGTTCCACATGTCCACAATATTGAGCACCAGCCCCACGGTCCCGGCCGTAGCAGCAACCCCGGTCAATGCGCCAGCCCCCATAGTGACTGCAGTGAGCACCACGCTCACCACGATCAGTGCGACGCTGATCAGTGCGTCAATGACTGTCCACCAGATCTTGGTGGCAAGCGTTTCGTCGGAAATGGTGGTTGATTGATTGACCGTCTTTGACCACTTGTTCCCAACCTCCTCGCCATTCTGGAAGTAGTTGATCTCAGTGGTTTTCGTTTTGATTTTGTTTGTGACGTCCATCTTGTAGTACCACTCCCCAGTCTTGTACGAGAACGATCCCGTCGTACGGGTCTTCGAGGTAGCGGTGATCAGGCCTCCGCCGCGTACCGTATAATTGGCGCCGTCCTTCGCATTGACGCCCAGGTCCCCGCTCGTATCGTTGTAATCGTACGTGGTGACCGTCCTCACATGAACAGTGACCGCCATGTCGCCGGTGACCTTCTTGCCGTACTCATCCTCAAAGTAGCTTATGTCCTCCATCATATAGGTATAGTCGCCCTCAGTCACCGACTGCACGGGACGGCCAAGCGCAGGATCGAATGTCGTAGTAGTTTTCATGCCGTTTATGTCGTTGTAGACCGACTCGGTGAGCCTGCCGAACTTGTCATAGCTGAACGTCCCGACCACCTGGCCGTTCCTTGATACGGAGATCGCTCTTTCATTGCCGTCGAACGCGGTCACCTCGTCAAAGGAAACCTGCACCTGCTTGACGCCATTGCGCGTCTCAGTGTGTGACTGGCCGCAGCCGTCATCCACGGTCACTTTTACCTTGGTCGTAACCGTCTTCCACTCCTTCTTCGCTTCGGTGCATTTCACCAATTTCCCATCCCCGTCATACTCCCACTTCTTCGTGACCTTTCCCTGCGCGCTCACCGTGTTCCCGTTATGGTCGACGTAGCTGACCGACTCGCCGTCCAATTTCACCCACTCTGGCTTCGCGTTGGGATCTGAGCTGGTACGGTACGAACCGAAGAAGCTTATCTGCTGGTCCGTCACCCTCGTTTCTCTGCCGTCCTTGACGACAGTCTTATAGGTGATTACCGACGTGATGACGCGGCCATTGAGCTGGCGGAGCCTGTTGAGGTATGAGTTCACATAAGAAAGCTGCCGGTAGATATCGCTGAGCTGGCTCTGCAATGCGGCAATCTCGTCGCGAACCGCGCTGATCTCGCCCTCTATCTCCTGAACGTCCCCGGCGATCATCTCAAGAACGTCATTGATCAGCGCCCTCTCCTCATCCGTGAACTGTACCGCATCTCCGAGCTCATGCCGCTGGGTGAGCTTCTCGATGAACGCGCTTACCATGCCCTCTACCTGCGTGCTCATGAGCCCGTACTGCTGCTGGAATCTCACTCTCAGATAGTTGGCGATCCTGGAGAGCGAGGCGCCGCTGAGCGACGCTGAAGGCACCACGGCACTTCCTTCAAGCTCAACGGTGTTCGTCTGGACCGTCTGCCCGCTCTCTGCCGCATGCGAATCAACGAGCGCCTGTAACTCGTTCTCTGCGCCTGCGATAAGGCCGCCCTCACCTTCATATGGTGAGAGACCGGCATTTGCCTGGTTAAGTGTGTTCTGAGCGGCAAGCAGGTTGTTCCCATAGTAAGAGGCGGATGAGTTCAATGTATTGAGCTGGCGCTGGTAGTTGACCTTCGCGATCCTCGCATTTTTCACGCGCGTGGCGACTGCGTTCTGGGTGCTCATCTTGCCCATGAGATTGTTCGCGATGATCCTGTTGTACGTGTCCCTGAGCCGGGCGGGAATGCTCTTGAGGCTCTGCATCTTGTCCCATTCATTGCAAAGCTTATCGACCAGCGAAGCATAGCCGAGCCCCCAGGTGGTGCCGGAGCCGCCCGAGAGACGGAACGCGTATTTCCCCTGCGTGTTCTGGCTCATGAGATAGGCGCGCAGCGCTTCCCTGGAGCTGAACTGCGTGAGATCGACCTGGAACAGCTCAGTGGGAGGATTCTGCATGTTACTTCCGCTGGGACTTGTGCCCAGTACGGTCCGCGGGCCAAACATGGCGCTTATCATGCCATTGACCCGCGCGGTGAGCGTGTTGAACAAGGCGTTCACATCCACTCCCCCGTTCGCGGTGAATACACGCTCGAAGGTGGTCCATGAGCCCCCCAACAAACCCCGTGCTATCTGTGCTTCCGTAGGGGCGTTCACGCCGGTGATGGCCGTGTTATTATTGACTGAGAACAATGCATTGAAAAAGGCATTGTAATCCGCGGTGGTGAAATCGTCGAATGCACTGGGATCGGCGAACAGGCTTTGATGGTTGAGGTTACAAAGTTCGAAGAACTGAGTATGATTGCGCAGGGAGCTGAGCAACGTGACGAACAGCTGCGTGAGCGTCCTGTTATCCTGG
>MGVN01000234.1:1242-2536 GCA_001800515.1 Elusimicrobia bacterium RIFOXYB2_FULL_49_7 | reverse complement strand
CACCGTAAGGAGCTGCTCATCAGAAAGAAGAGTGCCTGCAAGCTGGCTCATTGTCTGCTCGAGCGTCGCGATCTGCGCCTGCAGTCCCGCGATCCAGGTATTGAGTTGGTCAATCTGGCTCTGCGCGGTGTTCGCCTGCGCGATCAGAGAGTCGCGCTCTGCTTCAAGCGTGGCAATCTCACTTTCGAGGTTCAGCTTGTCCGCTGCGAACTGCGCTTCCTGCTCTTCGGTCATGGCAGTGATGTACTTGGAGACAAGGAGGCCGTTGTCGTCGTAATTGTACGCGCCGATGAGCTTCCCCGTGGCGGAGTATTCAAAGAGGGCACCGTACCCGACCGGCTTGATGACCCCGTTGACTTCCTTGACGATGTCGCCATAGATGATATATTTTCCTGAGGTGCAGTCCAGGATGCTGGTAATGCGGTTGCGTGTTTTGCCCTGCGAGTCGACATACGCCTCATACTCGTAATCAGTGAGTTTCACGCGCGACCCGTCGGTCCCTATGTAGTAGGTATAATCGACAAGATCGCCTATGGACTGGGTAAGGGTCTGGTCAAGCGCATTGACACCTGCCCTGTACATCCCTTTGTCGTAGAGATACCAGGTCTGAAGCTGGGAACCGGTCACGCCGAATGCGTCGGCCCCTGCAATGCCAGTCTGGCTGCCGATAAGAAGAATTGAGAGGAGGAGGCAGAGAGACTGCCGCGCCAGAGATAGTTTTCTGTGAAGGAGCGAGTGGATGATAGTTTTCAGCATAGAAGCCTCCCAAATGTGGTTCGTTTCTCTCTATAATAAATATTGCTTCTCTCTTGTGAAAAAGAAATGGAAGTTATGTGAAAATCTTGTAAAAACTTCCCACGTACATTTCATTGCGAAAAACCCTGCCCAACACACAGTGGAAAAAACTAGTGTAACAGTAAAACCTTTACTGTTATTGTCATTCCGAGCAAAGCGAAGGAATCTCATTTTAACGACGAGATTGTCACGGCTACGCCTCGCAATGACATTGTAAAGCCGTTACTGTTACACTACACTAGAAAATATGCTATAATTAGCTCAGACGTAAAAAGGTTGCAAAATCATCGTATTATATCATGACGGAAGGATGGTCCCGCCATGGCGGGATTGATGGGCCGCAGTGCGGCGAATAAGCCGCACGAGCATGCGGCGGGTGCGAGTCGGTGAGTACCCCGGGCGCCGAAACCGCCTGCGAGGCAATAGCCAGTACGAGAAAACGTATAACCCGTTCAGAATAAATAGTACCTTACTACGTAATAGATCAACGGAAGGATGG
>MGVN01000234.1:739-1172 GCA_001800515.1 Elusimicrobia bacterium RIFOXYB2_FULL_49_7 | reverse complement strand
CCTTCCGTTTTCTTTTGTCCGAAAGGGCTTGCATGGCGGGCGAGAAGAGATCCCCCCCGTCAGATTATTATTACTATCGTTCACTGGTATCCCCTCTTAGTACTCTTGCCAACTGTCCGTCATTCATCCTTTTTTGCTTTCCTTTCCAGGCTTTCCAGTTGTTTACTTAATCGCGTGATTTGTTCGCTGAGGGATACGGCCGCGGCGGCCGGTGCTGCGGAGGCTTCATCTTTGTCCTGGCCGACAAAGAAACTGGCAAGCGCAGCGGCGATGTACCCAAAAATGGTAAAGGAGTACAGGGCGAGCAGGAAACAGAGGATGCGGCCTTCGGTGGTCTTCGGCCAGTCGCCGGAGCCCATGGTCGTTATGATCATGGCCGTCCACCATACAGCGCTTCCGAAATCCGACAGGTCGTCGGTGATCCCTTTTTCAA
>MGVN01000234.1:0-695 GCA_001800515.1 Elusimicrobia bacterium RIFOXYB2_FULL_49_7 | reverse complement strand
GTTGATGGAGCCGATGACGCCGATAAGCCGTACCCCCCTCGCGGCACTGACTGCCCGGAGAAATGCAACTGCCCTGAAGACGCGGAAAATGCGCAGTGCGGGCACAATAAGAGACAACGCGGTGAGCCAGTTATGCTTGAGGTATGAAAGCTTGCCGGGTGCAATGATGAATTCAAGGAGAAAGTCGATGATGAACAGTACCCAGATCGTCTGGAATGCTGTCTGAAGGAGGCGGGAAAGGCCGCTGGTAAAATCGATGATAAGAAGGAGAAGCCATGCTGCCCCCAGAAATATCATCGGTACTTCAAAACGGCGATGGATTCTTTCCAGCAATGAAGCGCGGACTTCCCCTTCCCGTGATGATGAGCCCATGTCCCCCCCTTGGACTTATTTTCCCAAAAACAAACACCTCTGTCAAACAGGGCGGTTTTCGTGTAACTCAGCCCTGTCCGCTTGCTTGACAACACATTTGTTAAGGACTAAAATATACAAAACAGGGGGCTGTATGCATCGGGGGAACAATACTTTTCATATTTGAATGAGCCGGCCATTGTATGTGGCGCGGCTTTTTTCATTTTAGCAGGAGGAACAATGCAGATCCGGGAAAACATTGGGTTTTCGCGGCGAATGTGGATGCTGGAGCGCGCGGGATGGATAGTGATGGGGTTGTTCGTGCTCTCTGCCGTGCTGGGCCT
>MGVN01000233.1:4296-5209 GCA_001800515.1 Elusimicrobia bacterium RIFOXYB2_FULL_49_7 | reverse complement strand
TCGCTCGCGTCTCCGGGCCAGGTCTTGTAGGGCTGGCGAACATAATTCACAAAGAAGGGGGAACCGCGCCGCCACGGCATTATATAGGTACTGGCAGGCGTATAGCTTGCCAGCGAAAGCTGGTAATACAGTGAGTGCTGGCTGAAACTGCCGTCGCTTCCCGCGCCCCACTTGAAAGTGATCGTACTGCGTTCAAGGCCGTAGTCGAACGTGGCGCGCAGGGTGGACGGATCAGGAGGATTCGGAGCGATATTCTCATTGCCCATATCGGCCAGTTTATTCTTGACTATCCGTAGATTGGGTGAAGATCCGTCATATCCCGCTACTGCAAAATCAAGGTCGTAGTCATTGTCATAGTCACAGAACGCGACGGAAGAAACCTGCCCTAATTCGCCCACACCCCATCCAGGGGCTGGCTCCATAAAATTGGCATCGAAAGTTCCATTGCCATTATTCCTGTAGATCCTCATTCCAGGCAAGCCATTGAACCCTGCGGCCAGAAGATCGAGGTCACCGTCGTTATCGTGATCACCGCCTGTAATGGAGCCGCACTGCACTCCCCAGCTGCTTGTATCAACAGTGAATGAGGCGAACCCACTGCCGCTGTTCAGGTGCATCATAAGCCTGAAAGTGCCGGCCTGCACAAGTCCCGAAGTTGCGAGATCGAGCTTCCCGTTATTATCAAAATCAGCCCACGTCATTGAACCGTCATTCAACCCCAAAAGGCTTATTGAGTTATCGTGAGTAAAATTGCCTTTTCCGTCATTGTTGTAAAGCTTGAGGACATAGGCGCTGCCGACGTCCCTTTCATCGCCTGAAACCGCCAGATCAAGCGTTCCATTGCCGTCATAATCGCCGAATGCGAGCGAGCTTTCGGACAGGCCGGTGCCGAAATCAATAGGTATAAAACTGT
>MGVN01000233.1:613-4289 GCA_001800515.1 Elusimicrobia bacterium RIFOXYB2_FULL_49_7 | reverse complement strand
GTTTTTGTATATTCGTAGATGCTTCACGTTCGAGGAGTCCTCGCCTGCCAACGCGATATCAAGGTCTCCGTCATTGTCAACGTCTCCCCATGCAAGTGAACCGTTGACCATGCCCCACTCGGGCGCGAATACCTGGGTGAACGACAAACCGCCGTTATTCCTGTAGACCCTGAACCTTCTCTGCGATAGAGCTCCGACGTATCCTGACACCGCGATATCAAGCCATCCGTCCGCATTGAAGTCGCCGAGTGCGAGAGAGCCGCCTTCCGTTGCCCACCCCTCAGTGTCCACAGGAGAGAAGGTGGCGGTATCATTGCCGTTGTTCCTGTACACACCGAACATGTCCTGGCTCGTATTCGTGTATTCTCCTGCCACGACAAGGTCGTATAAACCGTCATTATCCATATCGCCCCAGGCTATTGAAGCGTCCCGCAGCCCGCTGGAGAACACTATCGCGTACGGATTATACTCGGTTTTATATGACAGGGCAGCAGTGTCGCCGTCCATCATTACTGTCGCAGTTGACGAAGTCAACCCACCGGAATCAACAGTGCTTACTCTCCACCAGTATATGGCGGGGTCGCTAAGCTCAGGCCAGGTATAAGTTGTTGCTCCCTGAAGGAACTCTTCTGACAAGTGGTCTGCAAATAATCCGTTTGACCAGTTAGGCCGCATATTCACCGTATTGGATGTGATCTGTATATGATACCGCACATTCCCTTCATCACGGTCTGTCACCGTGAATGATGATATAATTGCTGAAGAGGTGGACCATTTGAATGCGGCAAGCCCTGTCCCGGCGACGGTGCGCTGCACAAGAGCTGTCGGTTGGTTCGGGGCATTGTTCCCCGGCGCGAAGAGCATGCATTCGGCAGACCACGTGCTTCTCAAAAGGCCCGCATCGATCGTTTGCACTCTCAGGTAATACGTGGTGTTGACGAGCATACCTGACAACGCTGACCACCAGGCAGCGCGATGGGTTGCATCACCACTACCGTTCCATTGTTTCGCTGCCGGGCGCACGTAACTTCCAAAGAGGGGAGATCCGTACTGCCAGCTCAGCTTGAAGCTCGATGGCGCAATGATACGCTTGTTATCCGCTGAAAGCGTCATAGGGTCTGTCGTGATAACGATCTGATAATACAGCGAATGCGAAGAGTATCCTGTATCGTACTGGCTAGGAGTCCATTCAAGAGTGATGGTGCTTCTTTCAATTCCGTAGCTGAACAGTGCAGTGATGACAGCCGGAGCCGAGGGGGAAGTATTCGCGCTTCCCAGAGCACTTTTCATGGATTTGTATATCCTGAATTTTCTCGTGGTATCTGTGTCGTCCCCAGATACCGCAATATCAACGTCGCCGTCGTTATCGAAGTCGGCACACCGGAGGGATGAACCCCTGGCAAGCATTCTTCGTCCTCCGGCGCCCCAGCCGGGTTCCGGTTCAATATACTCAGGATGGAACGTTCCGTCACCCTTGTTCAGATATGTCCTGAAGTGCCTTTTTGTCAGGTCGTGCCCGGTTATTGCAATGTCAAGGCAGCCGTCATTGTTAAGATCTGCAAAGGCGAGTTCTCCGTTGCAGGTGCCCCAGGAGAAATCCTGAACTGAGGTGAACGAGAAATCTCCATTGCTCACATACACTCGCAGCCCTCTCCCGTTCCCATTACTATATGAATCCGTAGAGCCGCATACCGCAAAATCCATCCATCCGTCATTGTTGACATCCCCGCATGCGATGTCGCCCTGCTCAGTACCCCATCCGGAATTGAACCCCGAATCAGTAAAATCATCGCTGCCATTATTTCTAAAGACCTTGATCTGACGCCCTTCACCGCTTTTGTTTCCTGCGAGAATAATATCAAGGTCACCATCGTTATTAAAATCAGCCCATTTCATTGAGAGGTTATTGTATGCCGGGACGATAGGTTCAATGTAATTCTGATCAAAAGTGCCGTCTCCGTTGTTTTTGCAGATCCTGAATCGATAGACAGATCCGTCCGTACCTCCGACGGCAAGATCCAGGTCCCCGTCATTGTCACAATCGCCCCATGCCAGGGATGATTGAGCCAACCCCCAGCTGCTTATCGGTTCAATGAAGTTTGAATCAAACGTTCCATTCCCGTTGTTTTTGTACACTCGAAACCGACGCGAGCCGTCATATCCTATAACCGCAAGGTCAAGGAAGCCGTCATTATTGCAGTCTCCCCAAGCAAGAGTTCCGCTATAAAGGCCCGAGCCGGGATGCGGCTCTATGTAGGCCGGATCGATCGTGCCGTCACCGTTGTTTCTAAATACCCTGAACCTGTACGCTGAGGATGATTCCGCGCGCCCCATGATGGCGATATCAAGGTCTCCGTCGTTCTCAAGGTCACCCCAGGCAAGGGAACAGTCCTGTACTCCCCAGCCGGACACAGGTTCTATCGCCGCAGGGTTAAAGAGAGTCTTGTACGCGACCATTGCTGCCCTGCCATTGAGAAGGACCGAAGATGTCGAAGAGAAATTGTTGTCAGCATCGCCGGTCCACACTCTCCACCAGTAATGGCCGGGGTCAGTAAGCTGAGGCCACCAGTATTCGGTTGTCCCGGGGAGTATCGGTTCCGAGAGGTAGTTCACCACAAGCGGGCCGGTCCAGTCGGCTTCTCCGTTCGTGGTGATCGAGGTGATCTGTATGTAGAAGGTTACCTGGTGGAGGGTGGCGTCGGTAATGGTGAAGGAAGAGACAATGGAGAGAGCGGTATCAGTCCAGGGGGACGCGGAAATATCTGAGTTCTTTTCAATGGTTTGCGTAAGCTCTGACACGGAGGGAATCACGGCACATGCTTCATCGGGAACAAAGAGGAGAAAAACAGCAACAGCCAAGACAGCAGCATTCCTGCCGAAGGCTTTTATTGCGGGATCATTCATATAAAAGGACAGGATGCGGGTAAAGGTTCTCAATAAATAGAGCATAAGTGAGGTTTGAACAAATAGAATCTGCGCAAAAACAGTATTGCTGTTGTCTTTGCGTGTTTGCGAGGTATGGAAAAACTGCCTGTTGTCACTGCAGCTGTTGCAGCAATTCTAAGGATGGTGTGTTTGTTGTTTCCGTGGAATAGTATTCGCCCCCGGGATACCCCGGTCTCAAGCTTTCTAACCCATCGGAACGATAATATTATACATGGATTGCCCTGCAATAGCAAGCTTTTTAATCAATCGGCAGGAGGCAGTCCTTTGCGATCATAAAAGTACAAAACCTGCACTATAGCTGCATGATATGTTCTTTGTATTTTATCAATTTGGCTCCACTGTCATCAATAGCAAAAGTTTTTCTATTTTTTTTCTATTCCATCTATTCGCCTTTCATGATCGATCTATGCTGTTCTTCAAGCATACCGTTCTTCTCTGACTGATGTATTTCTCGTTTATTTTGTCGTACGTTTTGCGGAAGAGTGCAAAATGTGGTGTTTAAATGGATGATTTCAACTTCATTTATCTATGCAATTTCATACACTTCGGAATTTGCGCGTCATCTTGTTATGCCTTGTGATCTACATATACTATTAGTGAGCCGAAGGACGACGGTATTATGTCGAGTGAGGAAGCGCTATGAAGAATTACGAAAAGGCTTGTGTTTTCTTAATCCAAGGGACAAGGTACGTCAGTTCTCTCGAAAGACAACTATGCGGCGGCAGTGACA
>MGVN01000233.1:0-599 GCA_001800515.1 Elusimicrobia bacterium RIFOXYB2_FULL_49_7 | reverse complement strand
TGATATGTTCATATGAAGACGTAGTAATGGCATTATCCGGCAAAGATGCCTGCTCTCTGAACAGCTCCTGCAGGATGGTTCTCTTTTTCTATTTAACTTTTCCTTATGCATTGGGGTTGGACATACTTAGAAAAGTAAAAGAGCACGGTATCACGGACTATTGCAGAGTGATCGTGGTAGCTCCCTCTGGTCAGGAAAAAGCATTACTGGAACAACAGTGCACAGAGTTTGAAGTCCAAGTTCTTTACCCGGGATCTTTCGATTGGTTTCTTCATATAGCCGACTGTATTAAAGAGGGAATAACGGAGGGGAAATTCAATGAACATTAAATATTATATAACAACTATCATGTTCCTGATATGTTTATATGCGCAAACTGCTTTGTCAATTGCGTCTTCAGGGCAGACTTCTGCCGATTTTTTAAAGATCACACCGGACCCGAGGGCAGTGGGCGCAGGAGAGGGCGGCAGTGCGCTTGCGGCCTCGGCTGGCATGGCATCCATAAACCCTGCCGGCCTTGCGGCACTCTACCAGCCGATGCTTTCAGTCGCTTATGTGCCGATGGCGGAGGATATCAGGTATTCATTCGCGGGATTTGG
>MGVN01000232.1:4374-5437 GCA_001800515.1 Elusimicrobia bacterium RIFOXYB2_FULL_49_7 | reverse complement strand
TATGCAAGCTCAACGCGCGCTTCGGCGGTCCACTTAACTGGAATGCCCCGGCGCACTATCTCGTCGCATACCTCTTCGACGAACGGCTGGTCCGCCGTGAAATTATCGTCATCAATAAGCACCTCTCGCACCTGTGGAAATTCGCGCGCTATGAATTCAAGCTCGCCGACAAGGTGCGCCGCGCTCCGGTGGCGGTAACGGCGGCCGAACATTACCTGCGGGTAAACGCAAAAAAAACACCGGTTAGGACAGCCCCGCCCGGCAAATATCGAAATAACCGGGTTCTGGCAATGGGCGTAGAAATAATTGTTAATATCCAGGTGCTTTTTATACACCGCGCTTACAAAGGGCAGGTCATCGAGGCATTCAATGTACGGGCGATCCGGGTTATGCACTATTTTTTCACCGGCGCGGTAGCTGATGCCCGCGATGGCCGCGCGCTCATGCGGCCGCACGGCAAGCTCGCAGAGCGTAAGGTCGTACTCCCGGCGCGCAACAACGTCAACGGCGGGATTTAAGGCGAATGCTTCGCCGGGCAGCGCGGAAACGTGCGTGCCGACAAGAACACCGGTAACGTCCGCGCCAAGCCATGATTTTATTTCCGCAAGGCAACCGGCATCCGATTCTATGCTGGGGGTTGAAGTATCACACACCACGACACCGGGGCCGAACGCCGTTATGCGCTCTTTTTCGTCGAAAAGCTCTCGCCCCGCCGCCGGAAAATCGAGAAGCATCACCTCGTGGCCATGCTTCTCGAGAAGCCCGGCCGCGTGCGCAAGCCACAAGGGGTAATAAATAGTCCCGCTTTTAGTAACCGCGGGGCTCCGCGAGCTGCGCGAAAATTTAGGCAAAAACGGAGGATTGACCAGAAGTATTTTCATAAAACCGTTCCTATTGTTTCAAGAGTAATGGCGCTCATGCAATTATCGGGCATAAAGGGGCAGATATGCTGCCAGCAGGGCGAACAATACTTGTCCGCCCTGCACCTGGCAATGGTATCCGACAAAACACCGAACAATTCCGGAGACTGCGGGCCATATAACACGGCCCCGCGCGCGCCGAC
>MGVN01000232.1:0-4343 GCA_001800515.1 Elusimicrobia bacterium RIFOXYB2_FULL_49_7 | reverse complement strand
GCCTTTTTTTCACTTAAAAGAGTCGACAGTTCCTTCCCTGTTTCATCGCCTATCAAGATACTCGCAAGCCCGCGCTCTTCCCATAGCCTTGCCGCAACTTCCGCGAAACGTTTTACAGGCCATTGGCGCGGCTCCCAGCGCGCGCCCGAGTGTATGACTGCATACGGCGCACCGGCCGGGAATTCTTTTGCGCGAAGCAACGCATTCAACGATTTTACCCACTCCGGGCGAACGTTTATTTGCGGCCGCTCCGGAGTTTCGATGCCGGCTTTTCGCAACATTTTCCGGTATGAGACATATTGATGTTCATTTTTTATTTGTTTTCCCTTAACTAAACCGGCGTGATACAGCGGTGAAAACCGCAACGCATTCCGGTGCGATAGCCCGTGAAGAAAAAAAGCCCTGTGGTTTTTCATATAAGCCGCAAGAAAACCGGCATTACCCCTGAGGTGGACTATACAATCTGCCGAAGACAGAGCATCGGCCGGAGATGAACAAACCGTTATTCTCTGTTCGGAAAGAAAAACTTTTACCGCCGCGGCGGCGCCCGCGCTGCCGGTAATAAGCACAACCTCGGCCCCAGGGTAGCGCAGGCGCAAAGCCGAGATTACAGGCAGGCAGATAATAATGTCTCCGATGCCGCCGGTCTGGACTATGACAATATTTTTAAAATCGCCGTTCGCAGCGCCGTTCAGCGACGAGCGAAACGCGAACGCAAAAAACCCCGCCCACGCGCAGGCGGAACGAAACATGGAATCGGCAAAGAATAAGGCGTAGCGAATCACTGGAACCAGAAGTTTCATCCGGGTTTTACCGCCCGGGCAAAAAGCATCCCGCCGCCGGGTATTTTTGATAATACTTTATTTAACCCGTCCCACGCTGGGCCGAGCGACGGCAGAAAATACGCCTTCACGTCAATGCTTACAAATCCGGCGCGTTCAAGAAGCATGGCCATGGAAAGCGTATCGAATAAATATTTATGGTCCGCTTCCGTTATTCCCACCCAACGGTTACGCTTGATAAAGCGGCTCAAACCCAGAAGATTGGGGGATGATAAAAAAATCACGCCTCCCGGCTTCATAATCTGCATGGCGTTTCGAAGGAAAGAATAACCGTTCTCTATGTGTTCGATTACTTCCCACATTGTAACCGCATGATAGTGTTCGGCGGGAATTTTACCGATTCCATCCTGCAAATCCTGCCGGTACACCGCGGATTTTGCATCGGATTCAATATCGCTGCACCATCTCGACGGCACGTCAAGGCCGTCCACGCGGCCCGTTTCATTTAACGATTTCTTCGCCACCGTTAAAAAACTGCCGTCCGCGCAGCCGATGTCGAGCAAGTTTACGGCCTGCCCGGGAAAGCCGCGGGCGATATTCTCTTTCACCCGCCGCATCAGGAAATACAGTCTCGGATCGATATTTTCCTTCAAAAGAATCTCCTGAGGAATAATCCCGCATGCCTGACCACGGGATATTTTTCATAAAGAAAGTTTACCAGCGGATTGACGTATATCTTTGAAACAAGTTTGGCTGCCAGGCGCGGCCCGCGGATTCTGCTTTCCACGTATTTTCTCTTGATTTCCTTATCCAGTTTCTGAGCCGTGTCAAACGCTTTGCTTCTCAGCTCTGCCGGAAACTCGGGCGTGGAAAATAACGGGCGGTTTACCCTGCCCGAAGCGTCATTAAGATACTCATCCGGCGGAACTATAAAATACCCGTTGGCGCTCACCCACTCGAAAAGCTCGCTGTGCGGGAACGGTATCAGGTTATAAAACCGAGCCGAGTAAACGGGATATTTAGAGGCAAGCTTCAGCGAAGCCTCAAAATCCTCATATGTTTCAGACGGCGATCCAATTATGAAAAACAGCGCCACTTTAAAACCTGCTTCACATGCTTCCCTTATCCGGTTTTCTATCGTTTCGATGCTCTCGCTTTTTTTTATCGCCTTAAGCACCTTGTTTGTCCCGGCCTCGACGCCGAAAGCAACCTCGTTAAACCCGGCGCTCCTCATTTCCTTTAACAACTCCATGTCAACCTTGTCGGCGCGTATTCCATTAGAGCATGAAAGCATCAGCCTGCCGAATTTTTCTTTTTTCAGCAGCCCGCACAATGTTTTTACCCTCTGCGGCAGCAGGGTAAAATTATCGTCGAGAACCATTATTCTTCCATAGCCTTTTGAATGCCAGTGCTTTATTTCTTCCGCTATGCTTTCCGCAGACCTGTAACGATACTTTTTGCCTATGGACATTGAAACCGGGCAATAAATACAGGCGTACGGGCAACCCCGGGAAGTTATTATTGCGATATTGCTGGAATACTTGCGCATCTCAAACTTTGCAAACCTGGGAAACGGAACATTGTCCAGATTATCAATGAACCGCGGAGGATTAGACCGGATTTCAGTTGTTTGCCTGTACATCAATCCCGGAATTTCTTCGTGCGGCGCCTTGCCCTGGCAGAGGGCGGCCAGCGCTTCTTCGCCTTCCATAATCACCCCGAAATCTATGGCCGGGCAATCTTTCAAAACTTTTTCCCTGAACGTAGACACATGCGGGCCGCCTACTATAATTGTAACGGCAGGAAATTCCTTTTTGATCTCTTCTATTATCCGGTATGACGATTTGTATTGATATGTAAAAAGGCTCAAGCCAAGCAAATCATATTTATTGTTTCGTATCAAACTCTTCAGGCGGCGCACCGGGTAGCCAAGCATCATGTCGAATACATCATGCTCTATCCCGCAACGCTGGAGGCTTTCGGATAAATACCCCAGCCCCACCGGCGGGTAATCCGCAAGAACATGCCTTCCCTTGAAAACAGGCATGCTTACCAGCAATACTTTTTTAAAGGCAATCATTGCTTGTACCCCATAAAACCGCTTATCCTTCCGTATAAAATATGTTTATGCATCCTTAAAACGCTAAAATCCATTTTAACAGTGTTAATAATAATACGAACCGCGGGTTTCAGCAATTCAATTAAATAGTTTACCAGAATAAGCGGCCTTCCCGTTCTCTTGAAGTATTTACGATAGGCCGCGCCTTCGCCGGTGCCGTAGGAATACATTTTATTCATAAATCCGTCGGAAAAATCCCTTTTTTCAGTCTCATGATAAACGATAACTGACGGAGCATATACCACGGAATGTTTATTCTTGTCCAGCGCACGGAGAACAATATCAACATCCTCCGCGCCTCCGAACCTGGCGCCCTTTCCAAACTCACAATCATAACCGCCGATTTCGTTAAAATACCGCTTGTCAAATACCATGTTGCCGCCGAGGCATTTCTTAAGCTTGTAAAAGGCCCGGCTGATTTGGGCCGGAGATTTGCCTTGCGATTTCGCGTATGGCGTCAATGTACCTCTTATTATTATCCTGCCGCAAATAACCTTTGCCCCGGAAGAAAATATTGATTCGGCATTTTCAATGAATTCCCCGTCAACAGTCATGTCATCGTCGATGAAAGCTATTATGCCGTTGCGGGCTGCCGCCGCGCCGCTGTTACGCGCGCGCGACAAGCCGAAATCGTCTACGTGCAAATATTGTACCTGCTGCATCCGGCGCACGAACGCACTGTGTTTATCGCCCTGGTGCGCGACGATAATTTCGTCGCCGTTACGGAAAACTTGCATAATGCTGTTGATACATTCCGCAAGCGATGACGAGTTATTCACGGTCGGTATTACAAATGAAATCATATAATCCGGCTCCATGCCTGTTTTGCCGACAGGTAAGGCTTCATCAGCCAGTGTGATCCCGGGATTGCTTTTACCATGTCTTTAGCAAGTTCCATGCACGCCCGCTTCAAATTATTATGCCGGTAAACCATAAATTTGAAAATGCGCGCCGCCAAAGCAATGTGCAGCTTCGGGAATCCGTTCAATTTAAGGATACTCGCCCCGAAGTAACTGCCCGATGAACTGTTAACGTCAACCAGGCCGTGTTCATAACAGTAATCACCCAGCTTTGTTCCGCGGTATGGATAGTATACGGTAATCTGAGTCATTTCGGGTTGAACTTGTTTATTAAGGTCAACTGTTTCCAGATATTCCGCGTATGTCTCACCCGGCAATCCTACCATATTGAACGTTGATATGCTCAATCCGGCGGACCGCAAAATCCCGGCCGCAGATACAATCGCGGCGTTACTCATACGACGGTTTAATAAACCGGCGCGCAAAGCCTCATTGCCGCTTTCAATGCCTATGGAAACGATACGGCAACCGCCTTCCTTCAGCGGCGCCGCAACTTCGGGAGTTATGGTTTCCGCGCGCGCGTTACAGTTAAACGGCACGGCCACCTTTTGCTTATACAGCGCGATAAACCCGGCAAGCCAT
>MGVN01000231.1 GCA_001800515.1 Elusimicrobia bacterium RIFOXYB2_FULL_49_7 | reverse complement strand
TATCCAGGCGGTCTATGGCGAGGCCCGCGAGCCTGCGCTTCATGCCATCCGGTTTTATGAGTACGAGAGTTCTTTCTATGGGCATTGTCGCTCCTTGCAGCCTCTTTACTGTCAGGTATGGGTATTCTACTTTTTTAAAGCCCAAAATGGAAAAACAAAATGTGGCAAAATTCTAAGCCTTGTTTTGCCGTCGCTTAATCTTGTAAAATCTTGTGTGCCTTTCTGGGTAAACGCGGTCTCCGGGTTCGTGGTTACGGAGCGCCGCGCCGGGTGGCTGCGCGTAACGGGAGAACTATGTCCAGAGTAATGATTGTCGACGACGAAAAAGACGTGGTATACCTGATAAAGGTGCTGATGGAACGTGAGCGTCTGGAAGTGATGGAAGCTTACAACGGGCTGGAAGCGTATACCAGGCTCACCGCCCCCGCGGACGACAAGATCCTTCCCGACGCCATTATCCTGGATATCATGATGCCGGAAATGGACGGGTATACTTTCCAGTCCAAGCTTCAGGAGATAGACGGCCT
>MGVN01000230.1:30664-31897 GCA_001800515.1 Elusimicrobia bacterium RIFOXYB2_FULL_49_7 | reverse complement strand
TAGCGTCACCGGCTTATCATTCGGCAACCGTATGGTCATTTCCAAAGAATGGAGCATCAGTCTCGCGTAGCAGGACTGAGTCGTTTTATCTCCGTACATCCGGTCACCGACCAAGGAATGACCGATACTGTAAAAATGAACCCGTATCTGATGGCGTCTCCCTGTGAGGGGCGAAATTCGAACAAATGCATACGACCCGTGGTTTTCCAGGACCGAATAAGCCGTCCGACAAGCCTTGCCTTTTACAACATCCACACCCATTCTCCCTGAACCGAATTCACGAAGGGGCTTGTCAATGAAACCTTTCAACGGTTCAATCGCCCCATGCGCCACAGCCGAATAGACTTTATCGACTTTCCGCCTTTCAAATTGAAGACAAAAATGGCGGTGAGCTGAAGGGTGTTTGGCAAACAGGATAAGTCCGCTGACATCCTTATCGATTCGATGGATGACAAAGAGCTTTTCCTTGCGCTCAGCCTCCAACTGCTTTAACAGGGAGTCCCGTTCGAGATCTCGTTCCGGAATAACCGATATCCCTTCCGGCTTGTTCACCGCTAACAGTGCATCATCTTCGTAAATGATGTTCACGATGGGGTCCTGGCAGAAAAATATAATTCTCTCGGATTTTCATGGCGCATGGATTGTTGAAAATGTATTTTAAAGCCTGTCAAATATGCCACTTTTTTTTAACGGAACATTTACCGGCGGTATTCACCCGCCGGAAAACAAGTCACAGACCGAACAGGGTGACATCCTCGTTATGCCGCCACCGGTCAGAGTAACCCTACCGCTTTCTCAGCATATCGGCGCCCCCTCTCTTCCATCAGTCAAAAAAGGGGATATCGTCAAACGCGGTCAAAAGATTGCGGATGCTTCCGGTTTTGTTTCCGTTCCCCTACATGCCAGCATTTCCGGAACCGTGGTCGACATCGGTCCAAAAACAATTCCCTCCGGCATTAAAGCAACCAGCATTGTCATTGAAAGCAACGGACAAGATGATGCGGTGGAGTGGTCCGGTTCCGAATCCCCCTTTTCCGAGGATCCGGACAAACTGAAACAGCGGATTCTGAACGCCGGTCTTGTCGGTCTGGGCGGTGCGGCCTTTCCAACCCATGTCAAACTGAGCCCCCCTAAAAATAAAGTTATTGATACCCTCGTCATTAACGGTTGCGAGTGCGAACCCTATCTCACCTGCGATCATCGTCTGATGATCGAACAGCCTGAGAAAATCAT
>MGVN01000230.1:27916-30642 GCA_001800515.1 Elusimicrobia bacterium RIFOXYB2_FULL_49_7 | reverse complement strand
GATAACGAAATCTCGGTTCTTCTGATTAAAACGAAATACCCTCAAGGCGGTGAAAAACAGCTCATTAAAAGCCTGACCGGTCGGGCGGTGCCTCCGCCGCCCGGACTTCCGTTGGATGCGGGCGTTATTGTTCAAAATGTCGCCACGTGCGCAGCGGTCTATGATGCTGTTGTTCTCGGCAAACCGCTATACGAACGGGTCGTTACGGTCACCGGACAAGGAATTCGCGAACCTAAAAACCTGATCATTCGAAACGGCAGCATGATTGCGGATATTCTGGAATTTTGCGGCGGTCTTTCGGATAAGTCCAAAGTCATCCTCGGCGGCCCCATGATGGGTCTTGCCCTAACCGACCTGGCGGTTCCGGTACTCAAATCCTCCAGCGGAATACTGACCCTAAGCAAATCCGCGGATACAAGCGTTGCCTCAAGCCGCGCCTGTATCCGATGCGGTTCCTGTGTCCGTGCCTGTCCTCTTTTCATCGTGCCGAGTGAAGCGGCCCAACTTGTAAAAAACAAAAAATGGGACGGTTTCTTGGCAAAGGGCGGCATGGCCTGCATCGAATGCGGTTGCTGCGCCTACTCCTGCCCCTCCCGGATTCCGCTGGTACAATATATTCGAATTGGAAAGGCTGAAGTGAATGCCAGACAAAAACGCGGTTGATAGCGGTTTGCTTTCCGTTGAAGCATCGCCCCATCTGCGACGTCCGGATGATACGCGGACTGTCATGTTTTCCGTTAACCTCGCCCTGTTACCCGCAGCCGCAGTCGGTCTTTTTATTTTCGGTCTGCCCGCACTTCGGGTACTGCTCCTCGCCGTGGTCGGCTGTCTTGCCTTTGAAGCGCTTTTCATCCGTCTTTTCGGGAATGAAGGTTCGCTTTCCGACGGCTCCGCACTGGTAACCGGCTTGCTCCTTGCATTCAACCTGCCGCCCGCATCACCCTGGTGGTTGGTTCTTATCGGCGCCCTTGTTGCAATGCTCCTCGGCAAACACATTTTCGGAGGGCTCGGCCATAATCCTTTTAATCCCGCCCTTGTTGCCCGAGTTTTTCTGCTCATTGCCTGGCCGGTCGAAATGACCACTTGGTCGGCCTCCCGTTTCGCGCCGGACGGCACTACGCAAGCCACCCCGCTTGGCATTCTAAAAACAGACGGTTTAGCCAAATTGCACACCCTGATGGCAGACGATAAAATGAACCTTGCTCTCGGCAACATGGGCGGCTCTTTCGGCGAGATTTCCGCTGTTGCCCTTATTCTGGGTGCCCTCTTTTTATTCTTTCGAGGGTATCTGACCTGGCATATTCCGGTCTCCTTTTTAGCCACCGTAGCCATTTTCACCGGGATTTTCCACCACATCAATCCCACTCAATATGCGGATCCGCTCTTTCATCTGTTGTCCGGAGGCGTCCTGTTGGGTGCCCTTTTTATGGCCACGGATATGGTCACCTCCCCCATGACCGGAAAAGGGATGCTCCTGTTCGGCCTCGGCTGCGGATTGCTGACCGCCGTTATCCGTCTTTTCGGAAGCTATCCGGAAGGGGTTTCGTTCGCCATATTGATTATGAATGCCCTGACACCCATTATCGACCGTTATGTCCGGCCCACCCTTTTCGGAACCGTGAAGAAAAAATGACACTGATTCGCTATATCCTCGTACTTTCCGCCATCTGCTGTCTCTCCGGCGGACTTTTATCTTATGTGGACCAGCTGACACGTGGTCCCATTGCCGAAGCTGCCAAGCGGGAACAAAAAAACGCCATTTGTGAGGTTTTCCTCTCCCGTTTCCCGGATGTGCGGATTGCAGAAGACCCGGAAAAAGATCGGGATTACCGTGAAATCACGATTCCGGATGCGGAAACCGGCCAGGAAAAAAAGATGGCCTTCTTTTGCGGCCGCGACCAACAAGACAGCCTGATCGGCTTTGCGGTTAAGACCGCCTCTTTCAAAGGCTATTCCGGACGAATTGATTTCATGTTCGGCATTGCGCTGGACGGCACCGTCTGCGGAACCCGCGTATTGGAGCATCGTGAAACGCCGGGTCTCGGCTCCAAACTGAAAGACGAAAGCTACTGGAAACAATATCTCGGGCTTTCAAGAGCAACCGGCGATATCCGCATTAAAAAATTCGGCGGCACAATTGAGTCCATTTCCGGAGCATCCATTTCCAGCCATGCCATGACGTCTGCGCTTAATGAAGCCCTTGTTCAGTTCGATAAAATCATTCTCCAAAAAGGGAGCGGACAATGAGCGGATTTCAAAACCTCATCAAAGGCGTTTTCCGCGAAAACCCTCTTTTCGTGCTGGTTCTTGGAACCTGTCCGGCGCTCGCCGTAACCACCTCCGCAGAAAACGGCATGGGCATGGGGTTGGCCTCCACCTTTGTGCTCGTTTTTTCCAACCTATTTATCTCGCTCTTAAAACGGGTTATCCCCCCCCAGATAAGAATTCCCTGTTACATTGTCATTATCGCCTCTTTTGTCTCGATTGTCGATATGGTCATGAAAGCCTATCTCCCCTCTTTGTATAAAAGTCTCGGCATCTTTATTCCTCTGATTGTGGTGAATTGCATTATCCTGGGCCGCGCAGAAGCCTATGCTTCCAAAAACACGGTAGCGAGCTCCCTGATTGACGGCCTGGGCATGGGAATGGGTTTTACGCTGGCCCTTCTATTATTGGGTGTCAGCCGGGAACTTCTGGGAGACGGCGCCTTTTTCGGACATAAATTA
>MGVN01000230.1:22962-27836 GCA_001800515.1 Elusimicrobia bacterium RIFOXYB2_FULL_49_7 | reverse complement strand
CACTCGGTTTTATTGTCTGCGGTTTTACCCGTCTGGCAGCCAAATTCAAACAAGGAGCGTAGCAGCCATGTCGGACATTCTTTTGATTATCGTCGGCGCGGTCCTGGTTCAAAACTTTGTCCTGACCCGCTTTCTCGGTATCTGTCCCTTTATGGGCGTGTCCCGCAATCTGGAAACCGCTCTCGGAATGGGCGGCGCGGTCATTTTCGTCATGGTGCTGGCCAATGCCATCACCTGGCTCATTCACCACTTCCTGCTCGCGCCCTATCATCTGGAATATCTTCTTACCATTGCTTTTATTCTGGTCATCGCGTCATTGGTTCAGTTGGTCGAAATGATCTTAAAAAAGGTCAGTCCGGCTTTGAATCAGGCGCTCGGGATTTATCTGCCGCTTATCACCACCAACTGCGCGGTTCTGGGGTGCGCCATTCTTTGCATCACTTTCCGTTACGACTTCATCCGAACCGTGGTTTTCGGCGGTGCTTCAGCCGTGGGCTTTACTTTCGCGCTGGTTCTTTTCAGCGGCATCCGGGAACGGCTTGAATTCTCCCGTATCCCTCGATTCGTTCAGGGACTCCCCCTTAATTTCATCACAGCAGGGATCCTCTCCATGGCCTTTATGGGATTTGCGGGGTTGGTCAAATGAACCCGATTCTCATCGCCATCATCATCCTGGGAAGCGTGGCGCTGCTCAGCGCCCTGCTTCTTGGAATCGCCTCCCGGGTCTTTCATGTGAATGAAAATCCTCTCATTGCTTCCGTCGGAGAAGCGCTGCCGGGCGTGAATTGCGGCGGCTGCGGTTATCCCGGCTGCGCAAACTACGCCAAGGCAATTGTTGATAACAACGTGGAAGTCACTCTCTGCGCACCCGGCGGAAATGAGGTCATTGCCAAAATATCCGCCCTTTTGGGTCGGGCGGTTGTGGCAAAAGATGCTGAGGTGGCACGCCTGAGCTGTTTCGGCAAGCCGGAATTCTGCGCACCACGCTGCGATTATCAAGGCATCCAAACCTGTCGTGCAGCAAACCTCCAAAACGGCGGCCAAAAAAAATGCCTCTATGGATGCCTGGGATTCGGCGATTGCGTTTCAGTCTGTCCTTTTGGCGCCATGTCCATGGTAGACGGCCTTCCCTTCATCGATGAAGAGAAATGCACCGGGTGCGCCATTTGCGTCAGAGAATGCCCTAAGAAACTGCTTACGCTTCAGAACAAGAAACGTCAGGTTTATCTCCACTGCGCCTCTAAAGAGTTCGGCAAAGTGGTTAAAGAGGCCTGCACCGTCGGTTGTAATGGCTGTAGCCTCTGTGCACGAAAATGTCCGGAAAAAGCACTGACCATGGTGGATAATCTGCCTATCTGGGATTGGAGCAAATGCACCCAGTGCGGCCTCTGCGCCAAAGTTTGTCCCTCACGTATTATTTTTCTCGATGGAAGACCGGTTCCAAAAGAAGCCAAAGAAGCACCTTCCGCGTAGCATCGGAATTGATCTGGAGCCATGAAAGAACGCGGAACCATCACAGCCGTTCATCCCGACCATTACGACGTCACGCTTCAGCGGCACACCGCCTGCGAAAACTGCTCCGGTCAGCATTTCTGTTTCAACTCTTCCGGAAAGGCTCATTGCGTCCACGTTGACAGAACCGGCAATTACCATGTCGGCGATTCCGTGGAATTGGAAATGGAGGCGAAAAAGCTTTTTCTGGCCACGTTTCTCGCCTATATCATGCCGCTTCTCTTTCTTTTTCTGTTTTCCCTTTCACCGGACATGCTGTCCTGGGAGGCAGGCAAAACTGACGGATGGCGGGCATCGCTTGGTTTTCTGGGTCTGGGAATCGGTTTTTTCTTTCTCTGGCTGTCGAATAAAGCGCTTGAAAAACGAAAGACAATGCAGGTCAGGATTGCAGAGAACTTACCAGAGAATCGATTGTCTTGACAAATGTGTCAAAGTCAATGGGTTTAGAGAAAACCGCATCCGACTCCGGATATTCCTTCAGCTTTTCACCGTTATGTTTGTCTGAAAAGGTACCGGAAATAAGAATAATGGGCACTCCTTGTAATTTCTCATCTTCACGCATATTCCGCATAAACTCATCCCCACTCATTCGGGGAAGGCTTAAATCGACAATCACCAAATCAGGTCGCTGCATCTTGCAGATTTTCAATGCATAAATCCCGTCAATAGCATGAATGATCTCATAGTTCCTTAACAGATCGGCAATCACCGAAACAACGATCTTTTCATCTTCAACAACCAGGATTCTTTTCTTCATTTTTTCAAATTATACCTATTTGACAGAATTATTGCAATTACTTTCTAAATAAACCTCGAATATCGTCAAAAATCCGATTAATGGTTTTATTCACAATTCTTCGTTCAAGCTTAATTTTCGGCTTGGTTAACATTCCTGCCACATCCAATGTCAGATGACCGTTGCCGCTCTCATCCCTTTCCAGCGTGTATCCCAACAGTTTCGGCATCCGTTTAACATAATCCCCATGGATGTTTAAGGTCAACGACATGGCCAGGTGGCCATTCAAATCAGCATTCCCATGAGCCAGGAACCCGAAAGGATTGCCGACTCCTTTAATTTCCACAAAACGAATCAATGAACCTGAAAAGTCCCCTTTGCCGGATAGGCTTTCCAGGCGAAGTTTCGATAATTCCGGAATAAACAGGGAGACCGCAAAGTCCTGCTGTAAAATCGTTTCATGGGCCTGAAAATCGGTTACCTGAAATTCAAACCGTGCGAGAATCCTTTCTTTTTGGTTTGATTGCTTGTCTAAGGCTAAAAAGGCCGAAACCCTTCCTTTCAGTTCTCCGGGAAAGGTGCCTGCGGTCTTATAGAAAGCGTCCAGAAAGAGGTTGCGTAATTCAATCTTACCGGACAAGGGATGGGGTTGTTTGGGAGCAAATTCCGCACTTCCCGAAACTTTTCCATTAAGAAAACGGGCGCAAATCTGCGAAATGCCCACCGCTCGGCCATCCCACGTCAGAGAAGCACGAGTATGCGTTAGAGGCCACTTATTCAAGAGTAGGATAGTGTCCGCAGACAGTGTGCCACGCGTCCCAAGAAGCGAAATCAGAGATGCGCTAACACAGAGATCGCTTGTTTCTAAGAGTACCATTCCCTTTTCATTTTTACCGGTTAGATGAATATCGGATAACTCAACACTTCCCACTGAAAAAGGAAACCCGGCCAGCAGGCCCGTCCGTTGAAAGCATTCCAACCGTTTTTCCAGTACAGGCCGTCCGGTAACCGGGGTCAAGGTCACCGTCACATTCGCATCCTTACAGACAAAGGAACTAACATGAAAACGCCGGAAACATAAACCGACCAAGCTGACGCGGCAAAAAAGATCAGGTGCTTCAATACAAATGCGATACCCTTCGGCTGCCTGATAGGTCGCTTTGAACGCATGAATATCCACTCCCTTCCAGAATCGGAAACAGACCTTGCCCATCGAACAGGTTTCAAAAAACGGGCCTTTCAGTTTTTGTAATATTCCTGCCTGTACGGTTTGCGGAAGCGGCAACGGCAACATACTGATGAGGAGCAGCATCCCCATTGCCGCTAAAATAAAATAGATCATTTTTATACGTTTGTAACGGGTCATACCTTCATTCAAAATAGCGCTTAGCATGGGTAAAAAAGTCGTCCAGTCGATCGCTTCTTAATGCCGCGGTCCGAATCTCCGCCCCATGCGGACGCTCTCGGAGATGCTTCACGGCCAGCTGCTTCATTTTCCCAAGCACGGCCTTTTCCGGCAACCCGTCCTCTGAAAGCAACTGCGCATAACGTCTAAAAAGCCCCTCTTTTTGAGAGGGAGCGAATTCCGGAACGGTTCCGTTCCCCGCATGGGCAATCGTTTTAACAAAAATCAAGGGATCCTGAAGCATTCCGCGGGCAATCATGATAGCATCCACACCCGCAGAACCAAGACGGTGAAGCGCGGTTTCCGGATCCGTAATATCACCGTTTCCCACAATAGGATATCCGGGATGGAGAGCTTTGATACGGGAAATGAGTTCCCAGTCCGCACTCCCCTTGTATCCCTGCGACTTGGTTCGTCCATGAATGGTGAGCATATCCGCTCCGGCGTCACGGATGATTCGGGTCGTTTCTAATATATTGATGTTCTGCTCATCCCATCCTGTACGGATTTTCACGCTGATCGGTACCCGGACCGCAGATTTCACTTTACGCACAATCTCCCCTATCAAGTCTGGATTTTTCAGCAAATCCGCACCGCCTCCTTTTTTGACGATGCAGGGCGCCGGACAACCTGCATTGATATCCACCAGATCAGCACCCAGACTCTCGGCAACACGCGCCCCTTCGGCCATATGCTCCGGGTCCCGGCCGAAAATCTGGGCGGCAAATAGGGTGGGCCTATCCTCCTCGGAACGGCAAAGAAGACGCACGGTTGCTTTGTTATGCCGTATCAACCCTTCCACGCTCGCAAACTCCGTATAAAAGCAGCCGATCGCACCCGGGTTTAATTCGCGAAGAAAGCGGCGAAAAGCACGACCCGTAATGCCTGACATGGGCGCCTGCAAAATCGGCGGATCAATGACAAGTTTTCCAACGGATAAAGGTTTCAGCGGGATCATCGTGTTCACAAAAATAATAAATGGTGGGGTTTTAAAACCCCATTCTTTTATATTTTATGATGGTTAAAATCCAAACACTGCCGCGACACAGTCCGGCATATCGCGCCGGTCTGCGACCGGGAGACAAGATTGAGACCATCAACGGGCATCCCATAATCGATATTTTAGATCTTCGTTTTTACGCTGCCGAAGCGGCACTTGTCATTAAATACATTCGACATCAACGCTCCTGTTTACTTAAAATCGTCAATCCTGATTTTCAG
>MGVN01000230.1:19080-22948 GCA_001800515.1 Elusimicrobia bacterium RIFOXYB2_FULL_49_7 | reverse complement strand
CATTCGACAATGCCGAAACCGTTGTGTCTTTTGTTTTGTCGACCAGATGCCGAACAGACTGCGTAAAACACTCTACATCAAAGACGAGGATTTCCGCCTCTCCTTTCTACATGGGGCCTATATTACAGCATCAAATCTGACGTCAAGTTCTTTGAAACGTATCTGCGAACAGCGGCTTTCCCCGCTTTACCTATCCATACATGCTACCGATGAACGGATTCGGCGAAAACTTTTGGGGGTTCCCCAAATCCGCCCGATTGCAGGCTTACTCAAAGAATGGCGTCAATCGGGAATACGTTTTCATACCCAAATTGTTGTTTGTCCGGGGTTGAATGACGGTCCGGTACTGGAGCGCACCCTACGCAGATTAGCCGCGTTCCGGCCTCACCTTCTCTCCATCGCCGTGGTTCCGGTGGGACTGACCCGCCATCGGCAGGGGCTTTTTCCCATCCGCCCCTTTACCCCTCACTTTGCCCAACAGGTTCTGAGCACGATTGAACGGCTGGAAAAAATGTTGACTAATCAAGAGGGTGAACGGTTTCTATTTGCCGCAGACGAACTTTATATTCTGGCGGGACGTCCCCTTCCCCCGTTTAGCCACTATGTTGACTTCCCACAGATAGAAAACGGGGTGGGCATGATGCGCCGGTTTCTGCATGAGTCAGCCCGATTTCCCATCACTCAAAGCAAAAAGCGCAGGCCGCGAACCACGGTGATGACCGGCTACTCTGCCTTCCCTTTCATGAAGCAACTCTTTTCCCGTTTGGCAAAACAATCCGGCGCCCCGTTTAAAGTCATTCCGGTCTTAAACCGCCTTTTCGGCCCCTCCGTCACGGTCACCGGACTACTCTGCGGCATGGATCTCCTTGAATCCATGCAGACCGTGGCACCGGATACGGATCGCTTTCTCTTGCCTCCCAACTGCCTGAATATGGACGGTCTGATGTTGGACGATCTGACACCCCAGGCATTATCCAAACGTCTTGGAAAACCGGTCATCGTCTCCGCCAACCCATCGGAGTGGATAGCATGAATGATTCGCTCCTCCGTATCAACCGTTATCTGGCCTTATGCGGCCTCGGCTCCCGCCGGGAATGCGAATCCATCGTCCTGGAAGGCCGTGTGGCAGTCAATGGAACACAGGTGGAGACCTTGTCCTTCAAGGTGGATCGCGAAAAAGATAGCGTTTCGGTCAACGGTACAAAGGTCAAACCCTCCGAAGAGCACCTTTACATCATGCTTAACAAACCGCCGGGGTACGTAGTCTCCCGTGACGGCGAGGGTCTGAAAAGCGTTTACGAACTGTTGACCGGCCAACCGAAAAATCTTGCCTATGCCGGCCGTCTGGACACGGCAAGCGAAGGACTGCTTCTGTTCAGCACCAATGGGGAGTTTATCAACCGATTGACCCATCCTCGGTACGGTTTTTCCAAAATTTACTTGGTGACTGTTGATTCCCCGCTTTCCGAAGCGGCCCGTCAAACCTTCCGCCGCGGCATTCGCCTTGAAGAAGGCATGACCCTGCCGGCCCAAATTGAAGCCATCGCACCGGGCGGCACACAATACCGGATCATCCTCCACGAAGGTAAAAACAGACAAATCCGCAGAATGATGGAAGCGTTGGGCGTCAAAGTGCTTCGTATCCGCAGAGTGGCGTACGGAAATCTTACGTTAGGGAATTTGAAAAGCGGTCTTTTCCGCCATCTGACGGAAAACGAACTTCGCAAGTTAAAGCGGGACTTGAAGTTGCCTTTAATATAATTTCTCTACTCTGTATAAATAGGCGGTTAAGTCATCCTGCCAATACGCCGATACTTATAAATGATTATGATAGCCCTTCGCATTGCCTTTTTCCTCATCTTTTTGGCTGGTGTAAATCCGGTTTGGGCGAAAGTACGGCTATGCGTCCTTTCCCATATCCCAACAGCAGACCTTCTAAGCAACAACCAAATAGCCCTTCGTCTCAACGACAATCTCTTTGTCTATTCCACTTCCGATACCGGCGATGTCCCCACCTTCTGGTATATGCCCACCGTAGACGGCGCCATCGGTATTTTCGACCGGGTCGAGGCGGGTGTGGGCTATGCTGGCGGCGTCTCCGTCCAATTCAAGGGACTGGTTCTCGAAGAAGATAGGATTCCTTATGTGCCGTCCGTAACCGTAGGCGCCAAGGACGTGATGTGGTCATCCGAAGCATACTATTTCGGATTGGAAGAGGAAAAGACACGGGACGCTCTCAGCAATAATGTTTATCTCGCCCTGGCGAAAACATTTGAACCGTATGGGCTCCGTCTTCATGCCGGCAGCATGACCAACTTTAAGCTGGCCGATGAACGTTTTTCGCCTTTTGCGGGTCTGGAACTCTATGTCGGCGGCGGCACCTATCTGGGATATGAGACTTTCAGCCGGTTCAATGTCTTTCACCATTTTTTCAATATCTCTTACATGCATCACAAGCGTTTCATTTTCAGTATCGGCCTTTCCGAACTGACCAACGCTTTCCGCAAAGACGGCAAATCCGGCTTCTATCTGTTCAATCGGGAAGGCCTTGCCACCAATGGGTATGGCGCTCCGGGCATCACCTTCTCCCTGACCCTGGCCGGCTCACTCCTTCGCAGTGCAGACGGTCTTAAAGGGACAATTGACGAGTTACGTGAACTACGCGAAGAAATGGCAGGACTCAGGGCAAAACAAACGGAAATGGAAACTCGGATAGAAAATGCGGAAAATGCAACCTTGGATATCGAAGAAGACATCGCACTGTACGTATCCCACGCCTCCGCAGACATGAAAAAGAATTATCAGCAGGCGATTTCCGACAATCTTAATGCACTCAAGAATCTGGCTGAATCCCCGGGGCAATACGATCCGGAGCAAGCTTCAGTCCACGTCAAACGGATTGTGGAATACAAAGAGTTGGCCTTGCCCTTTCTGGGCAATATCCTGAAAAAACCGGGCACCCATCCTAAATTCATGTCCTTGTGCATTCAGATGGTGGGTCAAATCGGTAACAAGAAATCACGTTCCATGTTATTGAAGCTTTTAGATGTCCGGGAAAGTGCGATTAAAATCGATGCCATCATCGCCTTGGGCAACCTGAATGACAAATCCGTTGTGCCGGATCTGGAGCGCTCCATGTATGACACGGATGATGCGGTTATCATGGCCGCCCGTGAAGTGATCACCCGTCTTACCGGAATCAAACCGATTCTGAAAGAAAAACCCGACCAACCGGTTCCGACCGAACCGGAAACAGACGACGCCACCCAAACAGAACCTGCCGTAGAAGCGGAAACACCCGCCTCTGATTCGTTGCCATCCGATACGACGCAATCCCCTGTGCTTCCTGCTCCGGCAGACTCCAACAGCACACGCTGAGCCGGTTCTCATCTGTCTTGATATTGATTCCTTGCCGCCTAAATACTATCTTAATCTGAACCTAAAAATGGAGGCAACCTCATGGCAGAAGCCCACCTTAAAATCATCGATAACATCCTCGACAAAGCACGACGCAACCCTAAAACCATCGTGCTTCCGGAAGGGGAGGATGTCCGTATGCTTAAAGCGGCCCGGAAATCCGTTGACGAAAAAACGGCCAAGGTCATCATTGTGGATGAAAAGCGAACCGTTGAAACGCTGGCCAAAGAAAACAACCTCTCGCTCTCCGGCATTGACGTCATCCATCCCGCTGACTACCCGAAACTGAACGAATTGGCCTCCGGACTCTATGAACGTCGCAAAGCCAAAGGAATGACCCAGGATGAAGCACTTGCATTAGTCAAAACCCCCCTCTATTTCGGAGATATGCTGGTTCAGAAAGGTCTGGCTGCAGGCTGTGTGGCCGGCGCCGTTAATTCCACGGGCAATG
>MGVN01000230.1:12761-19021 GCA_001800515.1 Elusimicrobia bacterium RIFOXYB2_FULL_49_7 | reverse complement strand
CTGATGATGATTCCCGGTTGGTCAAAAGAGGAGGAATATACCCCTTTTGTTTTTGCCGATTGCGCAGTGGTTCCCTTCCCCACCGTGGAACAACTGGCAGCCATCGCCTCAGCCTCAGCCGATACTTATCGAAACCTGGTGGGCAAAGAACCCAAAGTGGCCATGCTCTCCTATTCCACCAAAGGCAGCGCGCAACACGAGAACGTGGATAAAGTAATAAACGCAACCAAACTGGTCCAGCAGCGCTATCCGTTGCTCAAAGTGGACGGCGAATTCCAGATGGATGCCGCCATCATTCAATCCATCGGCACACGCAAAGCACCCGGCAGCCCCATGGCCGGTGAAGCGAATACCCTCATTTTCCCGGACCTAAATGCCGGGAACATCTGTTACAAGGCCGTGGAACGGTTTGCCAAAGCCATTGCTGTGGGTCCCATCATGCAGGGACTCAATAAACCGGCCAATGATCTTTCAAGAGGATGTTCGGAGGAGGATATCTTTAAACTGATGGCCATCACCTCGGTCAATGCCGGAGAATGACCCTATTTTGATTTCTTGACCGCGGTCTTTTTAGGACGCGGTTTTTGTTGCCTGGGTTTGAAATAGGAGAGGATGGCCTTCTGTACGGCACTGAGATTGTAAGGTTTTGAAAAAACAGCGTCCGCTTCTATACCATCGACTTTGTTGCCTGGGTAGAACTTTTCAAAATGACCGGACACCACGATAACCATCTTGTTCTGTAAATAAATGTTTTCCCGTAAACGACGAATCAGACTCATGCCGTCCATACCCGGCAGCGCCAAATCCACGACCACCACATCCGGCTTCAGAAATTTAATCAGCGTCAGCCCTTCCAGACCATTCTCCACTGTGGCCGTGTGATATCCTTTGCTTTCCAGGTATTGGGATAGCAGCAGGGCGGAATCACTATCATCTTCAATAATCAATATATTTTTCATTTCTACTATGAAAATATGATTTAATCTCTAATATATATCAAGCTTAACCTTCACTTAGTTGTCTGGACTGAAAAAGGAATCAATAAAAATATCAATGGAAAAAGGCTCCAGGTCCTCTTTTTGTTCCCCGGTCCCGATAAAGACAACCGGCACTTGAAGCTCCCGGCAAACCGCAAAAACAAAACCCCCTTTAGCCGTGCCGTCCAGTTTGGTCAGGACAATGCCGTCCACTTCAGCGGTCTGGTTGAATTCCCGAGCCTGCAAGAGGCTGTTCTGTCCGTTCGTACCGTCCAGCACCAAGAGTGTGCGCAGCGTCATGTCAGGAGCACTTTTTCGAAGAACGTTCCGCACCTTTTTGAGCTCATTCATGAGATTCACCTTGGTATGAAGCCGGCCGGCCGTATCAACAAGCAAAACATCGCAATGACGGGCTTTGGCCGCCTGATAAGCATCAAAGGCCACCGCAGCCGGATCCGCACCGGACTGGTGGCGAATGCACTCACACTGATTCCGCTCCGCCCAAATACAAAGCTGTTCAATGGCCGCTGCCCGGAAAGTGTCGCCTGCAGCTAAAATCACCTTTTTACCGGAGGCCTGGAAATAGGCGGCCATTTTACCGATGGAAGTGGTTTTTCCGGAACCATTGATGCCGATAATCAGGTAAACGATTGGTTTGCCGATCGGATTAAGGCAGTGGTCCGGTGATACGGTCTGGGAAAGGGCGCTCTTCATCAGCGCCTTCAGTGCGAAAATCACTTCCCCACTCTCACGTAAACGCTCCTCAGCCACCTTTTTCTTGAGACCATCGATTAATTCCAGAGAAAGCGTCAATCCGATATCCGACTGTATCAACAGCTCCTCCAGAGAATCCAGCATCGCCTCATCCACTTTAGGACGAAAGGAGACCATTTCCTTCAGTTTTGAAAAAAAGCCTTTCCGCGTCTTACTTAATCCGGATAACATCCCCATGGTGCATTCCCCTCTTTAAACCATCATTCTGATATCAGCATGTCACCGGCTAATGTCTGGATGGTAACGGTCATCAGCTCGCCTTTCCGCACATCCGTGGCCCCCTGAATCCGAAGATAGTTGGATGAGACGCCGGTACAATCGGATTCAAAGACAACCTCCGCAGATTGCCCGATGAATCGGGCGGCAAAATTCGATTTCAGCTCTGAAAAAAGTTGCTTGAGCCGCCGAACACGCGCTTCCTTTTCGGATCGTTTCACGGTATCCGTCAGTTCCGCAGCGCGGGTACCGGGGCGCACAGAAAAAGGAAACACATGCCCAAATGTCAACGGACTGTTTTTTATCCGTTCCACGGTTTCCTGAAATTCCTGGTCGGTTTCACTCGGAAAGCCGACCAGTATATCGGTTCCCAAGCCGCATTCTTCGCTTTGACGACGAATGCGCTCCAGCAGCTTGAAATAGTCGTCGGACGTATAGGGTCGCCCCATCGCCTTCAGGAGACGGTTGTTGCCGCTCTGAAGCGGCAAATGAAGATGTCGGCAAAGACGGGGATGGTATAACACCCACTCCAGCAACCGGTCGTTCACCTCCCCGGGTTCGATGGAAGAGAGGCGTATCCGATAAGAACCGGGAAAAACAGTTATCTTCTCAAGCAGGTCGGACAAACCGTTTTGACCATCCGCATATCGTCCGATATGAATACCGGTAAGAACAATCTCCGGTATTTTCTTCTCGAGCAGCATCTCCACCTGACGGACCACCTCGTCAAGAGGCCGACTGACCGGTTTTCCGCGCACCAGGGGAACGATACAATAGGCGCATCCGGCATCACACCCATCCTGAATTTTTAGATGCGCACGGGTCCGCTCCTTCATTCCGTCAATAGAACCGAAAGGCGACGGCGTACTATCGCTCTTCTTTCCGGACAAAAAAGCAACCATCTCATGAGCGGCATTGACTCCAAACACGGCGCGGACATCGGAATGGTCCCGAAAAACATCCGGATTTCGCCTGCCCAAACAACCGGCCAGCAGAATGTCGGCTTGCCGATGATTGCGCGCCAGCTTGCGAATGAGTTGTCCGCACTTTCTTTCCGCACGGTCGGTAACGGCACAGCTATTCACAATAATGACATCCGCTTCCGACGCATGAGGTGCGATTCGATATCCCTCGGTCTCCAGTTTGTACGCAAGGGCGGCGGAATCATACTGATTGGTCCGGCAGCCCAAGGTTCGGATATGGATGCGTTTGCCGATCATGCACACCTTACACTTGCGCCAAGTCAATATGACGAAGCGTCAAGTTCACTCGATCCAGACGCACGGTCAACATATCGCCCAACCGGATGGATTTCTTTTCGCTTCGGGAATAGTAGCTTAAGGTATCGGGTTCAAACTCATAATCGCCGGGACGAATACGGCTGCGATGCAGCAATCCGTCCGCACCCATATCTTTCAGTTCGATGAAAATACCGAACGGCGCCACGCCGGTGACGGTTCCCTGAAAGACTTGCCCCACATAACCGGCCAGAATATAGCAGACACACAAAGCCACCGCGTCCCGCTCGGCCTTTAAAGACCGCTCTTCGGCTGTGGAACAGTGATCCGCCGCACGCTCCAACTCGACCAAGGCGCGCTTGTCGGACAAGGACCGTGTCCCTTCCGCAAAGAGCAGTCGATGAACCAGGAGATCCGGATAACGGCGAATGGGAGAGGTAAAATGGGTATAGCTGTCAAACCCCAGCCCAAAATGACCTCGATTATTCGTAGAATAACGTGCCTTGGGTAATGACTGAAGCACCATTTTATGAACCGTCTTTTCAACGCCACTGTTCCGGACCGCCTGAAGCAAATCACGGCAATCGGCATGGGCCGGCAACGGCGAAATACCGGCAGGCCGCAATCGAATCAATTTCCGCACCTTTTCCGACAACTCCAATCCCGGTACATCATGAATCCGATAGAGGGAATGAGAACGCCTGGATTCCAAATGTTGAGCGACCACCTTATTGGCCATCAACATAAATTCCTCAATGATGGATTGCGTCCAAATCCGCTTTGGCTGAAGAAGCTTGTCCGGAAGACCCTTGTCATCAAGTAGGACTCGGGTTTCAGGCAGATTGAAATCAAGTCCTCCTTCGGCAAGCCGTCTTTGCTTCAAGACACGGGCCAACGCACCCATCCTTTTCAGTAGCATGTTCAGGCCGGGAAAAGCCGCTTTTTCCTTGCCCTCCAGAATACGCTGCGCTCCTTCATAAGTCAGCCGCTTTTTATTGACAATGGTCACTCGTTCGATATCGTATTGAAGGACCTCTCCCTCCGGAGAGAGCCGCATAAAACAGGCCACCGCCTTCCGCTCCACCCCTTCCTTCAAGGAACACCGTTCTTCCGAGAGAAATTCCGGAAGCATGGGAACCACTCCCCACGGAAAATAGACACTTAAGCCTCGACGACCCGCTTCCTGATCCAAGCGGCTTCCTTGTTCCACAAAATGGGAGACATCCGCAATATACACGCCGAGCAGGAAATCCTTGCCCACTTTTTTCAGGGAAATGGCATCATCAAAATCCCGTGCATCCACGGGATCGATGGTGATGCAGAATGCTTTACGACAATCCGACCGTTTTTTATTTTCCGGCAATTGCACCGTCTTTTCAGCTTCAGACGCCACCGGTTCGCTGAACCGTTCAGATAAATGAAAACGGCCCAACAGCCGCTTCCGTTCGGCAAAGTAGGTATCCGTCAGTGAGATGACTTTGGTGATTTTTCCAAAGCAAGCCGTTTTACGCCTTTTCACCACCGGCAACAGAACGTATTGAACCTTGTCCCCGTCTTGCGCGCCATTTACCTCTTTCAGAAGAATGATCACATCACAGAAACGCTCATTGTCCGGCCGGATACGGCCGTAGCTCATGCCCTTTTTCAGCTTGAAAACACCGGTTCCGACCTGGGAGGATTCCGCCCGTTTTTTCTTTTTCATGAGTCCGTCTTTTCAACGCATAAAACGCCGGGCTATTTCATCCAGCGGTATGCGGATAACGATGGGACGACCGTGGGGACAAGTATAGGGATTTTCGCACTGAAAGAGCTGGTCGACCAGGGCATTGATCTCTTCGATAAGAAGAGGTGTGCCCGCCTTGAGAGCCGCATGACAGGCAAAAGAACGGGCAAAACGGAGGTGAACCGCAGCCGGATCCGGCGCTTCAAGCGCACCCAGAATATCACCGACGACCTGTTCCACACGACAGTCCTTGAGTCCGGCCGGAATACCGTCCACCACCACCGTGGTACCGGAAAAACGACGCAAACTGAAACCCGTGCGTCCGAAATGGCCCTCAAACGCATCGAACCTATCTATTTGAAGGGGCGATAGTTCAAGGGTGACCGGAAAAAGAAGCTGCTGTGTGACGGGTTGCTCGTTTTCCGCAATATTTTTCAACGCACGCTCATACAGAATTCGCTCATGCGCAACATGCTGATCAATAAGAATAATGCCATTCTTAATCTGACTGAGAAGATAGGTGTTATGTATCTGGAAATAGGGAATCAGCAGGTGCTGACGCGGCATCTCGGAAACCGTTTCATCACGGTTCCGAAAAAGCGACCCGGATGAGGGCACCGGCGTAGAATCAAACAAACCGACCGTTTCCGATTCCGATGCCAAGGAAGAGGGCTGGCCTGCCGCCTTTGTCTCGGACGAGTCGGACAAGATTGTTCCAGACGAAAAAGGAATATTTTCCAAAGAGGCGGGCCGGCGCTCCACGGACAGTTTACGAAAGCCGTCCGTAATACAGCGTGCCACGGCCCGCATCAGGGTCTGGTCATCCGAAAACCGGATCTCCTTCTTGGTGGGATGCACGTTGACGTCGATTTCATCCGGATTGATGTCAATGTAGACAAACGCGGCCGGAAAACGACCAGGGGGCAGCAGATCCCGGTAACCAAGTCGAATCCCCTGTTCCAGGGCACGGCTCTCAATGGGGCGGTGATTAACAAAAAAGTATTGGGCGGAACGATTATTGCGGGTGTAATCCAAATGGCTGAAATGAACCCGTACCTGATAGGTCTCCCCCTCCTGCTCACCGAACAGGAGGGAATTGGCCAAGTCCGCACCGAACAACTGGCGTAAACGGCCTTCGGTGGACAAGGCAACGGGCAGATTGAGTTTTTCCTTTCCGTCGATGATATAGCGGAAGGCCGTGCTTGGATGAGCAGCCGATATCGCTGTCATCACCCCGGTAATTTTCATCTGTTCCGAAGTTTCGGATTTCAGGAACTTTCGGCGGGCCGGGGTATTGTGAAAAAGCTCGCGGACCGTAACCGTGGTCCCCGA
>MGVN01000230.1:0-12684 GCA_001800515.1 Elusimicrobia bacterium RIFOXYB2_FULL_49_7 | reverse complement strand
GCCGGGTCACGACTTCGATATCCGACACAGCTGCAATACTCGACAGGGCTTCACCCCGGAAACCCATGGTGGTGATGCCGAAAAGGTCATCCTCGCCGGCCAATTTGGAGGAGGCATAGCGCTCGAACAGCAGGGGCGCATCCTCAGCATGGATGCCGCAGCCGTCATCCGACAAGCGGATAAGCTCCCGTCCGCCGTCTTTGATTTCAAGGACAAGACGCTCCGCTCCGCTGTCAAGACTGTTCTCAAGAAGTTCTTTGACCACGGACGCAGGCGATTCGACCACTTCACCTGCGGCTATTTTATTGATAAGAGATTCGGTGAGTTTTTGAATTCGGGTTATTTTCATCGGAAAACCGGATCAAAAAGATACCATTTGGCCCCCGGCTTTTCAATGAATTTCATTGAAGCCATACCTAAGGGATTGGTATTTTGTTCGACATGACCCCGCTTCTCATCATTCAGGGAGACAATACGCTGGAAAAGGAGCAATTCATCCGCGATCGTCTCTCCTCTCATCCCGACAAGGGAAATCTATCCATCGAATACGGGGATGAGATTTCCGGCGAGGCCATGATATCCGGCGCAGGTGCGCCCTCTCTTTTCGGCGGCGGCAGTCTCCGCCTGATTCGCGGCAGTGACGCCCTGACCACCGAGGATTTTGAAGGATTTGCGGATTTGATTCGCCGGCCTTCTCCGGACAGCACGGTCATCCTGGAAGGGAAAAAACCGGGTTCCCGCCTGGGAAAAGGGCATCCCTTCATCAAGGCCATGGCCGACCATGCTGATCGCGTTCAGATTATTCATTGTCAAAACCCTCCCTCCTATCAAATACCGCAATGGATTTCAGAACAGGCACGGAAACGATTCGGTCGTCCTATTGACAAGGCGGCTTGCGATCTGCTTCACAGCCGAGTGGGAGACGACCTGCCCGCCCTGATGAGCGAAATGACCAAGCTGGATATCGTCCTGCCGGCTAAGAAATCGATTTCCGCTGAAGCTGTTGAGCATTACGCAGCCATGGCGCGCGTTCGAAAGACATGGGATCTCCCTCCCCTGTTGGCCCGAAAAGAAGCGGCCGAGGCATTTCTGGCCCTGCGCAATCTTTACGACTACAACCACAACACGCTTCAGATTCTCTCAGCCATCAGCGACCATTTTTTCAAGCTCTGTTCTCTGCACGCCTATTTTGCCGCAGCACCGGACAAATGGGCGGATATCCGGCAACTGGAACCCCAAGGTGCGTCTGTCCGGAACCAATTGAATCCCCTGGTGGCAGATGCGTTGAATGCCGCAAACTTCTCCAGAAAAAAGGTCTCGCCCCAATTGGTGTATCCGCTCTTTGTGCTGCCCAAGATAATGCTCCAACTGACTAACTATTCCTTGGACCAATGCCGGTATATTCTCCGGCTGACTGCGTCGTTTGATCTGGATTTAAAAAGCGGACGCCATCCGGACGGCCCGGCATCTATGGAAGGGTTGCTCTATTATATCCTTTATTCGGATCGTTTCAGAACAGAGACATGGTTTTAACGCTTCCATTAACAGTAAAATATGTTCTTGGGGTATTGCAGGAGTTGCAACTTAATCGTATAATTAACTATACAATTATGAGACAAGTGAAGGGTTAAGAATGATTTTAGAACAGATTCCTATTTCTACCACATTTAAACAATATTTGACAGAATCACGTTTCATGGGCATCGTCCTCTCCATTGATGAGTATGGCAATGTCAACGATATCCTTTTCCAGGAAAATCAATATAATTTTAATTTTAATAGACTCATTAATCGCAATCTGACAGAATTCTACCATATTCCGGAAGATCGTCCCCTGTCGGAACGTTTCACCTATATAACCCATCCAGAAGAAATGCCGATTTCTTTTAATTTGACCTTTGCCTTTCGGTCAAAAAACATTCTCGAAGGATTTGATCTCGCCTTTGAATTCTTTTCAGGACTGCACTTTTCCAAGCTTCTGCTGCTCCATATTGAAAATTACGGCCGGTTCGGCCTTATTGTCTACAACTCCTTTTTTATTCGCGCCTCGGTTTTTAAACATCAACCCATTATTCTGCTTGACTCAGAGGGGGTTTTACAAGGGTTCAACAAGAGCTTCTTTCAACTTCTGAGTGCAAAAACAAAAACACCCTCTGACTTCCTGGGCAAAACCGCGGAAACGGTTCTAAGCCCTAATCCCCTTCGCACATTTCAAATTGCCCGCGAGGTCTATCTTCCGTGCTACCATTCCGCCTGGACGGAATTCCATTCCGAACAAGGTCCGTTAAGGATGGATAAAGAAACAAGGCATCCCTTGGAAGACGAGCAATTCCTCATTATCCGATCAGATACATTCCCAAAAACAACCTACAAACGACTCCCTCTTCATACTCCGTTCAACTTCAGACGCAGTGATTTTCGTCTTAAGCTCCAAATCGAAATACGTTCCGGGGAACTGCCTAAAATCATTTTGTGCGGAGAAAAAGACATCGGCTCTTTTTTTCCGGATCTGAACGGATACTTATTCGGCCATGATTCTTCCTCCGGACACTATACCATCAAACGGCACGGAGAACAGATACACCAGAGAAAATCCGGAGACATCTTCAGCCCCGGCGAGTACACAATCGAAATTCTCAGGCGGGGAACCTTGTTGGCTCTTTTTATTAACGGCGATTTCAAAATCGGTTTCATGGACTTTGAAATCAACACCAATGAAAACGGATGCCAATATCTCTTTTACCATTTCAACGATGATTTTGCCCTCCGGAACATAACCTTGTATTCCCAACCCTTGGAAATAGCGCCCGCCTCACCGACCAATGAATGCCACATCTTAAATGATACGGATAATCTCTTCCGCTTCCATTCGCTGGTCGAGCACGGTTTTTCCAGGGTACAAGACCATTTTTATTACGCTTTCATGCTCTACGACGTGACTCATTTCAACCGGAGCATCCAGACCCTGGAAGCACAGAAGGAAAAGACGGTCCACGAACTCGACAAATATAAGAACATCATCGCCCGCTTGTCCCTTGAACAAAAACAGATGATTGGAATCAATCCCGATATGGTCCGGCTTCAGGAAAAGGCGCGGATTGCCGCACAGTCCCCGGTCTCGATTCTCATTGAAGGCGATACGGGCACAGGCAAGGAGATTCTGGCCTATTTCATTCATCAGAACAGTCCGTATAACACCGGACAGTTCATCAAGGTCGACTGTTCACTGCTTCCCGGCACTCTTCTGGAAAGTGAATTATTCGGATTTGAAAAAGGGGCCTTTACGGGTGCGATCAAGCAGCGGCTCGGAAAGTTCGAAGAAGCGGACGGGGGCACGCTTTTTCTTGACGAAATCGGCAATCTGACCCAGGAAGTCCAGATCAAACTTCTGCAGTTCCTTCAGGATCTCACCATCGAGCGCATCGGCGGCAATAAACGAATCAAAGTGAACACACGCATCATCACCGCGACAAATTCCTCACTGAGAACCCTGGTGGAGGAAAAGAAATTCCGTTCCGACCTCTATTACCGCCTGAATACGGTTTATCTGAAGCTCCCGCCCTTGGCCGCGCGCAAGGAAGACATCCCTCACCTGGCCATCTATTTCCTAAAGGAGTATAATTACACCTTCAACCGAAATATTGAAGCCATTTCCCCGGATGCCTTCCAGAAATTGCTCGCCTATCATTGGCCGGGCAATATTCGGGAACTGGAAAATGTGATTCAACGGGCCGTCTTGTACTGCATCGACAAACAGATTGATAAAAAGCATATCGACATTGCGGCGGACCTCTCCCCGGTCAAGCATGCAGAGACAAACCCGCCTGAAGAAAGCATTCCTTACGGCAACTCCCGGGCCTTCCGCAAAGAACATGTTCTCTTTCTGTTACATAAGAACAATAATATCGTTGATTGGGCGGCCAAGGAGTCACGCATGTCCCGGGCCACCTTTTATCGCAAGATGCGGGAATTCAAGATTATCAGAAAATAAATCGGAGGTATCGAATGAAGACCTACAAAAAAGGGGATCTTTTCTTTCTCGAATTTCCAGAAGACATTCTGGAAGAATATGATGAGGAATTAGATCAGATACTGTCCAAAGTAGCCTCTCTGGGAAAATACAGTATGGTGGCGAACCTGAAAAATGCCCGTTACCTCTCCACACACACAATCCGGCTCCTTATCAAATGCCACAAATCCATGGAGAGTATCGGAAAATCCTTCTACCTGATTCATCCGACAGACGATATCCTAAAACTCCTGGAATTCACCAACCTGAACAAGATTCTATGCATTTATTCCGATGAGCATGCGCTGTTTCAAGCATTGAGCGGACAAACCGGTACGGCCGCTCTGTCGTCGCCTCCCCCGTCCGCGTCTCCCCTCCAAGAAACCTTCACCTACACGCTGCAGGACATGGATAAATTTGTTCTGGTTCGGATGTCCGGATATATCCGGTATTTTCAGGAGATGAAAAGATTCGAGGAAGATATTGTGAATTACGTCAAGAGAAAACACTACAATTACGTTTTCAATATGGAGAAAATCACCTTTATCGACAGTCTCGGTATCGCCCGATTCGTGAAGTTGCAGAATTTTCTAAAATCTAAGAACGGTCGTGTGGTCTTCTGCTCTCCCAATGAACTGGTAACGGATTTCTTCAATATTCTCGGCCTGGCCAACCGCTTCCTCCTCTTCAGCACCGAAGACGAAGCCTTTCGTCATATGGCTTGACGGAATAGGCGTAACGGTTTTCAGTAACGAATATCCACGATCCGTCGGATAATGAAAAGCCCTATTCCCTCAAGCAACAGCCCGGCAATCAAGAGCACCCGACCCAACGGTCGTTCGAACAAAGGCCGAGTCATGTGCGGATCCAGCAGATAGAGTCCGCCTAATAGCACGACCGGTAAAAGCCCGATAATGAGGCCCTGCATCTTGCCCTGGGAGGTGAGTACCCGCACTTTGCCGTCCAATGTTCGTCGCTCGCGAATCGTTGAGGCAATGGTCTCAAGTACGGAGGCGATGTTGCCCCCGCTTTTTTGTGCGATGATGACGGCTGCAGTAAAAATCGAGACGTCCGGAAGGGCGATGCGAGCGGAAAGCCGGTTCAACGCCTCCTCCATCGGAATACCGAGATCCACTTCCCGCATCATATGTCGTATTTCCTGACTCAGAGGACCCTCCCTTGAACTGCCTATCCGTTCAAAGGCCTCGACCACTCCTCCGCCGGCTCGAACCGAGGATGCAATCTTTTCAATGATAATGGGGAGTTGACGCTCCATTTCCTTGCGTCTCTTTTGACGGGAAAAGGGCGACATCTTCCATAGCGTCGCCGGTTCAGCGGTCAGATGCAGGACATCTGCGGAGTGTCGCGCCTTCTCCAACAATCGTCTTCCCTGTCCGGCCAAAAAAAGCCGAAGCACGGGCAGGGACAGATAAACGGCCAAAACCAGCGCCATACCAACCAGCAAAAGTGCGACAAAGAACATCAGACATCCTTTCCCAAGTCAATAAATTCTCCGATATCCAAATCATACCGGAATCGTTCCTTTACGATGACACTCTCTCCCTCCATACCCTTCACTTCGGAGAGGGAGACGATTTTCCGCGCCCCCCCCGGGAGCCGAGCTTGCTGGACAATCACGTCCACCGCCGAGACTATCTGTTCCCGGATTGCCTTAACCGGAAGGTCCACCCCGGACAGCAGAACCATGGTTTCCAGTCGCCGCACCATATCCGCCGGACTGTTGGCGTGTCCTGTCGTCAACGATCCGTCGTGTCCGGTATTCATGGCCTGAAGCATGTCCAGCGCCTCGCCGCCGCGGCATTCTCCGACCACAATACGATCCGGCCGCATCCGCAAACTGTTACGGACAAGCTCGCGAATGGTCACCTCGCCCTTGCCTTCCACGTTCGGAGGCCGCGCTTCCAGGGAGACCACATGGGCCTGATCCAGTTTCAATTCGGCGGCATCCTCAATGGTAATGATGCGCTCATCGTTCGGAATAAAGGAGGAAAGAATATTCAAAAGCGTGGTCTTACCGGAACCGGTGCCGCCTGACACAATGATATTCTTCCGGCCCACCACCGCCTGACGAAGATAGTCTACCATGGCCGGCGAAGCACTGCCGAATCGAATCAAATCATCGGGAAGCAATTGATGTCTTGAGAATTTACGTATCGTCAGCACCGGGCCGATAAGCGACAAGGGCGGAATGACCGCGTTGACCCGTGACCCATCCTTTAATCGGGCATCCACCAGAGGCGTGCTTTCATCGATACGCCGTCCGAGCGGGGTGACGATTCGTTCGATGATATCACGTACATGCTGCCCGGACAAAAAGGTGAGACCGGAAAGGCAAAGCATCCCGGCCCGTTCAACAAAAATACGGTCCGGACCGTTGACCATGATTTCCGAAACCGTGGAATCCGCCAAAAGCGGCTCCAGAGGGCCCAGTCCGAGTACGTCGTTTACGGCCTCCTTAAAATACTCGCTCCCACGTTCTCCGAAACGCTCGGCCAGTATCTCTTTCAGGTGCCCTCGGGTCAGTTCTTCGAGCCGTTCCTGAGAAAGAGAGGTCAGCTGGACCCGGTTGCGATTCATGCGCTCCAGCAGATCCAGGTGCACATTCCGACGTTCCTCAGCGGAAAAGACAGGAGGAAGCGAGGATAGCGAAACACGAAGAACAATGTCCCCAATACGGAAATCCTCATCAGGACGGACCCCGCAGTGTTCGCGGCGTTCTCCGCCATACCATAAACCGTTTGTGCTACCAAGATCGGTTACGATCAGGATCGCACCATCCCAGTGAAGACGGGCATGGTTCGCGGAGACGGTCGGATGAGGAAGGACAAGTTCGTTGTCCGGGTCACGCCCCAGCGCGTGGACACCGGGCAACAGAGACACGGTTGCCTCTCTGCCGTTGAACAGGACGTTACCGGCCCGTACTGCCAAAACCGCCGTGGCCACGTTCCGTTCCGCTGAGAGTGTCTGTTTCTTGAAGCGTCCATCCGGAATCTTCTTCACGACGGACAATAAGTTGGGCTATTTTCGAGCCCGGTTCCAGGGGCAATATCTCTCCGGGCCGGTGCTGGGTGAGAATAACCATGATTTCACCGCGATAAGCATTATCGATGATACCGCCGTGCACATCCCAACCATTTTTCCCCATGGAGGAACGGTTTTCGATCTGACAGTAATAACCGGCCGGAAGCTCCAGCGCGATACCGGTATGCACCTTGACCATGGTTGGGCCAAGGGATTCCACAGACAGGGCAAAAATATCCCAGCCGATGTCCCCATCCCTTCTTTCCGGGAGCCTCGCCTCGGGAGAGAGCTTTTTAACAAGCAGGGTGAGTTTAGCGTTCATAAAAACCGGTCTTATGTGAGCGTTGATATTCGTTGAGGTGATGTAACACGTCCCCCTCGCGCGCTTCTTTGAACATCTCGGCAATCATGGGATCATGGTATTCAAAAACCCTCTCCTCAAATGTGCTGTTCTGCACTTTAGTCAGAAAACCCTTGAAATAGTCGTGGCGGGAACCGTAAATATGATAGCTGTCGGACATATCCACATAGCGACCCGGAATAACCGGCCGTCCGCTTCTTTTACCGACCTCCTCCGCAATGTATTTCTGAAGGTGGACAAAAGCGAACATATTCATAAAAGCCGCGTCCAACGCATCACGGCTGCGAAAACGGACGTTCATATTCAACCGTCCCACGCCGTCCGCACCGTCTAATATGCGCACCCAGATACTCTGATTGCACGGCGAATGTTTGTCGTTCGGATCAAGATCCGGGCGCCAGGTAATCATCTGCAACCGCCGATTGTTCGGGGCCTTGACTAAGCCATTGATGACCTGCTCGAGCTGATTGACAGTATGATGCTTTCCGGCTTTATCTCGACAACCGTACCGAACCCAACGATCATGATAGGTGTAATTCCAGCGGGTATCGGAAGGATCGTCCGGATCCGCCTGCCAGGCGTCTTTGACACCATAGACCACTTCCTGAACATATTCCTCCAGTTCCGTAAAACCGCCCGGAAAAAGCTTATGAATCATGGGGTCCTTCCACGGACGCAGAATGGTCATGATCATGGTACAGTCGCGGGAAGCGGGATCCCCAGGTTTGTCGTACTTGGTTGAGACATGGCATCCCTTTTCCCACGTCTGCAGGAGCGAACGCTCCCAGACCTCGGCAATGGTCTCTCCTTCAACCGTGATGACCGGAATATCGCCTGTTTCGTATTTCAGCTCGCTCATTCGTTTCCTTTCATTCGGTTCAGCTTCCGAATTGTTTTCGGATATCCTTGAATTTTCCATGGCTTTCCAAAAAAACATCGGTCAGAAACGGGTCAAAATGCTCTCCCCGCTCCGCCTGAATGATTTCGCAGGCGGTCTCATGGGAGAAGGCCCGTTTATAGCATCGTTTGCTCACCAGCGCATCGTAGACATCCGCCAGTGCCACAATTCGTGCTGAAAGCGGAATGGCATCGCCGACCAAGGGTTTTCCCACCCCTTCTTCGACCAGCATGATGTCGCCCTTAAAGATATTGGGGTAGCCCCGACCGTTGTACTTCTGGTGGTGATGGTAGGCGATTTCCTTGCCCAGGGTAAAAAAGGTTCGGAAATTGAGTTTGCGTTCGAGTTCCGCGATGATATTGCCGCCGATGATGGTGTGCATCTTCATGATTTCGAACTCCTTGTCCGTCAGGCGTCCTTCCTTGAGAAGCACATCGTCCTTGATGCCAACCTTACCGATGTCGTGGAGCGGCGCGGAAATGTAGATTTCCTCGATATAACCGGGGGTGATGTACTTCTGATATTGACTCTTGCTCGCCAGCTCCTCAGCCATCAGCTTGCTGTAGTGGGCAATACGCAATGTATGATCACCCGTGTCCGGATCGCGTGCTTCGGCCAATCGGGTAAAACCCATCACCGACACATTCTGGGTTTGTTTGACATGGTTCAGCCCCTCATTGATGCGAAAATCAAGGTGACGGCTGGTGACCGTAAAAATGCGGCGACTTGCAAACAAGAAGACCAGCGGTACCAGAATTTCCATGATTTGGGATACGCCGAACCGGATGGGATGAACCCGAACCTGTAGCGCCAATATCTGGAAGTAATCCTCTCCGGTAAATAAACAGGATGACAAACGAATGAGGTGCAGTATCATCCAGATCAGAAAAGCACAGAGCAGGGGATGCCTGACAAAAAGGGCGAGAACGCGATCTAATCGGTCGAGAAGTTTTTCAATCATGGCGGTAACGGCTTGAGATAAAAAGGTCCGGACACCGCCTTATTTCAGAGTGCCGAAAAAATCCTCTTCACTCATATGAACCTTAATGATTTTTTCAATGCATAAAATACGCAGGATTTCATAGATGACTTGAGGCGGTTCCAAAATCACCAACGCGCCGCCCAGTGAGGACAATTTTTTCTGCCAGGAAATGAAAAGACTGACCGCCCCGCTGTTGAGAAAAGTGGTGTTCGACAAGTTGAGCGCGATGTGCGTATCACCACCGTCGATGGATTGGACGATTTTCTCTTTCAATACATTATAATTGTCAACCTCATTGATATCACCGTCGATATCCAGAATCTTGAATTGGCCGCGTTTTCTGATACTGACTTCCATTCGATCTCCTTGAAAAATAGGCAACCCGGTCTCTGTCCATAATTTAATAAATATGGGGCTCACTATAAAATATCTTTTTTATTGAGTTAAACCTCGAAAGCTTAATAATTTATCCGATAGAGGATGAAAGCAAAGAAACGGTTCGGACAGGTCTTTCTGACCGATACCCATTATATTCGGTCCATTCTGAATCAGGTACCGGAGAGACCGGAGGGCACGATCATGGAAATCGGTCCGGGACAAGGCGCCATCACATCCGGACTGGTCCGAAAATGCAGTCGTCTGCTGGCCTTTGAAATCGATCCGGACGCCTGTATTGCCCTACAGCCAATCTGCCGCACAAGCCCCCACCTGACGCTCCTCCAACAAGACGTTCTTACCGCGGATTTGCACCGCTTCCGGCAGGGAAACGAAAAATGGCTTTTGGTGGGCAATCTCCCCTATAATGTGGGTAACCTCATCCTTTTCAAACTGCTCGAATATCATGATATGATTGAATCAGCACTCTTTATGGTACAACGGGAAGTGGGTGATCGGCTGGTCGCATTACCCGGCGAAAAAGCCTATTCCTTTCTCACCGCAAGCCTGTCGACCTTTGCCTCCTTCAAACGGCTTTTCCACCTGCCACCCGGCGCGTTCCGTCCCATCCCCAACGTAGAATCCACCTTCCTGAAGATGACCCCCCTGGAAAATCCTTGCATCCGTCCCGGGGAACGGGAGGCCTATCTCAAACTGGTCAGCCTCGCTTTTTCGCAAAGACGTAAAAAGGCCATTCGGGTGTTGGAAAAAGGCTATCCGCGTGAAACCTTGAATCGTTTCTTTGCTGAAAAAGGGCTGGATGACAATGTCCGGGCCGAAACTTTCCCACCCGCGCTTTTCGCAGACCTTTTCCATGCCGTGGCAAACCCAAGCGGTCTCACATGAAATACGGTGCCGCCTGCCTGAGTCTCCTTTTCCTGTTGCTCTCACGGGTCCCGGCTGCGGACATTGAACCGGAAAGCGGCATCCCGTCACCCTGGATTCCGCTGTTGTCACCCCAGCCCTTCGGTTATGGAGAAGCACAGTTCGAGCAGGACGAATGGTACCGGAAATATAGCATTCAGACGGGCATCGGAAAGATACTGGGATCCGGATTCTTTATCCAGGACTCCTTTCGGTTAAGCCTTTCCCCAAAAACAAACGAACCCCTTACGTCCGGCAATGTCTCCCTCTGGAGCGGCCTTTTCCGGCCCATCACCCCTTCCCTGACCAGCGGCCTCTTTGTCAGCCTCTATTCCAACGGAACCCGGCTCAACGGGCTTTCCAATGGAAGTTGGGAAAGTGAATCAGACCAACAATCCCTTTTCCTTCGGAATGAATATGCCCCGCTTCCCTTTCTTTTTGCCCGCGTGGAAACGGGCATCGAGAGTGACGGCAACCGTTCACTCGATCAAAACCGACGCGCATTCGGTTTTCGATACGGTTTGCAGGGAGAAGTGGACGCAGACACCGCTTTTTTCCCGGATATCGGGAATTATCGGCTCATTGCCATTGCTCAAGGAAGCGAAGTACCGGACTTTGAAAACCGGCTTCAATCGCTTCAGGCAGGCGGGGTGACCCACTTACACGACCCGGAAGATTCTCTGGTTCTTGCCGCAGGCCTGCTGCGCCAGGAAACCCACGCCCGCCATCTGGTCCAAAGCGACCTTGAGAGTCGTTATTTATCCGGCAAACTCCAAAAACGGCTCAGCAAACAGATTCAAAGCGCGCTTCTGTTCGAACTCCGGCAACGGGAAATGCATTACCCCGGGCAACCCTTAAACGACAAACAGGAGAATTCCACGGCCGGCGGCGGCAACGCTCTTTTTTTCCTGGACCGCTTTGAAAGCCGGGTTCAGGCCTCCTACACGCATTCCTCGCTCATTAACGCTTTTTCAAAACCGGCGGAGGAACATCCCATTACAAACGAAGCATTAACAACCGCCGAGCGCCATCTATTCGATGAGGAAAAAGGTAATCTGGACCTCGGCTACACTCTGCGCTACCGCTATTGGCGCACTTTCGATGTCGGCTTCTACCGCGACATGAATATGATCCGCTTTGATCCCTCCTATTCCTACACGGATGCACAAGGGCTTCAGCACATCAATCCCGGGGCACGCGACATTCTGCGGGAACGTGACACCTTTCTCATCTCTTTTCCGGCCCGGGACACCGGAAATCTCCTGTTCGTGCGTGCGACGCTCCTGGAAAACCATCTTGATGCAACCCGCTCGGGTACGAACCACCTTTCCACCACCTATAAAGCGGGTCTCATCTGGCTCTGTCGGGCTAAATCACTCCTGACCACCGAGGAACGGCTGACCCTTTCGGTAACCGAAGATTCACTGTTCCACACCTTCGGCCGGGCAACACCCCATAGCTATTTCCGGCGACAGGAGATATCCTCCTTCAACGACCTCGATTTTATCCCTTTTTTCCGGAGTAAAGAGGACAGCGTGGTCATCAATCCGCTCTATGCATTAGAAGAAGGCGGCGGACTCGATTATAAAGGAAAGGAACGGCGCTTTTATAAAAGCGAAGCCTCCGGCATTCTGGGCCTCTCCTGCCGGATCACCCGTTCCTTCCTATCCTATTGGACCGCAGAAGCAGGAATCCAATACTCCCGTCTGGTCTCGTTTCATCTGGACGACGAAAAAATCGGAGACTCCCTGACCGAGAGCGAAGACAAGACATGGCGGCGTCTCTTTTTCATCCCAACCACATTCCATCACAACTACTCCTCGGCCAATCGGGAGATGATGGCCGGCGTCTCTTTTGATAATGGAAAATGGTCGGGGACCCTGAAGGCCAAACACTCCCTCTCCCGTTATAACGAGCGGGTTAATAGCGATTATTTCTATTTCAATTTGGCCGGAGGAATGCGGTTATGAGACTTCTTCCATTCCTATTGCTCCTCAGCCTTGTTCTTGGGGGCTGCTCCCTTTTTGCACCCAGAGACTCGGACGCACCCACACAAGTATCAAATCGAAGCTACACCCGTTACGATGATATCA
>MGVN01000229.1:5603-23103 GCA_001800515.1 Elusimicrobia bacterium RIFOXYB2_FULL_49_7 | reverse complement strand
GTCTGGTAAGTTGAACTCGGGTCCACCTGAAAAAGAGAGCGATGGGAGGGCCGATCCTTGCCTTCTATGAAAAGCTGGAGATCAACACGCGCCACGGTAGCCCTGACATCAATATAGATGTAATCATAGCCGCTCCAATCCTGAATATCCGAGGGAAGCTTATCCATCAGACGAAACAACAGGAATAAAGTATTGAAACGGTTCATATTATATTCCACTGCCCCCGTATAACCACCCATACTCGTTCGAGTTGAATCAAAAAACTTGCTGCCGGAAATGACACTGTAATCCAAATACCAGCCGGCATGATGGCGGAATTGTTTGATATAGGGCGGATTGGACGCAAAAATCTCATGGCAATTAAACCATTCGCCCTGGCTGGCATGGGAGGAATCGTGACGGATTAAAAAACCGTTGTTATAACAAACCGTATAGACCACTTCATTGGTGTCGCCCTTACCCGTATAAATAGTCAACGGCCATGTTGCCATTTCCTCCTGCTCAAAACCGCACAGGAGTTTCTCAAGGGGGAAAACAAGTTTTCCGGAAAAGAACATAAAACATAGAATAAAAATCACCGTCCTTCTATGACACATGAATCTCCCCTTTCTATAAAACATTTTTTCAATATCTCATTGAACAACGATTATCTTTTTCGTTGTCGTATAATTATCCGCCTTCATTTTGACAAAATAAATACCGGCAGCGTATCCTTTGGGCTGCCAATTGACAAGATGATTTCCGGCCGCCTTTGTTCCGCTCACCAACTTTTGCACGATTTGCCCCTTCTGATTATAAATCGTCAACATGACCTGCGCCGTTCGGGGCAGACTATACGCAATCGTCGTTGCAGCCGTAAAGGGATTGGGCTGATTTTGTAACCGGACCGAGACGATGGACATCGTTTGAGATGTTTGTACCGATGTCCCGCCACTGTCAATCTTGATGGATAATTCCTTGCTTGCCGTATCCATCTCCCCATCCGCTACCTTTACCCGAAACGTATAAGTGCCGTTTTGCGTAGGCAGGCCGCTGATTTCACCGCTGTCCGACATTGAAAGGCCTACGGGCAAATTCCCGGAAATCACCGCCCAGGTATAAGGCATGGTTCCACAGGCTGCCTGCACATGGGCCGTGTAGGTTTCGCCATTATTACCTGCCGGAAGCATGGAACTCGCAATGACAAGGTCATTGTCCGCCGGAATCTTGGCGAACTTCACCCACGTAGCCCGCGTATGGCTTCCACCGTATTGATCCCAGAAAATCGCCGCATAGGTAGGCGGACAAAAAACCGGCGCTGCCAAGCGGTTGATGGTATCCGTCTCGGTACTCACCGTGACGGCATCTGCCCAAACCCCTGCCTTCCATTGGCGATACTTGACCGTATTATTATTCACTACATAAAAGCAAAAAACATTGTTCCCACCGGAGGTAATAATTGATTCCGTCACTTGCCCACTCTCCAGTATATCGGTCTGCCAGCTCCCGCCGCGGACCATATGCGTAACCGCTAAATCCGTGGCCGACGCAATGGTCGTATTGCTGTATTTGCCACCTTTGCATAAGAACACATGATCATTCTCAACAACGGTTCCCGTGACTTCGCTATAACCACTGCTGCTAAACGAGCCCCAAGACGGAATGGTCTGTTCGCTTCCCCAGCTTGTCCCGTTTTGAATCCTCCATTTATCACCGGCATAGGAAAAATTAGCCACACCACCGTCATACGGTACAAAAACGCTGCCCGAAATAATATCACCCGGAAAAACAATCACACTGTCCGGAACGGGATCAATGCCCGGCTGATACCAAGGCCGCGGATTCTGGGTACTGCCGGATAGAGTGGAATTCTTGCAGGGTATCCAAGTATACCCGTCATCATCCGAATATTTACCCAGATTTCCTCCCCACCCATCACAAACATTTGCCCATAAACGGCCATTAGGCAGCATCAATGCCGCTGACCATGGCGGACATTTGATGACGTTCCCCATAAGGGAAAAACGATCTTCCGCCCAACCATCGCCGGAAAAAGCCAATCGCCGGAAAAACACATCCACCGGCGGATGATAGGAGGCACAATTCTGTACTCCGGTAAGATAGACGTCGCCGTTAAAATAGTCAGCCGATGCCAGCGACCGCCAGTACCAATGAGCAAAAAGCGTAGGTCGTGTCTCGCCACGGGTAATACCGCCCCAGGTCTGCCCACCGTCAAAACTGCCGAAAGCGGTTATTCCGCCGCCTTCGCAGGTGTTGGAATTCGGACTATAGAGGACACTGGCCAATCCCGCAGTTTTTGCAAGAACGAACAGGCGATCATTATCATATGCCACGACACCGCGGCGGAGATGTTGGTAATAGGTGGCACCACTGCCGCCAAAATGGCCGGTAGCACAGGCATACGCTCCGCCGACCGTCACGACCGTTACCGGGCCAACCGTCGAAGAAACGGGTGACAAATTGCGTACCAGCTTCTCCCGGTCACGCACGACTTCGAGATCCTTCACCACGCGTCGACCAAACGGCCTTACGTCTCCCTGCATTTCCAAGAGCGGGTAGACAGGATCGCCGCTTTGGACCAAACGGATGTTCTCAATCCGTATTTCCGTATCCCCAAAGTATCCATCATAACGCAGGGAAAAACCGGAGATGCGCGTAAGATTCAGTTCCCCGATATCCGCCAGGGCTTTCAAAGGAAAGTTAATGGTCTGCCATTGACCGGCCGTTAAATGGAATTTGGCCACAGGTGTATAAAGCCCTGTATATTGTGCGGAAATTTTCGTACCGCTTGCATCCTTCACTAATATACCGAGTATCGCATCGTAGGCAGAGCTATAGACATCAGCGCGTAAAAAGTGATAGGCCGACCAATTTCGTGGTGTTGCATTGCGATTGCTCAACTCATCATCCAGCAATTGAGTGTACCGCTGATGATACCAATCCAGAATATTATGATAATCATTAATAGGGGGTTGCGCGGTCAGGCCGGAATAACTACCCTGCTCGTACTCCTTGATCCAGGGTTTTCCACCCAGATCATAAGACCGGGTATCAATTTTTATCGGATACCCTTTGCTAATATTTTCAGCACCATTATTCGCCCAATAGGTGGAACATTGTTCAGCAGAATAGAGAACTTGCACATTCTCTTCCGTACAAAATGTGATTCCCCAGAGTGCAATCATGATAAGAAAACTCAAAATACTTCTAATACCGTACATAAAACCTCCTAATCTTACTATCTATACTTTCAATTATTAATAGATGAAGCCCACTTACTCTTTTCTTTATAACAGCAAAGAGAAGGCCAAAAATAGTTTCCTCTTTTTCAATAAGAATATCATTTAGTTATTACTTTACCGGTTAACATTAGAAATAAAAAAAGGTCTATTATCGGTCTTATATGGCTCTCTTTTAGAACCTTTTCTACTCTCCAGAGCTAATAAATTATATATATTATTAAAGTAAAGTAAAGTAAAGTAAAGTAAAGAAATCATTCTTCAAAACAAATTATGAAAAAAATAGAACTTCCGCTTAAAATGTTCTTCCAAAATCTCTCATATAATGCATTATTAAGAATAAAAGAAAGCGGCGAGATATTGGAAGTGGTGACCCCGGCATACTATAACCCCCAAAATCTCAATTCGATTCTTTTAAAAAGAAATGTGTATGAATTTTTCGACCTTCCGGATGACGAATCTCTTTTGGATATCGCATTGCCACTGTATAACAACAATGAAAACGATCATCTTTTCTCCCGCCCATTCCTCTCAAAGAATTTATTTGAATCCTATCACATCTTTTATGAGATTCATGCATCCATTCCCTATTCCAAGATCGTTTTTTGCCATACAGACGACCGGGAGATTTTTGGAATCATCCGTTTCAATGGATTTGTGTCGAAACTGCTTCCTTTCAACAAATCGCCTTTTATCGTGCTTTCAAGAAACGGCGACCTGGTCGCTTTCAACCGGATGTTTCTCGATCTTTTTCAAGGACAAGGTAAAACAGCCAAAACACTGCTAAACAAGCCTGTTTGGTCGTTCTCCAACCCAAATCCACTCGAACTCCTGACGGGCCAAGAAAAAGAGTTTCGAGACCTGTTAAATGCACCGGAATGGCGGGTGGAATATCACTTTGATTTTCTTTCCGATTCCGAGACGGCCTTAGATGCCACCCGGACAAAAGATACCCGCAAGATCGGACAAGGACTTTTCTGGGAGCCCTCCAGGCAAGGCCTGGGACTCTTACCCATCGGGCAACCCTTTGACTTCTCCAAACAGGATTTCAAGATTGAAATGATACTCTATACGGACAACGGCAATCTGCCGAGCCTCTTGCTCGGCATATCGGAAGAGGAGCATCCGGTCTTTCCGGATTATCAAGGATATCTCGTGGGACCTTTATCCGAAGGGAAAAAATGGGTCATGAAACGGGAAGGTGAGGAATTATTCGTCAGGACATTTGAAAACGACTTTATTCCCGGAGAATATAGAATACAATTTTATAAAAGAGGAAACCGGTTTTCTTTTTTCCTAAACGATACCTTCCAGATCGGATATCGGGACATGAATCCGCCTCTTTTACAAACCGCCCAACCTTATCTGTACAACGAAGCCCTTTCGCCCCTTCTTCTCAGACGGATAACGGTTTACGCCTCTCCCCGTTTGCCGGCATTGGAACAAGCCTCCAATGAGATAAACATCCTCTCAGGCACGGAAAACCGATTTCAGTTCAGACAAATAGCCGACAACCAGATTACGTATATCCTGAAACAGTTTCATTATGTATTCATCTTGAACGACATCACACAGTATGCACACAATATCCGTACATTGGAACAGGAAAAAGAGCGGGCCTCCCAGGAACGCGACCGCTTCAAGGAACTGGCACTGCGTCATTCTTATTACGAAACGACGCTTATCGGAGAAACGCCGGCCATTACCATTATTCGAAAGAATGCGGAAATTGCCGCCATCGAACCGGTTTCCATTCTCATTGAAGGGGAAACCGGTACCGGCAAAGAGGTGCTGGCCCATCATATCCACCAAATCAGCCGATTCCGGGACGGTCCGTTCATCAAAGTGGATTGCGCAACCATACCCCAGTCCCTCTTGGAAAGCGAGCTCTTCGGCCATGAAAAAGGAGCTTTTACAGGAGCCACGCAACAACGAATGGGCCGCTTCGAAGAGGCCGATGGCGGCACGCTATTTTTGGATGAAATCGGAAACATTCCGCTTTCCATTCAGATCAAACTTCTTCAATTCATCCAGGATTTTACCGTAACACCGATTGGCGGGAACCATCAGATTCAAGTAAAAGCACGACTGATCGCGGCCACAAACGCACCATTGAAACAACTGGTCGATGAGAAGCTTTTCCGTTCCGATTTGTACTATCGGCTGAATATTGTCAGATTCCAGCTGCCGCCCCTTCGGGAACGCAAAGAAGATATCCCCCTGCTGTGTCATCGTTTTCTCGACATCTATACTAAAAAATTCAACCGCCGCATCAAACACCTGACGTCCAAAGACTATGAACAACTGATACGATATGACTGGCCCGGCAATATACGCGAACTGGAAAATGTCATACAAAAAGCGATTTTATTCAGCACCAATGAAACCGCCGCTCTTGACAAAGCCCTACTGAAATCAGAGACAACGGCATCAAAAAGAAAATCTGAGTCCGAGGTGCCGGTCGGGGATACACGTGCCTTTACCCGCGCGCATCTCCTTCATCTATTGGAAATAAATCACGGCATCATCGCCCGAGCCGTCCGGGAATCCGGTATGGCCAAGTCCACCTTTTTTCGGAAACTGAAAGAATTTAAAATCACAAAGAAAGAAGTCAAATCATTGGACAAACGGGGAGCATCAGATAACCCATTACCGTAAAATCCATGGTTTGTGAATATCCGGAATATCAGCCAACAATTGAACCGTATGAACGTTCTGAGGTCTTAACGTCACCTCATCCGGCGCCCCTTGCTCGACAATCCTGCCCTGATGCATAATAAACAGCCGATCGCTCACGTAATACGCCAGACCGATATCATGCGTGATAAAGACGATGGTCATCTTTAATTCCTGCTTGAGCTTCATGAGATAATCTAAAATATTTGCGCGAACACAAGCATCCACCATACTGGTCGGCTCATCTGCAATTAAAATCTTGGGCCGAATGATGAATATTCTGGCCAACAACATCCGCTGCATCTGACCCCCCGACAACTCAAAAGGATATTTTCCTTCGATCTCAGGCGGCTTGATATTAACGGCCAGCAAAGCCTGATCGATCCGCTCCTCCATTTCCTGCTTCGACGGTTTCTGTTCCAATATTCCAAAAGAATCCCGTAATTGAGATCGGATGGTAAAAAACTGATTGAAACAACTGAACGGATCCTGAAACACGGGCTGGACTTCGCGCCAATGGCGCCGTTGGTCGGTGATGTCATTGCCTTTATACAAAAAACGACCGGAATTCGGATGCAACAATCCCAGCATGATCTTTGCCAATACGCTCTTGCCGCACCCCGATCCACCCACCAATGAGACAATTTCTTGATCCGCAATGGTAAAACTGACCCGGTCGATGGCCGTCACGGCCTTTTTTCCATGGCCGAAAATACAGGTCACATCCTGTGCATCAAAGACATCGACCTCAGACCGCATAATCGCACCTCACCTGCCTGTTGCCGACGATTCGGATATCCTGTTTGTTCCTGTGGCATTCGGGTCGTGCTTCCGGACACCGCCCCGCAAACCGGCAACCGACAATAGGCTTGGCCAGATTGGGCGGCGCTCCCTCAATGGCCACAGGCTTTTTCTGCTTTTGCCCCGCTTCCGCACTGAGCATGGCACCCATCAACGCCTTTGTATAAGGTTGGCGCGGGTCGAAAATAATCTGTTCCGTTGTACCGACCTCCACGAATTCTCCTGCATACATGACCGCGATACGGTCGGCAACATGACGCAACAGAGGCAGTTCGTGCGTAATGAAGATCATACTGGAAAATATGCCTTTATCCAACATGTCAAAGACCATGGTAATGACCGCCTTCTGCGTGGTTACATCGAGTGCGGACGTGGGCTCGTCTGCAATCACGACCTGCGGGTTGAGCAATGTGGAGATGGAAATCACGCACCGTTGACGCATCCCTGCCGTGAGCCGCACCGGGTACTCGTTGAGCACCGTATCCGCATCCATACCGATCAACCTGAACCGCTGTTGCAAACGGTCATGTATCGCCTTTTTGCTCACCCCTTTTTCATGGCTTTCAATCATATCCGCTGCAATATCTTTTATCTTTCGGGTCGGACTCAGGGAATTGAAAGCCCCCTGGGGAATCATGGAGACCTTGCGCCCCAGTACGTTCGTCCGCACGTCTGCCGGGGTTCGGTTCATAATGGACTCCCCTGCCACACGGACATCACCCGAGGTGGGATAGAGCGGCGGGATGAACAGACCCATACACCCGTTGACCAACGTTGACTTGCCGCATCCCGATTCGCCCGCAATGCCGAATACCTCACCCTGCTCCAGCGCGAAAGAGACACCGGAAACAGCCGGTATCTTTTCTCCGAACCGGGTCCGGTAATGCAAATGAAGATCATCCACTTCGAATATCGACATTCAACGTTCCCCTATTTCCTCAGCCGCGGATTAAAAACACCTTCCATGGAAGTATTGATGACATAAAAAGCGAATACAACGATTGTGATCAGTCCTGCTGCCGGCACAAAAGCCCACCAAGCCCCGTCGCCCAATGCCTCGTTTTTCATGGACTCATTCAACAGGGTGCCTAACGACACGGAATCATACGGACCCAGGCCGATCATGCTGATCGCGGCTTCGGATAAAATACCGCTCGCAATCTGAAGAATGAACACCATGAAGACATAGGACATGAGGTAAGGCAGGATGTGAAACAGGAGAATGCCGAACGTACCCGTCCCGTTGACGCGTGCGAGCGCGATATGATCCCGTGCAATGAGACTGGATGCCTGCGCGCGTACCGACCGCGCGCTCCAGGTCCAGGTAGTACAACCGATGATTCCGGCAATCAGCGCAAGGGAGCGTCCCTCTTTGAGGCTGCTGCTGATGAGAATCAACACGATGAATGACGGTATGACAATGAACAGATTGGTCACCATGGTGATGATATTGTCCTGCCAGCCACCTTTGAATCCCGCATAGATACCCATCAACGTTCCAATCCCGGTTGCAATGATGCCCGCGAGAAAACCCACATACAAGGAGGAGCGCAGGCCCGTAACAATCAGGGAAACCATATCAACACCCATATGGTCCGTACCCAACCAGTGGCTTGCGGACGGCGGCATATAAGGCAGACCCACGCGGGTCACGGTGTCGATGGGATACACGAAAGGAAAAATAAACGCCAGACAAAGCGTCAGAAGGAAACAACCTGCGCCAAAAAGAAAGGACGGGGTTTTAAGCAGATTGAGGAATATCTTCATGCTATTTCCCTCTTTGCCCTGCCCTGACCCGCGGGTCGAGGAACCCGATCAGGATATCCACCGTGAAATTCGCCAACAAAACACACACCGTGATCAGCAGAGTGCATCCCTGTATCAGGGGGTAATCATTGCCCTGGATGGCGGTTAGAATGGCCATGCCCAGACCCGGGTAGGAAAATATCATTTCAGTGATGAGCGCACCGCCGATCATGGCGCCCAAAGACAAGGCCAAACCGGTCAGCTGGGGCAGCATGGCGTTCCGGAAGAGGTAATACAATATCTTGTTCTCGCGGATGCCAAGCCCTTTGGCATATTTGACGTAATCCGTACCCAGTTCATAGATGCACATGGAACGCATGCCGATGGCCTGGCTGCCGGCTTGAACAATAAAGATTGAAAAAAACGGCAGCGCGTAATGATAGACCGCACTGGAGAAAAAAGCAAGATTGAAACCCGGAATAAGCCCGCCGGCATATCCACCCATGGCCGGAAAGATCTCCCATCGAATCGCAAACTGGTAAACCAGCAACATACCGAAAGCAAAGAAGGGAACCGCGCTTAAGAGCAAGGAGAACGGGAAAAGAACCTTGTCGAATATACCTCGCTTATAAGCCGCCAGGGCACCGAGAACATTGCCCACAAGCCAGCCCAGAATAATGGTGGGAAACTGGAGGGCAAAGGTCCATGGCAGTGCCGTCTTTATGATATCCGAAACCTTTTTCGGATAATTGAGAAATGACGTACCGAAATCCCCCTTCAAACACATCGCAATATAATTACAAAATTGTTTCCAGATCGGGGTGCGCACGGGTCGACCGTCCGACGTTCGGAGTAGCGTCCCGTTCCCATCGACTTCCACCAAACCGAATTCCTTTAAATAAGCTTCTTCTTTCTCTTGTGCGGCTTTGGTATCCAACCCGGCTCCCACTTTTGTCATGAGGATATCAACCGGATTGCTGGCGCCCAGCCGGGGAAGAAAGAAATTCAGGGTGACCGCCATTAGAAAGGTCAGGAAATACCATAAGCTTCTGGTCAGGATATAACGTAAAGTGGGATGATGTTTCAACATAGGTTTTTTTATTCGTTCACCGATTCTATTTCCCATAAAGCCCGGATACCGGCACCGAAACAAAGGCATTGCGGCGGCGCATAGGGATTTTGATCCGTCGGGAAATTCTTCCAATGCTTGACACTGAACTCATAGAACATCTCCGGCCTGTAAACCAAGGGTATGGCAGGCTGATCCTGCATGAAAATCACGTTTAACGCACGATACGCCGCTTTTTTCTGAGCGTCCGTCAGCGACGGTATCACACGAATAAGACTGTCCACAACCGGATTATAGTCTTTTGCCGAGGGGTTATTATATCGGCCCTGATTTTCGTTCATTTTTTCACCGATGGCCTTCCAGTTGAGGGACGACATGACCGCTTCAAAACGGGACCACGGCTTAGACGGCGTCACGGCCAATAACGGTATGGCACAATCGTAATCGCCGACTTTTAAATTCTGATTATACAACCCGAAATCAAGAAACCCCTCACGGACATCAATACCGGCCGAACGCATGCCCTTGACCGCAATGCGCACCATGGTTTCCCAATCGGTCCATCCCGTCGGTGAATTGATGAACATAGTCGGAACAACAGCCCCGGACGGATCCTTCATGACCAGCAGATTGCCCTTCTTATCAAAAATCGACGTGTAACCTGCCTCTTTGAGAATCTTCTTGGCCAATAAAGGATCATAAGAAACGCCATACTGTGCGGCATCTTCCGGTGAGTCGTATTGCGCCTCTATGCCAAAGGGCAGTATAAGGCCCGGCTTCCTTTCCACGCTATACCCGGAAACCGCCAACTCCTGAATGTCCCGGTAATTGATAGCCGCCGCCATGGCGCGTCTGACATTTTTATCCGAAAGCGGATATCGGGTCACATTCAGAGAAAACATGATAATGGAACCCGGTATATGAAAAGGCGCGGCGGAATACCAAGTGTGGACCTTTTTCCGCGCTTTGAGCCATATTCTTGGAATAAAAGTTTGCGACACATCGATATTTCCCTGCTGTAGAGAAATGCTGAAGTGGTCGTTGCTTTTGTAAATAGGATGGATAATATACTCGGGCCGCGGCTGCCTGCCCTGGAAAAATGCCTGATTACCCCAATACTCATCATTCCGCTTCAAGATAATCTTTTCCGCTGAAAAGGTAAAAAGAGTATACGGCCCCGACACAACCGGATTCCGGTCAAAGGTCTTTTTCTGAAACAGGGAAAAATCATTATTGCATGCCTGTAGGACCGGTTCAATGGCATGCTGCGGGACAATATGGTATTCCTGTAGAAAATCAAGGATACGCAACGGATTGTTCCGTGTCTTGTTAATAAAAAAATTCACCCGTTCGGCACGGATACCGGTTGCAGAATCCTTCGTTGTATCAATGGTGATGGCCGAAACATATTCCCAAACATAGGCGATGCGAGCATCCTTAAACCGCCGGCCAAGTTGATAGGTAAATAACGCATCTTGGGCGGTCAATGGCATCCCATCGCTCCACCGGGCACGCCGGTCCATCGTGACGCGGATGACATCCGATGTTACTTCATATGAGCATGCAAGCATCGGCTCCATTTTCCCGTTCAAGATATTATACACCAGGAGCGGTTCGTACATAAGATTGTCGTTACCATCCACGGGAAAGGCGGGGAAATCGGAAAGAGGATTGAACGTGTTGGGCTCCCCCCACTGTAGACCGCCGATATACAACGTTTTGTCACGGGGAAAACTCATTCCATCGGACGCCGATTGTCCGGATTGACACCCACAAAGGCAACAAAGAATCAGCAGAACAGGTACCGCTTTTATCAAAACCCGCGCACCGCAACCTTCCGGCCATTTCTCTTTCGGTTGAAATCTCATTTTATTAAAATAATTCACGGGCATCCTATTCGAGCAAGGATATTCGGTCTTAAAAAAAAGTGATTCTAACCAGATAGAATAATATATTAATGGCCGAATGAATAAAATCCTTGAACAGCTCGACCTCAAAAATCTTCCTGCCGCTTTTCTCCAGGAAGGGGCGCTTTCATCCGGAAGTTTTCCGGAGAATAATGCCTGGTTCCTGCAAGCCGACTTTCTTAAACAACAGACAACGAATCTCGGCTTTGACGAGGAATTGACCCTGGCCATAATGGAAGCCGGCAGAACAGTGGGCAATAATGAGGCTGCTGTCCGTTTTCTGTGGCATAGCCGCCATCTCCTGTTGCATGACAAACTCATCGGCATCAGCAATGAATGGCCCCTGCCTTTGAAGGAACCGCTCTTTTTTGTCCTGATGTTCCTCTCCGCACTGCCGGACCTTATAAAATCCCATGCTGAAATGCGTATTCCCGTTAACATCACAGAGGATACCTTGTCCGACCTTCCGCTCTGGATTCGGCACCACCGAACCAAAACAGGACAATTCGGTCTGCCGGTTCCGTCCTGGTTAGCCAACCATTTTTGCACAAAGATTTTCAAGTTGGGTCGCTTACAATTCGAGTTCAACCGTCTTCCAGACGATATTCCCACTTTGCGAAATCTAAAAAAAGGAACACCGATTCTCGGCGTCCATATTCCCGCAACCGGCCCATTGGAGACTGAAGCAAGTATGGATAGTTTTCGACAAGCGCTTTACTTTTTCCCGACCTTTTTCCCGACTTATGCTTTTTCCGCCTTCACCTGCAGATCCTGGTTGCTGGACCCTATCCTCGAACAAATCCTGCCCCAGACCTCCAACCTGGTCCGGTTTCAAAAACTGTGGCACCTCCATCCTGTTGCCGGTGCCACGCACCATCAAACCTTTGAGCGGGTTTTTGGCGATCGTCATCTGCCTCTGGAACAAGTTCCCAGAAATACCTCACTCCAAAAAGCGGTCTATGCTCACCTTGAAAAAGGGGGAAAGGTTTGTGAGGGCGGCGGGATTATCTTTGCAGACGAAATCGACATCCGCACATAAATTCAAAAAGCAATCCGAGCGTTCCGGAAAATCTTGAGCCACGCACCTTGCTCCGCTTTTTTATCCGGCAGCCAAGAGAATTGAACAGACCGGAAAAGCCGTTCAGGATGGGGCATCATGATGGTCGCACGGCCATCTTCCGAAGTCACGGCCGTTAAGCCTACAACCGAGCCATTGGGATTGAATGGATATCGCTCAGTCGGGCTTCCATGATTATCCACATATTGCAAAGGAACCCATCCCTGCTGAATCAACCTATCCGGACGAACCTCTCCTGAAAAAACAGCCCGCCCCTCCCCGTGCGCACAAGCAATAGGCATCACGGACCCGGCCATGCCCTTGAATAACAAGGAACCGCTTTGATTCACCCGCACCGCCGTCAAACGCGCTTCAAACTGTTCGCTTTTATTTCGCAAGAAAAGGGGCCAGTGGGATGCGCCGGGAATCATCTCCTTAAGCTGGGCTACCATCTGACAACCATTACACACCCCTAATGTCAAGGTACCGGGATTCTGGAAAAATCGGAAAAACATATCCTGCAAACGGCTGTTAAACAAAATGGACCGTGCCCACCCTGCACCTGCGCCCAGCACATCACCATAACTGAAGCCGCCGCAGGCCACCAATGCCTGGAAACTATTGATGTCTTTTCGGCCTTCTATCAAATCCGTCATGGTAACATCAAAGGCATTAAAGCCCGCTGCATGAAAGGCAGCAGCCATCTCCACCTGACCATTCACGCCTTGTTCGCGTAATATGGCAATGGAAGGCGCCTTGCCCTTGGCCACAAAGGGAGCAGACGGATCAAATACCGGTCGATACGGTAAACCCGGGTCCGTTTCATCCAGGATACGATCATATTCCTCTTTGGCACAGACGGGATTATCACGCATGGATTGAAAGAGATAAGTCGTTTCAGACCAGATACGGCGAAGACTGGAAAGGGATTTCTTAAAGACCTCTTTTGCCCGTGCATCCGAAATGGAAATGACCTTTTCCAAAACAGGTCTGGCAACCGGCTTCACAAGATGCTCAACCCCATTCTGTTTGAAGACCGAGAGAATTTGCGCCAGATCCTTTTGCCGAACCTGAAAAACCAGGCCCAACTCTTCGTTGAAGAGCGCTTCCAGGGTCGAACCGGGCAGACCGGATAAATCAATTTTCAAGCCGCATCCACCGGCAACCGCCATCTCAAAAAGCGTGACAAACAAACCGCCGTCGCTGCGATCATGCATCGCCCATATCCATCCCGCACGCTTGACAAGCAACAGGGCATCCATCGCTTTCTTGAACTGCTCCGCATCATCCAAATCAGCGCACGCCCCGTTTGTGCGATTAAAAACCTGGGCCAACGTAGAAAAACCGATTCGATTTTTCCATCCGCTGAGATCCAGCAGCAGGAGTACGGTTTCTTCATCGCTCTGTTTCAGATCCGGGGTCACGCTCTTTCTGACATCATTCACAGGTGCAAAAGCAGTGACCACCAGACTAATCGGTGCGGTCATCTTTTGCGTTTTCCCGTGTTTGTCCTGCCATACCGTTTTCATGGACAGAGAATCCTTGCCCACTGGAATGGAGATGCCCAGTGTTGGGCAGAGCTCCATACCAACCGTTTTGACGGTCTGGAAAAGAGCCGCATCTTCGCCCGCTTCACCCGCAGGCGCCATCCAGTTGGCGGATAGTTTGAGACTTTCAATAGAGGGTATATCCGCTGAGACGATATTGGTAATAGCCTCTCCCACTGCCATCCGACCGGACGCCGGGGCATTGATCACAGCAGACGGAGCACGGTCGCCCATGGACATGGCAGAGCCTTTGTATCCTTGAAAATCCGATGCGAGAACCGCATTATCCGATACCGGAATCTGGTAGGGCCCCACCATCTGATCGCGCATGACCATGCCGGTCACGGTCCGATCCGCAATGGTGATGAGAAAGGTCTTGTCCGAAACAGCCGGAAAGGAAAGAACCCGCCCTACCGCCTCCTCCAGAGCAAGGTCGCTGACATCCAGCAGCTCCGGATTGCGCAAAACGGTTTGGTCGTGTCGAATCATCTTAGGCGGTTTGCCTAAAAGTGCGGACAAGGGCAAATCAATGGGTCGATTCTTCATCTGCGGATCATCGACCACCAGTCGGCCATCTTCGGTGGCTGTGCCGATAATCCGAAAAGGGCACCGCTCCCGTTTACAAAGCGCCTCGAATTCTGAAATCTTCTCTTTCTTGACAGCCAGCATATACCGTTCCTGCGCTTCATTGCACCAGATTTCAGCAGGACTCATACCCGGATCATCATTCTGGATGGCACGCAGATTGAACAAGGCGCCGCATTCGGAAATCAGCTCCGGACAAGCATTGGACAAGCCTCCGGCCCCGACGTCATGAATGCTTAAAATGGGGTTCTCCTCACCGAGGAAATAACATCGGTCAATGACCTCCTGACAACGCCGCTCCATTTCCGGATTGTCTCGCTGCACGGAATTAAAATCAAGCTCCTCGGCATTGCTGCCGCTGTTCATACTGCTGGCCGCTCCTCCGCCCAGTCCGATGAGCATGGCCGGACCGCCAATCTGGATGATGAAATCCCCTGCATGAATATCTTTTTTCTTCAAACAGCGCGAATCAATGGCTCCCATGCCGCCGGCGGCCATGATAGGTTTGTGATACCCGTAATACCGGTTGAAACAAACGGTTTCGAAAGTCCGGAATTGTCCCAAAATATTGGGCCGGCCAAACTCATTTCCAAAACCCGCGCCGCCAATAGGACCCTCCATCATAATGGAAAAGGGGGTGGCCAACCGGGTTGGAAAATCGGCATACTGCTTTTCCCAAGGTCGTTGGGTGCCCGGCAGATTCAGATTGGATACATAAAAGGCACACAAGCCCGCTTTTGGCTTGGAACCGGTACCCGTGGCCCCTTCGTCCCGAATTTCACCGCCTACACCGGTTGACGCACCGGGATGGGGGGAAATGGCAGTGGGGTGGTTATGCGTCTCCACCTTCATGATAAAATGACCGTCTCGGGCATGGTCACTGTATTGATCCTGCTTATCCTGATCCGGATGAAACCAGAGACAGGGAAAACCCTCCATAATGGCGGAATTGTCGGAATAGGCCAAAAGCGTTCCCTTGGGCGATACCTTGTGTGTATGGCGAATCATGTCGAACAAGGAAAGGGATTCTGTTTTTCCGTCAATGGACCACTGGGCATTGAAAATCTTGTGACGGCAGTGCTCACTGTTAACCTGTCCGAACATGAGCAGTTCCACATCCGTGGGATCACGATCCAGATCTTTATATATTGAATGAAGGTATTCTACCTCTTTATCCGATAGCGCCAGGCCCATGGTCCGGTTGGCCTCTTTCAGGGCAGCCATACCGCGTACTTTGACCGGAATCGTGATCAGGGGTCTTGGTTTTGCCTCGTAAAAAAGGGAATTCGGATCCTTGGTGCACGCTTCGGTCATTTTGTCATGCAATAGAGGAAGCATGGTTAAAATCTGCGCATCCGTTAGCATCACCTTGTCCGGACAGATGAAATGGTAGAGCCTCCCCCGTTCCACCCGCTTGACTGTGGTGAGTCCGCAATTATGAAAAATATCCGAAGCTTTGGAAGACCAGGGTGAAATGGTGCCGGGCCGGGGAGCAATGAGGAGCCGATTCGGGGTCGAGACAACGGGCATGGGGTCACCATAATGGAGCAGGAGAGAAGCTTTTCTCATATCCTCTTCGCTCAAATACCCCGAAAGGCTCAGAAAATGGATATACTGAACCTGAATATCCCGAATCACCGGCACCCCCTCACGCAGGGTGGAAAGTAGCCGTTCTTGTCTGAAATCGCTTAATGCGCGGTTACCCTCGAGTTGCAGCATGATTGAACCTTTGTTTTGGTTGAATGTCGTCTGAAAAAATCATTGATGGCAGGAAATGAAGTCAATGACATCCTGTCACGATCAAGAACCTGCGCCACTGTAATGTCCCTTAATGCGCCTTATTGCTTTTCCATTTTAACTTGTTTTGATTATATTAATAAGAAAATCATTTTAAGCCCTTAGAAAAAGACAACATGTCCAATCAAAAACTCATTGATTTCTTTAAGAACGATCGCTTTGCCACCCATGCCGGGATTGAGCTGTTAGAGGTGCGGCCCGGTTACGCTAAAGCAACCTTGACTATTGAAGATCGCCATCTGAATGGGGTTAATATCGCCCAAGGTGGGGCGCTTTTCACCTTAGCGGACCTTGCTTTTGCCGCTGCAGCCAATGCACACGGCACCGTGGCCGTGGCAATCAATGTCAGCATCACCTTTGTGAAAGCTTCGCCCATCGGAACGTTACTGACCGCAGAAGCCAAAGAGAATTCTTTAAATCCAAAGATCGGTAGTTACACAGTGAACATCACGGACAACACGGGCGATCTGGTTGCTATTTTCCAAGGGTTGGCTTACCGAAAAAAAGATAGATTGGACATTGCCTGAAACAAAGCGCCTATTTTTCCGAAACGCTTATCTAAATTTGATTGCCTTTCTACTGCATTTAAGTTAATTTCTATTTTTATAAGTTAACATTAAATGATAATACCCTTAATTTAGGAGGTTTCATGAAAAGACTACTCGCTCTCACCCTGCTGCTCGCTGTGGCAGGCACACTTTTTGCGGAAGTAACTTTTACGCCCAATGGCATGGCACAGTATCGGCTAAGGCTAAAAATCTTCCAGCAAGACACCTCTGGAACCGATAATAAATCCATGATATATCGCAATATGATTGCCTACTATGTCGGAACGGGGGTAAAAGTTAATGACATGGTTACTTTTGGATTCCAAGTGGGCAATAATTCCACAACCACCGAAGAAGCCTATTTTATGATGCAGAAAGCCACCCCGGTCTGGATGAGTCAGGCCTGGGCCAAATTGGATCCGGGCTTCGTGAATCTAACTTTCGGCGTACTCCCGGTGGCCGGCAATGGAACATTGGATCTGATTGAACGTTCCCTCAACTCAGGTTCCTATGCAAAAGCAGCTCAAG
>MGVN01000229.1:0-5578 GCA_001800515.1 Elusimicrobia bacterium RIFOXYB2_FULL_49_7 | reverse complement strand
CAGCCTCGAAGGAATAAAAATCGGCGCTCCTATCCTAAAAGAGGACTTCAAGCTGGGTGTTGAATTGACACAAGCCATTATCACCAATCGGACTCAATCCATGGCAAAAGAACCTGTCAGCAATCCCTCGTGCCTCATGCTTCTGCTGAATCTCCCCATGAGCGTGCAAGCCTTTTCCGTTACCCCTGAAATTGTCGCCATCCTCAACCGTGACGTCAATTCCCATACTGAAACAAGCGACAATGAAATCGGTGTCGGCTTCTCCGCGGGTTATAAAGTGAATGATATGATTTCCGTCAGCGCCCGTGCAGCCCTTGCAAGTCACGCCAATAGCAACACCTACAAAGATTATGTAGACACCTCTGCTGCGCCGGATACCACATTCGATGTAGATCAGTTTGATTATATGGGCATTCTCGCCGGTGCGGGAGCGGCAATCAATGTCGGTCCTGGAAAACTTAATATTGATTTTAATTACAGCACCAATGAAAATAAGAAAACAGAGGAGTCGTCCCTCGTTTCTTATATTTTCCTGGATGTTAAATACGGTTTCTGCATGCTGGAAGATGCCAAAAAGAATATCACCATCATGCCCCGTTTCCGTTATTACTTGGATCAATACGAAAGCGGTGACTGCGCGGAATACTGGCCCGAAATCATTTTCATCGGCAAGTTTTAATTAATCACAAAAACCCCCGGACGAACAGTTCGTTCTGGGGGTTTCCTCTTTAAAGGAGATTGACAATATGAGATTATTCGCACTACTGATGGCGGCCATGCTGGCAGGAACCCTGCCGCTTTCCGCTCAGACCAAAACCCTTAAAATCGGCGCCCTCTTTGCCGTCACCGGCTCCGCCTCTTTCCTGGGCGCACCAGAAGCCAAAACCGCTGAAATGTTTGTGGAGCAAATCAATGCCAAAGGCGGCATCAACGGCGTCAAACTTCAACTCATTGTTAAAGACAGCAAAGGAAGCCCGGAAGCGGCCATCTCCTTTGCCAAGCAGTTGATTGAAGAAGAGAAGGTCTTTGCCATCATCGGCCCCTCCACCACGGGCGAGACCATGGCCATTAAAAACCTCTGCGAAGGGGCCAAGGTGCTCCTCATCTCCTGCGCGGCAGGCGAAACCATCGTGAACCCATTGGCCAAATATGTATTCAAAACTCCTCAAAAAGACAGTCAGGCCGCCCAGTGGATTTTCAATACCATGAAAACACTCGGCATTAAAAAGGTCGGGGTGGTCTGCAGCAACACCGGTTTCGGCATGGGCGGTAAGGCGCAACTTGAGAAACTGGCCCCGGAAAACGGTATTGAAATCGCCCTGTGCGAAACCTATGACAAGGAAGCCACGGATCTCACCGGTGTGCTGACAAAAATCAAGGCAGCCAATGTGCAGGCGGTCATCAACTGGTCCATTGAACCGGCCCAATCTATTGTGGCCAAGAACATGAAGCAGCTTACGTTCAATGTCCCGCTTTTCCAGAGCCACGGCTTTGGCAACATCCGCTATGTGGAAGCCGCCGGCGCAGCAGCAGAAGGCATTCTCTTTCCCTGCGGTCGCCTGTTAGTGGCAGATGCCCTGGCTGCAGACCATCCTCAGAAGGCCGTCTTGAGTAGCTATAAAAAGGATTATGAAGCCAAATACAAAGAAGCGGCCAGCACCTTTGGCGGTCATGCTTATGATGCCATCCTGATTCTCTCCAAAGCCATTGAAAAGGGCGGCGCTGACAAGGAAAAAGCGCGCGAAGCTATTGAAGGACTGAAAAACCTGCCCGGTACCGGCGGCGTATTTAGCTTTTCAGCCGAAGACCATAATGGTCTTGCTTTGGATGCGTTTGAGATGTTAACCGTCAAGAACGGGAAGTTCATTCTGTATAACGCAAAGAAATAAAACAAACAAGATAGAACTATTAAAATAAGGATTCTGGAAATTATTTTTCCAGAATCCTTATTATTTTATGACAACCGAACAACTGCTTCAATATCTTCTCTCCGGCATCACTATTGGGAGCATCTACGCCATCACAGCCATTGGGTATAACATCATCTATAATGCCACAGGCATCATCAATTTTGCTCAGGGAGAATTTCTGATGATCGGCGCCATGACCGCCATCTCGCTTTCCGCCTTTATGCCTTTACCCCTGGCCATTGTCTGTGCAATAGTCATTACCGCACTCGTCGGGGCACTTATCGAAATCATCTTTATCCGGCCCATGAAAAAGCCGTCCGTATTACAGATGATCATCGTCACCATCGGTCTCTCCATCCTCCTTCGGGAGGCGGCGCTTCATATTTGGGATGAGAAAGTGCGGGCCCTTCCCTTTTTCACGGGTAGCGAAGTGAGTTCCCTCTCGTTGTTCGGCGCCCATGTCTCACCTCAAGTCATCTGGGTCTTGGCCATCAGCGCCTTGATGGTTGTTCTGCTCAACCTTTTCTTTAAATATAGCCTGACCGGTAAATCCATCCGCGCCTGTTCTGCGGATCGCGCCTCAGCAAAGCTCTGCGGTATTCCAGTGCAACGGATGATTACCCTCTCCTTTATGTTAAGTGCGGCCATCGGCGCCGTGGGCGGCTGCATCCTCTCCCCCATCACCCAGACACAATACGACTGCGGTACCTCGCTGGCCATCAAAGGCTTTGCCACCGCAGTCTTGGGAGGGCTCGGCAATTCAACGGCTGCAGTGACAGCAGGCCTGTTACTGGGACTCTTGGAGACCTTCTCCATCATCGTACTTCCGTTGGCTTACAAAGACGCAGTCTCAATTGCCCTGCTGCTCATCATCCTATTTGTCCGGCCCAGCGGCCTTTTCGGCAATGCCGACACTGGGAGGTTGAAGGAATTTTAACCATGGCTTTTTTAAAGAAATTCTTCCCTTTTCTCCTTTTTGCCTTAGTGCTTTCAGCCATTCAAGTGATTGCCACCTGCACGGAGACCGAATATTATCTGACTCAGCTGACCATGGCTGCCTGGTACAGTCTGCCGGTGCTGGGCCTTTGCTTAGTCATGGGGTATGCCGGCCAGATTTCCCTGGGCCATGCCGCCTTCTTTGCCGTGGGCGGATATGCAGCCGGGGTGGTTACCACCACGTCTCTTATTCCCGTCCAAACAAACAGCCTCGTCTCACTGCTTGGGAAAGCGGGACTCCTGGTATCGAGAACCAATTTATATGGATTGCCCTTATTACACCTGACGCCTTGGATCGGCCTACTGTTTGCCATTGGCACAAGCCTCCTCCTCTCCATCCTCATCGGAGTTCCGGCCCTGAAACTCAAAGGTCATTATCTGGCCATGGCCACAATGGGATTCGGTATCATCATCTATCGCATTCTGCTTGGCACATCGTTTTTCGGCGCAGCAGACGGTTTAAGCGATATCCCCGCTTTCCGGATATTACCCGTTCTGTCTGTGAGCAGTGACTTTTCAGCCCGTGTCACCAATTACTACCTCGCTTTTGCCTGCGTCCTTATCCTACTCATCCTCTTTTCCAACCTCCTGCACTCCCGGATGGGACGCGCCTTAAAAGCCATTCACAACAATGAAGAGGCAGCCTCGGCCTCGGGCATCAACACCGCACGCGACAAACTGATTGTCTTTGTCATCAGCGCCCTCTGCGCCACACTGGGTGGCTTTTTCCTGACTCATTATACGGGCAGCATCGGTCCCTCCGAAGCCTCTATCATGAAATCGGTCCGCTATGTGGCCATTGTGGCAGCCGGCGGCATGGCAAGCCTCTGGGGCACCCTGATTCTGGGCCTTATCCTGAATTTCCTCTCTTTGCGCGGGGTCTTTGGCTCTTATGATGATGCGGTCTTTGGTGCCATCCTGGTCATGATCATGCTCTTTGCGCCGGAAGGCCTTTTCAATATCGGCAAACTGAAAAGTTTATTCAGGAAAACCCATGGTCCTGCTTGATGTCAAGAACTTAAACCGCTCTTTTGGCGGCTTGCGCGCCATCCGGGAGGTCTCCTTTTCCCTGGAAGCCGGGCTGATTAAAGCGGTCATCGGACCGAACGGGGCCGGCAAAACCACGCTCTTCAACCTGCTCACCGGCAATCTGGCCGCTGATAACGGAACCCTCCTCTTTGACCATCAGGATCTGTCCGGCAAACCCGCCTTTTTACGGGCAAGAGCAGGCATGGCCCGAACTTTTCAGAACATCAAACTCTTTCCTCAGATGAGCGTGCTGGACAATGTGCTTGTCGGCGGCCACACGCGTACCCGAAGCGGTTTCCTGTCCGGCATGCTCCCCCTGCCCGGTTCTGTCCGGGAACAGAAAAGCCTTTGCGAACAGGCGATGGTTCTGCTTCATCGTTATGGACTGGCGGATGAAAAAAACACACTCACCGGCGCCCTCTCCTTCGGCCAGCAACGAAGCGTGGAACTTTGCCGCGCTTTGCTTCTGAAACCCAAGCTCCTGCTCCTCGACGAACCGGCTGCGGGTCTTAATATGCAGGAAACCGCCATGCTTTCCGAATCCATCCGTTATATCCGTTCTGAAAGAATAACGGTTCTTCTGGTTGAACATGACATGTCTTTGGTCATGGATATTTGTGATGAGATTCTGGTGCTGAATTACGGGGAACGGATTGCGGAAGGAAAGCCAACGGACATTCGGAGGAATCCGGATGTCATTAAAATCTATCTGGGAGATGAGGATGCTTAAAATCCGCAATCTCGACGCCGGATATGGCCGCTTAAAAGTGGTCCGGCGACTATCGCTCCATGTCAATCCCAGCGAAATCGTGGCTATCATCGGCGCCAACGGAGCAGGCAAAAGCACCCTTTTAAATACGATCAGCGGCCTGATTCGTCCTACCGGAGGCCAAATCATGCTGGAAGGCAGCGAAGTAACCTCTGTAGCCGCTGAAAAGCGGGTCTTTCTGGGCATGGCCCAGGTACGCGAGGGACGTCATCTCTTTGCCCCCATGACGGTCATGGAAAATCTCATACTCGGCAGCTACACCCAATTTCAACGCAAGCGGGAAAAAGAGATTCAGGAAGACCTGGACTATGTACTCTCCATTTTTCCCCGCCTGGCGGAACGGCGCACTCAATTGGCCGGAACTTTATCCGGTGGTGAACAGCAAATGCTGGCCATGGCACGCGCGCTGATGAGCCGTCCCCGTCTTCTGATGCTTGACGAACCTTCCATGGGACTGGCGCCACGATTGGTCCGGGAGATTTTCAACATCATCATCCGACTCGGGTCCGAGGGCCGCACCCTCCTTCTGGTGGAGCAAAATGCCTCAGCCGCCCTCTCCATTGCAGATCGCGGTTATGTGTTGGAAACAGGCCATATCGTGCTGGAAGGCCCTGCCCAGGAACTGAAAAGTAATCCGGATGTGCAGCGTGCTTATCTTGGAAAAGAGTACAAAAAAATAAATGAATAACAGGAGGTCATCATGATCCTCGAACCTGCCATGGAAACTTTATCACGCGACGATCTGGAGCAGCTTCAGATTGAACGGCTTCAGACCACGCTGAACCGGGTATATCGTAATGTGGCTTTTTACCGAAAACAATTTGATACCCATCGAATCATACCCGATAATGTAGCCTCCCTATCGGATCTCGCT
>MGVN01000228.1:5813-6099 GCA_001800515.1 Elusimicrobia bacterium RIFOXYB2_FULL_49_7 | reverse complement strand
ATAATAAAAATCCCATTCTCAATCCCACTCTCAATAAAAGGCCCTGATTCAATATGCACAGAATCCGATGTTGGAATAGACCCGACAAAGCCTTATGAAGGCAAGAATTATTTTGAAAAGGGGATTGTAACATTCGTGCCAACCCCGAAAGGGGAGCCTTTGGAGGATTATTGCGAAAGCCCCGCTAGCCTGATAGAATACTTCTGCGCCACTCCTGATGAAGAAGACTCTATAAAATTCCCATGCAATTGTGAAAATGGCGCCTGCAAAAAAGAAGAAGCCCCTC
>MGVN01000228.1:0-5665 GCA_001800515.1 Elusimicrobia bacterium RIFOXYB2_FULL_49_7 | reverse complement strand
GCGTGGTAATGACCGAGAAGGTGCTGTGGATCTCATGAGTTTTCATGTTTATCCAGGTGTCCCATATTCCCGCCAGGGCAAAGGGGTCTCGTTCCTTTAAGAAAATATAGTACGGATATTTCTGCCTGTTTACTTCCCGCCATTCATAAAAGCCGTCAACAAGAATAAGGCATCTTTTCTTTTTGATAAGCGGCCTGAACGCAGACCGAGAGCGGATGGTTTCAGCTCTCGCGTTGAGCGTATGAAGCCGTATCTGTTCGGCTGATCCCTCATCTTTTACCCATCCGGGGATGAGCCCCCATTGAAATAATTGTATTTTCCCCGGTGCCTGGTTGGTAACTACCGGGAGAAACGGAAGGCTGAAGGCGGAAGCATGGTAGATCGGTTTGAAATGTTTGATCTCTCCAAACTCCGCGTTGAATCTCTCGCGTAGAATTGAACCTTCAATACTCACCGACACATTGTAACACATTATTCCCCCTTTACTGATGCTTCGTGGCTGCGTTGGGGAGTGATAATTTTATTATAGCTTTTATTGGGGGTGAGGGGCAATTTATGATGAGGTTTTAGGTTTCTTTGTGGGGAAGGGTGTGAAGGAGGCAGTCTCTTTCGTTGTCATTGCGATCCTGCTACGGCGGGAGAAGCAATCTCGTTGTTAGTTATTATTCTTAAACACATCTGTCCAAACTAGCCGTCATACCGGCGGAAGCCGGTATCCAGGACGTTTTAATCGTCGAGACTAGATTCCGGCTTTTGCCGGAATGACATCAACTGAATTCAAATCTCGAAACGGAATCTTAGATGGTTTATGCTGTCAGATTTGGATTCTTAAAGGCAACACCGCTGGGGGCATCGCCCCCTGCACCCCCTTTCAACTTTTCTTTACCCGCGTAAAGAAAAGGTTGCAAAAGAAAGGCGCCCCGCGGGCTATTTCGGACAAGATTTATCGGATCGTTGTGAACTCGCCCCTTCGGCCTCCGGCCAGGATGGGGCTCAGACACCACAACGATAATTCCCGATAAATCTTCCCCTCATGGGCAGCCCTTGATGGGGGTGAAGGTCAAGGCTCTACTATTTATCCTGCGGGTTGCTCTCTCTTCCAAAAATCAGGGAATCATAGGTTGAAGTATCTAATCGATTGGCTTTTTTGTAGGCGATTACGGCTGAACTGGAAGAGAATGTTTTGACGTCTATCCTGTAGTTGTTTTGCGTTGTGCTGACTGTTGTTGCCGGTTGATGCGTAATGAAGCTTACTATGTCAATGAGTGCGTTCATTGCCGGAAAAATAGTTGAATACTGCGACGTAAACGTAACTTTTTGATTATTGATAACATAATAATGACTTACAGTGGAAGGTCCAGTTGAGTTACTTATAGGTTCATAGATATTGTCACCGTAAGTTATCGGCAGTGCAGTTATCTCGTGGCTGGGTGATTCCATAGAAATAGTTATAATTTGCTTCGTAAGATCCGTTATTGCAGGGCAAGTAACTTCAAAAGGATTGCTTGTCGGCGTTCCAGTATATGTTACAGAGGTTAGCTCAACAGTGTCACCTTTTTCTCCTCGTAGTTTATCACAACCTTGCATCAGCAGTAAAACAAGCATAATGGAAGTCGTGATGCTGAAGAATTTAAACCGAGCGCTGTAATCCAATTTCTTCTGAATGATGGCTCTCATCTTGAGGCCTCCTTCATTTTTGTTATGCGTATCATAGCATTTCTCCTCAATTTTGAATATCATTATTTATCTCTGATTGGGTGAACAGTGTTGTTGGCCAATAAATAAAAAACCACGACTGCGTGTGCAGTGTGGTTTGTTTATGTTTATGGGAAAGATGAATCCCGCCCCTGGGCATCTTGGTCGCTCTTTTGTGGTCGAGGTCGCAGTGTCAGCTATATGTCAAAAAATATAATGGAACTTGTTAGCGTTTTCTCATGGCCATGATGAGGTATTCGGCGTTGTCTGTGGGGAGTTTCCATTTGTAGTCGGCTACGAATTCTTCGGTGAAGGGCGGATAGTGGGATGAGAGGAAATCGAAGCCGTGTTTCTCGAACATTGTCCGGTAGCTGTCTTTGCTGCGGACGTAGGTGTCGGCGATTTTTCCATTCGCGATCTCCATGCGGGCGACCGAGGTTTTGCCTACGTTTTTCATTGATTTGACTATCACTTTGTCACGGAAGCAGCTCTTTATGAAATCAGGGTTATGGACTGCGAAAATGATAAGGCCGCGCTCGGTGAGCAGGTTGTGGAACAATGGCAGGTAGGTTTCAAAATCCTTCATGAACTGAAACACCATGACAGAGGTAATGATATCGAATTTGCGGGGTATGGCTTCAAGGGCCTGTTTGTCCCCGAAGTGGAACTGGATCTTGTCTGAGGAATTCTTTGTTGCTGTTTTGATGCTGGGGTGGGAGGCGTCGATCCCCTCCACCTGGAATCCCGCGGTACGCAGGCGCCTGCAGAACTCGCCTATGCCGCAGCCGTAATCAAGGATGCGTATTTTATCGATGTGATAGTCATCGATAAGCTGCAGCATTACCGGCCAGGCAATGAGTTCGCTGTCCGCCGTTTTTCCGCATTTCTTTCTTTGCGGCTTCTCGTTTTCCTGATGGGGCCTCTTGTGGTGCCTTGATGCTTTGATCATAGGATTCCTTTTCCAAAAAACAATGGAATTATGCTGGTGCTGCATGATGTTCCGGTTGAAAAGGGCAAGGAAACAGTGGTGAATTTATACAAAAAAATAGAGGAAGCAAGCGGGGAGGGTGATACAGATTTGCTCTGTCTCATACCTTATAATATCATATTATCAATGAAAATACAAGCCTTTTGTCGTATTGTGTCAGGGCAAACGCATATGGCTTGTTATTGTTTTGTCATACCCGAATGTCTCTATCGTGTATCCAGCCCTTTCGTCGTAGATTCCCGATAACGAATTTCGGGAATGACACCGGGCAAAGAATATAGTTCCATATGCGTTTGCCCTGCGTATTGTGTTGTATTGACAGACCTCCTTGCAACAGGTGGCGACTCTCTCCCGCCCGGAAAGAGAATTACAGAGAGAGATGGTTTACCGATGATAGCTTACTTCCTCGCCCGGGAAATTGGGTAACAGGGGTTGAGCGCAATCAGGGCTGCAGCTTCTGGACGTATTGGGGTTTGGGTATTTGTTTCCCCCTGCCGCAGAACGTCCCCGGCTCTACTCCCCCTTGCGGGGGCTTCAGCCGGAGGGGTTCAACCACCGGTCGTTGAGCGGTTATTGACCGTTTTTTCAATGGCCGGTGCACCGGTTGTTAAACAAAATATACTGAAATTTTCAATCTTTTTTAACAACCGGTGTAACTACCGGTTTTACAGCCGTGTTTTAGGCCGGCCATTGACCGGTAGTTGGGCCGGTTGTTAGTTGTTTGTGCCCTTCCTGCTGCAGCATCCAAGGAGCAACGCAGAAGCCGGGCAAAGGGGCGAGTGTCCCTCTTGATACCGTTTACTACAAGCTTTTTAGAACCTGATGCCTGCGAGTGCGCCGTAGTGCCAGCCGCCGGCGTTCAGCTCGGTTCCTGCGATGGTGAGGGGCGCGTCTGAGTACCTGCCCCATACACCGACATTAATGAGATTGAACATGGTGTAATAGCCGCCCGCGCCCGCATACCAGCCCATTTTGCTCTCTTCGAACGTAGAGACATTTGTAAACTCGACGCTGCCTTTGATCCAGTCCGCGCCGCCTGATACGAAGAGGCTGAAGCCGTACTCGTTCGTCCATATCTTTTTGAGGCCTGCGCTTACTTCCTGGGTGATCGCTTCGCGTTCGATACTGGTGAACGATGTGGTTACGTTATTCTGCTCGATGATGGCTTCGGCAGTGCCTTTGTCCGTGGCGTAGAGGTAAACGAAGTTGAGGCTGACTGGCCACCCGTGTCCTCTGATGTCGAAATCAACGCCGATCTCGTCCTGCTGGTCCGCGGGTTCCCAGTCTTCGGGAAGCTGTTTCCTTGCGCCGATTATATTCAGGTTCAACTGTTTTGCCGTATTGGGATCGTCGGCGGCTGCGGCGTATTCCATGAAACCGCCGAGGAGCATAACTGCCGCTGCTATCAATAAACATACTCTTTTCATGTGGGTCCCCCTTGATGCGTGATACTTGAAGAGAAGTCCGGAAGGTGTACGTTCCCCCCTGCTTCTATTATATAACTTCAGCGAAGGTATGGCAACGCGAAGAACAGTTGTATGAAATCAAATTGAAATAAAACCTGAAATATCGTATAATCGTTCTACTTATGGAATCAAAAACAGTTCAGAACCTTTTTGCTGACAGAATGCTCGTTGCGCGGCGCTCCTTTATCAGGGAGATCCTTAAAGTAACGGAAAAGCCCGATATTATTTCATTCGCGGGAGGGCTCCCCAATCCCTCCACATTCCCCGTGCAGCAGATCGCGGATGCCGCTGCAGCGGTCCTTCGCGAGAGCGGAGCCGAAGCTCTTCAATACAGTACGACTGAAGGGTATCTCCCTCTTCGCGAATTCATCGCTGAACGTTATGCCGCTGCCAAACAGCTGAAGGTGAGCCCTGACGAACTGATCATCACAAGCGGATCCCAGCAGGGGCTTGACCTTATCGGCAAAGTATTCCTCAACAAAGGCGATAAAGTGCTTCTTGAAACGCCGAGCTACCTGGGCGCGCTGCAGTCGTTCAGCCTGTGCGAACCTGTTTTTGTTCATCTGCCCATGCAGGAAGACGGCGTTGATGTCGCCGCGCTTGAAGCAGCTGTCACGAGCGAGTGGCCCAAACTGTTCTACACAGTCCCCGAATTTCAGAATCCTTCCGGTATCTCATATTCAACGGAGCGGCGTGAGGCGGTGGCAGGCGTATTCAGGCGTTTTTCCACTTGCCTCCTTGTGGAAGACGACCCTTACAGCGAGCTGCGGTTCATGGGTGAGAAGAAACCTCCCCTGAAAGCATTTCTCGGCGACTCTTCGATTCTGCTCGGCACGTTCTCCAAGGTCGTCGCGCCGGGCATGCGTCTCGGCTGGATATGTGCGAACAAGACGATCATCGACAAGCTGGTTATTGCCAAACAGGCGGCGGACCTCCATACAAATTACTTCACGCAGCGTGTCGTATACCGGCACCTCAAAGATAATAGCCTCGATACGCACCTGTCGTCTGTACGCGAGCTGTACAAAAAACAACGCGACGCGATGGTGCTCGCCTGCGAGCGTTCTTTCCCCCTTGATGTGCGTTTCACCAAACCTGAAGGCGGCATGTTCCTGTGGGTGGAAATGCCGGCAGGCAGTTCGTCGCTTGACCTGCTGGAGCTTGCGCTGAAAGAAAAAGTGGCGTTCGTCCCCGGCGACGCTTTCTTCGCGGACAGCCGCGGCAAGAACACGATGCGCCTGAGTTTTTCCAACTGCAATGAAGCGGCCATAGAAGAAGGCATTCAGCGGCTCGGCAAAGTAATGAAGGAATACCTCTCCTCTCTTTCGCATTAGCCTCGCAATTCTTCCGTCATAAAATCCCGCGTATGTCATAAAAAGCATATTGTTGCCTGCCGCCGAGAGTTATACAATATAAGTGAAGAGGCGCATTGCCCCGCACGACCCGCCAGAGAAACGATGACCTGATACGCACCGTGACCTACGGGGGCCGCAACTCATCAAAGAACATCACGAGG
>MGVN01000227.1 GCA_001800515.1 Elusimicrobia bacterium RIFOXYB2_FULL_49_7 | reverse complement strand
CCATCCAATCCATCAAGGATCTTTTTGATGGAAAAGTCTTGGCGCATTGTGTTATGCCTGTCTAAGTCCGGCTTCTCCACTGTTCTTATCGGTACGCTGACAACCCAAATCGTACAAAAAGAAAAAGGTGAGCAGTCTCCAATTTCTTGTTTCACAAAGGATTAGGGTGTGGCACACGAATTGCAATTTCAGCCGAAAACAGGAGGACTCTATGAAAAAAATCATTTTAGTCTTGGCCCAGATACTATTATTTGCCTGGGTTAGCTCTCTTTCAGCTCAAACCAATATCCGTGACGATTTAGGGCGCCGTCTTGACGGTTTTTTGCTTCGAATGAAAGTTATTCAAAATCGTATCGAATTTTTGCAGAAAGCAGTGGCTGAAATACCGGACAATGAGAATCCAAAATGGAAAGAGTTAACCAACCGCGTCATTCAAAATCGGGAAGAATTGGTTGCCGATCTTGCGGATATTGCACAGAAGTTACGTAACGGCCGTTTTTCTGAAGCGGATGCTGCGTTGATTGAATTCAATAATAAGATCAACCGGTTTTCAATGAAATTAGCCGAGGTGGAAGGCAAATTAAAATTCGCACTTCGGAAACGGGCGGAATGGGGCATTGCCCATGTGCAAAAGGCTGTGGAGCGGACAGACAGAATATTGGAACGTCATATCGCCTCTGAGCGATATAGTCAAGCCTTGGAAATCCAGAGAGCGGCCAAACGGAAGATCGATGAAAAGGTTTATCGTGCGGCCTACCGGCTGACGCTTCAAGCCCGGGAGATGGTTTTAAAGAATAAGGATAATGGTGATGGCCGGGATGTGGAACAGGCGTCGCGATTGATTGATAATCTGGAGATCAAAGCGGAGCGGGTGTCGGAAAAATTGCGGAAAGGGCGAAATGACAAGGCTCGACTTATTTTTGAAAAAGGAAAAGCCCGTTTGGAGCATGCCGCTGACCTTTTGGAATCCGGAAACGCTCAGGCCGCGCTTGCAGAAGCACGCATTGCGGCTAAACTGATTGCCAAAGCTGCGGACACGGCCGATCGACCTTGGGAATAATGTTATGGGGAGATGGTTGGCAATGTTTATATTTTAAGCAGTGACAGCCATCTCCCGTTTTATTTTATTTATACTTCTTTTCTTTTTGTCACTTTTTTCACTCATCCGCGCATCCGAAAGTGATTCAATTGCTTTTGCCCGGGCCGCATGCCAATGCAGTCTTCGGGTGGCTAATGGGCTCGATTCTCTCAGGCCGGACCTGGAGGCAGCCAAAGAGTTGGCGCAAATGGGCATGGTGCCGGATGCGCTCCAGATGCTTGAAAAATGTGCCGCCAACACGCGCGATACCATTTCAATAAAAAAAAAAGAACCGGTAAAGCACTCTTGGAAGGCGTGGGTTGGGATGGGGGCTGATTATTATCATGACGAGGATTCTGACACCTCTTTGACCTCTCTTTTATCCGATTCTTTAATTGATGATAGCGACAAACCTCTGGAAATATTCGGCGAAGCGGGATGGCGTTGGACGCCCAACCGTTTTTATGTCAAGCAACTTGAACCCTATTTTCGTTTTTCCAACCAACAGCAAAAGGAGCGCTTTTATTTGGCGTTGGGGCCAAGAGGGGCCGCGGGTGCAACACTTCAGATGATGGAAAGTTATACCCGCCGGGTGGATGAACCGGAAAAGGATTCCCTGGATTTATTTGAATGGCAGAGCGTCTTGTCCTATTCTTTTCCCATTGCTTTGAACAACATGGATTTAATCCCGCATCTTAAGGCGGGGTTCAATGCGGAACACTATCGTTTCGATCGTTCCACTACGCCATCCAAACAGAAACCGTTTGCCGGCCTTGGATTGGACTGTGAGCTGGAACCCTTTTCTGCAGGCATTGAAATCACCGGAACAAGAGAAACTCATGCGCCTGCTTTTGATTCCCTGGATCTCTACCGGATTCGCCCGGCCGCTTATTTTGATTATTTTTTCAGCTTCGGCTTTTGTTCGGTCCAATGGAATCAGGAACGAAGCTATTCAATGGCCAGTAATCGCAACCCGGAAGGTTATATGACGTTAGATTTTTCTCTGGAAGTGGAGCCGAATCAGAAGTTCTCCGTTGCCCTGTTATCACAATGGGAAAGGGATGAGGCGGGGTTTGGCGATACCTTTTATCTGGCTTCAGACACTCTTTTCTCCCGTCCTGAAATGATGATCAATTATGACAGCCTAACACCGGATACGGTAACACGCAATTATGAAACCCTATTTCAGAAATATGCCATGTCCGGTAGCCGGTTCAGCGTGGGTCCAGTATTCACCTTCCATTGGAATGAGACTTGGTCATCTACCCTCCATTATACCTTTGAAAAAGGGGATTATGCCAAACTGAATGAAATAGGGGGGCATCTTTTGGAATATCCTGTTGATCCGTTGGATGACTCTTTTAAATCGCATCGGATTGAAGCCGGTTTATTACGAGAGGGAAATTGTTTTTCCTTGTCGTTATTCGGCGCTTTTGAGCGTCGGCTGCCGGATGGAAAACATCCGTTGACGCCTAAAAACACGGCCTGGGAAGGGACGCTGGATACAGAATGGACGCTGCCCCTTGCTTTCCGAATTCTGCTGTTAGGAGGGCTCGAACGTCGTGATTATGAGAGTTTGAATGAGGCGCCCGCCTATGCCGCCTGGAATAAGAGCGGAACCTTGACCGTGCGGAAGGATTTTCCGTGAAACGGTTTCTTTTTTCCCTGCTTTCGCTGTTGGCGATTGCTTCCGCACTGCTGCTGACATTGAATATCCTTGCTGCCAACCGACACCTCCGCATGGCCTCCGATAATTCAAAACGGTTGCTGGAGAGAACGGCGGCCTATATCGCCGAACAAAAAGAATGGTCCGATAATGAGGAAAGCTTTGATGCCATCATCACCCTGACCGGGGTGGAACGTATTACGATTTGCGATAGCGCCGGAATCGTTTTGGTCAGCAGCTCTCCTTTGCTTGCCGCCGGAGATGAGGTTGACGGTTTTGTGGTTGACGCAATGCTGTTTCGGCAGGCGCTTGCAAGCGGTCATTGCTTGACGACAGAACTGGTTAAATTGGATGGTTTCATCTTTCGTTCCACTTATTATCCGGTCAGAAAGGAAGACCGTCTTTTCCTTATTATCGTTGAAGCGGATCGCACCTATTTTAAAGCGGTTGCCCAGATTCGACGCAGCATGCTGTTGACCACCGCATCGTTAGCCCTGGTCTTCATTATTTTATCCGGGCTTCTCTTTATGATTATCCGACGCTATCGTACGGCTGAAGAGCAGTTATTGCGGCAGGAGCGGCTCTCTTTTCTGGGCCGGGCGGCATCTGAATTGGCTCATGAGCTTAAAAATCCGCTGGCGATTATTAAGTCATCGGCAGATGTGCTGCAAAAACAATTAGACCCGGACCGCCGGAACCGTGCTTTCACCTTTTTATCGGATGAAACCATGCGCATGGCACGGCTGATAGATAATATATTGAGTTTTGCCCGGGAAGGAACAGTCAACCCGACCTGGTTTCCGTTATTGCCGTTTCTCAAATCCCTTCAAAGCGAAGCATCTGTTCAGTGGCCCAGGAGCGACATTCAGGTGACCCCGAATGTCGCAGTCACCTGCCGAATATTCGCCGACCCGGATGCCTTGCGCCGGATTCTGCTCAATCTTATCCGCAACAGTATTGAAGCGCAGCAAGGAACCGGTGAAGCCGTATTGGGTGCCGAATTCCAGGGAAAAAAGGCCTCTCTGTTGGTATCCGACAAGGGGCCCGGCATTCCGGAGAATGTACGGAAACGGGTATTTGAGCCTTTTGTGACCCATAAAAAAGGGGGGACCGGTCTTGGGCTGGCAATTGCTGCCGGTCTTTGCAGCAAGCTCTCTTTTGAATTAAAATGCAATCGTCCGATTCGAGGAGCTGAATTTGAAATCCTTATCCCGGAGAACTTATGGCGACCATCCTGATAGCAGATGATGAAGGCAAGATGCGGGCACTGCTTGCCATTGCACTGAACAGCGAAGGCCATGAGATAGAAGAAGCGGCTACGGCCGAAGAGGTGCTTTCCAAAATAACTGCCGGATTGGCACCGGATCTCATCATTTCCGATATTCGGATGGGAGGTCATATAGATGGCTTGGGCCTTTTATCGGCAATCAAAGCGCAGGGAAGTCGGGCAGAGGTCATTATCATGACCGCACATGCGGATGCACGCACAGGTGTGGAAGCCATGAAACGAGGCGCCTTTGAATATGTCATCAAACCCTTTGAAATGGATGAGATGGTTCTGCTGGCCAAGTCGGCGCTTGAAAAAGGGGCTTTGAGAAACGAAAACAGGGAGCTCAAAGAGCAGCTTCAGTCTGCCTTTTCGATACAAGGTATTATCGGTACCTCTCCCGCCATGCAGGCTGTTTTTCGCCAAATCAAGCAGGTGGGGCCCAAAGAGACGACGGTCATCATCCGCGGCAGGAGCGGAACAGGCAAGGAGTTGGTGGCACGCGCCATTCATGGCGAAAGCGGTCGGCGTGAATTTGTGGCTATCAATTGCAGTGCTTTACCCGAAAATCTGCTGGAGAGTGAGCTTTTCGGTCATGAGAAGGGTTCCTTTACGGGTGCGCATAAGGCCAAGATCGGCTTATTCGAAAAGGCGGGAAATGGGACTCTGTTTCTGGATGAAATCGGAGATCTTTCCGCTGATCTGCAAGCCAAACTGTTGCGGGTGTTGCAGGAGCGCACCTTTCGTCGAGTGGGTGGGAATGAAGATCTGATCAGCCGGGCACGCATCATTTCCGCCACACATCGGAATCTGGAAGAGTGTCTGCAGGAAGGGCTTTTCCGGGAGGATTTGTATTACCGGATTAATGTCTTTCCTATTTTTTTGCCTACGCTATCGGAACGGAAAGAAGACCTGTCGCAGTTGATCGATCATTTCTTAGGAAAGTACAAAGGGGTGGGCATTGAGGAACGGGCGCGGTTAGCGCTTCAGAAATGGGGTTGGCCGGGAAATATCCGCGAGTTGGAGAATGCGATTCAGCGGTTGGTTATTGTGGCGGGTGACAGGCCGATCTCCTATGAAGATTTACCGGTTACGATCCGGGACGGCGTTGGGCCCGTACAGCCGTCTGCCTTCCGACTTCCGGAAAACGGAATTAATCTGGAACAGGTTGAAAAAGAGTTTGTTCTACAGGCCATTCAACGGGCGGATGGCAACAAGAGCAAGGCGGCTGAATTGCTCGGCATCTCCCGGCGTTCCATCTATTCCAAGATGAAAACGCATCACATTAAAGAATAATAAGCTTAATCGTTAAAGCGGCCTTATCAACTTGGAATGTTGAACTAAATCAATTGGCGTCATAGGAATCATATATTATATTGATTTACCTATGCTTAAAGTTAAATACTTGACTGGAAGTGAAATTGATCCTGTGCGGTCGTTTAGAGCTGTTCTGATTGTGGATGATGAGAAAACGGTGTGTGAATATCTTGGAAAATTAATCAGTGATCACTTTTCGAATATTCTTGTGGTCTGTTGCAGTTCGCCTGAACGGGCTATACGCTTGACGGAAATGCTCTACTTTGACGTAGTGATGTGCGATGTCCAAATGGATATTCTCCGAGGCGATCAGCTTATTAACGCATTGCGAAAAAAAGCCAGTGCTACTTTTTATATCTGCATGACCGGAAAAGGGCCGCAGAGCAGTTTTTATGCGGGCTTGGCTCAGCCGGATGATTTTATTTACAAGGACATTCTTGAGGAAGAAACGATTTCCTATAGTGTCCAAAAAGGATTGGATGAATCCTTGATACGGCGGTGCCGGATATCCCTCGGTTATTATGATGTGACACAGGACACGTTTATGCTAAAAAGTCTGAATTGGCGTATACGAGAGAAGATACGCAATGCCATCGGGTTTACTTCCCGATTTTATGATGTTTCCAGAAAAAAGACAAAAGCATTGGCTTTATGCGTACAAAAGAATTTACCGGAAACGGAAATCGCCAGAATAGCCGGTTACGAGTCGCCTCAAAAAATGAACAGTAGCTTACAAGATCTTTTGCTTTATACATAGTAAACGGTTATTTCCCCCAATTGATTTTTCATCAACCCAAATCGTAGAAACAGGTCGTTTGGTTATTTGCGCATCATCCGTTATATTTTTAGCAGCTAAATTGGAAATAATTGTGATACAGGCAGGAGGTTTGTCAATGAGAATTAAGCGGAGCGCCGAATCAAATGTAAAAACCTTGCATCATGTTTTTAAAGCGTTAATTTCCGGGTGTTGTATATATTCTTCAAACAATACCCGATTCAAATCGACGGAAATCCGATTGTTTGACCTTGTTTCGTGACGATAACCTTTTTGTGACGGAGGATTTGATGGACAATATCCTTGCGGAGAGGCCGCAAAGATTGCGGAAGCAACGGTATGTTTATTCGTTTTCGCCCATGACCGGAACATTAATCATTGATTTGGGCAAGCCGAATAAAATGCCTACCCATGAACGGCAATTAAAAGAAAAATATTGTCCGCCAAGCCATTGGGGCTGGCCGAGATCCCATTCTCAATAGCGAATCGATATTACTTTTATTTTAAAAGCCATTCCTTTGCATCATCGATATTATTTGCAAAATAGGCGTTACGCTTAATCAAGCTGGCCAGAATTTTCTTTATACCGGAAATGCCGACCAAGGCCAATTTCAGTTCAACCCCCTTTTCCTTACAGGCGGTTTCCCAGTGTTTTGCTGCCTCGGTAGATTCATTGCCCATAACGCTGTCGGTAATATCGTTAATGGCATGAATGGTTTTTAGGCCAGAATTCAAGCATTGTCTTTCACTTTCTTGAATGGCTTTAGTAAAATCCGGTTCCCGTAAACCCTTATAATCGTTCATCAGTATTTTTGTTCCTTGATGCGTAATCCAACTGATTCTGTTTTCCATTGTAACTCCTCTGGTAAAAGCAGTTATTTTAATTTGTAAAAATATAAGTCGACAAATACACATCTGTCAACACCTATTTTGCATTCTTGCTGCAGGCTAACCGGTCTTTTGGGCGTAAAGTTTTCCTGCATGGTCCATCAGGCGGTTGAGCCGTTCTTGAGACTATTTTTAATATTGTTGCTTGTCAAGTGTATTTAACCATTTTTTAAACGGCTCCAGGCAAGCTTTCCGGGAAAAAGGGATGAGAGTGACCTGGTGTTTTTTAGACCGTCCCTGAATGACATCATAGATGAATTTATCACTGAAACCGATCTTTTCAGCATCCTGCCGGGTACAGCCATAATAAAGCCGTTTCATCTTTGCCCAGTGAATGGCCGCAAAGCACATGGGACAAGGTTCGCAGGTGGAATAGATTTCGCAGTCCGACAAATCAAACCGTCCCAGTTTTCGGCAAGCAAGACGGATGGCCTGAACCTCTGCATGGGCAGTAGGATCTTTCAGGGAAAGGACTTGGTTGTGGGCACGTGCAATGAGCCGGTTGTTGCGTACAATAACCGCTCCAAAGGGCCCGCCGTGCCCTTTGCGTAATCCTAAAAAGGCTTCCTGAACGGCCTTTTCCATAAAACCCATCCTACCTTGTCGTATCGTCATATTAACCGCTAAGATAGTTAATGAAATCTCCCAAAGAAAAATCTATTTTTGAAGCCATAATCATGGCTTCAAAGTACGGTTCGATTTACTTATTATTAGCCGGCCGATTTCGGCCCACCAAGGGATTTCATCGAGTCATTCAGCTTCTGCCGAATTGGCTGAAAAAAGCGCCTCCTTTGAAACTGATTATTGCAGGAAGTTTCAAGCCGGGCGTTTCCCCCCTGTTCAAATCCGATTTTATGAAGGATATTAAAGAATCTCCTGCCCGATCCCGGATTGAACTTCATCTTCTTCATTCAGAAGATAAAAGCGGATTGGAGCGTTTTTACCGGAAAGCGGATATTCTATTATTGCCCTATGAAGCCGGATCAACCCGGGATATTCTTGCTGAAGGAATGGCGCATGGCCTGCCTTGGATCGCCTCCGATCTTCCGGGCTTTGTGGAAGAGCGCAAACGGAGCGGGAACGGATACATTGTTCACGATGATACAGAATTGACTGAAGCGGTCTTGACGTTGTCGCGTCAAGGTAATCGTTTTTCAAAGAAAATATAAAGCGCTCTTTTATTCCAGTGTCTGTGTGAGATTGGTATTTCGAGTCAGGGGGAGCTTGTCCTGGAAGTTCCACCGGATCGCCAGATAGACAACGCCGATGGCTGCACCGTTTGAGAGTATCAGACAGATAGGCCCGATGAGGTTCCCTGGGGTTGAAACCGACAGGGCGACAAACGCGACTGTTGAGAGGCATCCCAGGAAAACCGCCTGTCCGGTCAGGATCGCCACCGGATTCTTGGATGCTGCGGCAATTCCCTCTATCCGTGATCGCAAAGCAACCAGCACGGGCAGGAAGTAGAGACAAAGGGCGGTCTGGCGTATCAGCGGCAAATCCGCCGGGCTCAGATTCTGAAGCTTGACATAATACAAATCAGATAATCCGGGTAGAATAAAAAACAGAGGCAGGAAGGCGCCCGCCAGTCCGACGATCACGGCGAAGCGGAAGGTTTGTCGACCTTCCTTGGAATCCGGTGCAAAAGCAATGGAAACAGCCTGAAGTCGAGAAAGGCCCAGACTGATGGGGCCAACCAGGCCTGCGGCCAGATAATACACCGGCAGCATCCGTTCCGGGTCTGCTGCGCGTGCAATGACCGCGCCCATAATCATGCCGGAGAGGGAAAGGAAAAGGCCGCCCAGGGAGAGTGGGAAATTGAAATAATAGAGTTTTTTGGCCGGAATGAGTTCTATTTTATCTACCGGGTTTTCCATTTTGTAGAGATAAGGCAACGCAAAGCGCCGAGAAATAGCGGCTTCGAGCAACACCGGCAATGTGAGGCAGACAACGGCCCAGATAGGTCCTACCCAGTGCGCGGCACAGAATAAAGGTGCAAGCAGGAGGGTGAGTCCGATGCGCAGGAAGGTGGGCAAGCTGGCCTTTACGGTGGCATGATGATTGTAGAGCACAACCTGATAAGGCGTGCGCAGAAAAAAGGCCATTTGAAGAGGCAATGAAGCCAAAAAGGTGAGTCGGGCCGGATGTTCAATACTGGCAGGCAAACCCATGATGGTGCCAAAGAGAAGATGGGCCAGCGGCGGAACGGAGAAAAGAGCCTGCAGGAATAACACAACCGCCATGATCGTATAATTGACTTTTAGAAATTGATCGTAATTTCGCTTGTCCCTGGCGTACACCATACCGGTGGTGATAAGGCCCGCACCGAGAGTGGAGATGAGAAACATGACCGAGTTCGATTGTGCCAAACCGGCCAGATTGACGGGGCCTCCTTCTCCACGAGAGGTGATCATGCCGACCAGGGGATAGGTTAATGTTTGTGAAGCGGCTTGAAGGCCAAGGGGGACGAAGAAGCGGATCAGACTCGAATAACTTTGCGAAGCGTGGGCATTCATTTATAGATCATAAAATATTATATTATCAGCTTCCCATGAAACAAACCCGATTTTTTATGCGGCTTGCCTTTTTATTCTGTCTGGGGGTTACGCTGACATCGTCTGCTGCAACGCCGATCCGGAAGACATCGATTTCCGCAGCCAAGACAAAAAAAACGCCTGCCAAACCAGTCAAACCCAAGGCGAAAACGAAAACAACCCGTCAAAAAGCAGCCTCACTTGTCAAGCGACTTTCCCCGGATGTCATCCTTTCGTCAGGTGCGATTCTGGTTTCTGCGAAACAGGCGGCAGACAATCCGTCCCATACCCGCCTGCCGCAAATCGATATTCTACGCATGCTTTTTTTCTCCCATCGTGATGATAAGGCTTTCTTAAACGGCAGTCAGCGGTTTCATATTACAGGACCCAATTTTGCCGCAGCCTATACGAACGTCAAAAGGCGTTTTGAAGGAGACGAGGAAGCGGATCCGGTGCTGAAATCAAAAAAAACACCTCCTCGAATCGAATATTCCAATTTCAAGGACATTGTTTTATCCAATCGACCGACTGGAAGCCGACTGGATATCAACCTGACAGAGCCGTATACCCAGGAGATTCCTTATACGTTCGGCGCAAAGATAGCGTTCAAACGGTCGACATTAGGCGGATTCATCCGGGCCGGAAGAAATGGCCGGGTAACGGAAATCCTTTTTGACGATCACTTTACCCTGATCTTCTTCCCGCCGAGCATCGCATTTTTCATGGCGGATATTTATGTTAAGCTTGCGGCCATTGTGGAGGAAAAGGGGACGATATACGGCTATGTCATCGGCCGACCGGTGAATGCGCCGGATCGTTTTATGGCTGTCCGCTACAATCTGACCACCTGCGCAAAAACCAGTATCAAAACCTATTCCATCAGCCCCACCGTTTTTAAGAAGAAACTTCGAAACATTGAGGATTATTCGTTCGCGGAATAAGCCATATCCCTTCCTTTCGGCAGAGTTATATATTTTAATATTACATGTCAGAAAACCGGGAAAAGTTTAACCATCTGCTTCGCCGTCTTTACCGAATCCGGATGCTTTTTAAAGGGGCTGAAGGCGTCACGGCGATTTTTGCATTTTTTCTCTTCCATGTCCTGCTGTTATTCAATATCGTTTCCCCAATCGGAAAGAACCCGGTTGTTTCTTTTGCTTTTTTGATCTTTTCCCTTTTTTCGGCGTTCCTCCTAATCCTTGTTATGGTTCTGTTTTTTCGCCGGTTAAGGGCACCGATGGGACGGATCACCCGTGACTTGGAGAAACAAAGCCGGGCATTCGGTTCTTCTGTCACCGCAGCCCATGAATTGTCGGATATCAAACAGGAGGGGATTTCTTCTTATCTGGTGGAGCGTCATTTGGTGGCCACTCTGAATCATGTTCGGTCAGGCGTAGACAACGCAACGCAAAGAGCGAGAAAAGATTTCATTTCTAAAACCGTCTTGTTACTCCCATTATTGTTTGCCTGGGCCATGGTGGCGGCTCTTCAGCCCCATCTTTTCAGAGAGTGGCGAAACTGGATTCATGGGCCTTTTATACCATCCTCTGCAGCGGGGGCGGTTTTACCTGTTGTCGGACCGGTTCCGCTGTTGGGCGATGTGTCGGTTACCTATGGATTCCCCGCCTATACGCGTCTGGCGTCTCGGACCGAGAAAAACCGTTCCGGCCGGCTCCGTTGTCTAAAAGGAACGCGTGTGACGCTGAGCGGACGTTGCAGTCAGCCGGTTGCCGATGTTGCGCTGGTGACGGCTTCCGGTATTCGCCTGCCCGTGGCAATCGATTCGGAAAAACTGTCTTTTACGGTTGATGTCATGCGGACCGAAGGGTATCGTCTCCTGGCCAAGGATAAAAACGGCCAAGCGTACACACTGCTTCAGGATTCTCTGCTGTGTGATGCGGATGCTCCGCCGCAGGTCGCTCTTGACAATGCGCCGGGTCCTTTGGTTGTGCGCAAACGTGATGTGGTGACCCTGGATTATCGGGCCACGGATGATTTCGGACTGAGCCGGGTCCATCTGATTATCGGACGGGATAACAAAGCCGTGGAAGAGCGTGAAAAAGTGGCGGAACCCACAACCCGAGAGTACGCAGGAGAGGCGCGTTGTGATCTCGCTCTTTTGAACCTGAAGGAAGGGGAGCGGGGTGTTATTCTGGTCGAGGCGGTTGACAATGACGGCGTATCCGGCAGAAAGAGCAGTCGTTCGGCGCCTGTTTTTTTTACGGTTCTGGATGAAGGTCGCGATCATGCTGAAGTGGAAGCCAAACTGGCGGTACTGATACGGCAGACACTTTTTTTATTAGCCGACCATCTTGAAAAGCCCCTGAACCCGGCGCAACGTTTTGACATTATCCGAATGGTGTCCGGTCTCTATGATGCCAAAGCGTTTGATCTCATTCAGCGGGCGCGGGAAACTCTGCTGGCCATGGAAAACGACGCCCGAACCTCGGACGAGGTGTATGACGGGATTCAAGACTTTATCCGAAATTTCGGTGAGGCGGTGGAAGGCCGCCGAAAAACGGTGGCCGATAATCGTTCGGCCATGGAAGCGGAAAACCGGGAAATCGTCGTGCTGGAGGATTTTTTGTATTTTCTGGATCGCGCCAAGGATCGAGAAAAAGTCGATGATCTTGTTTCTCGTCTGGATGACTTGTTGCGCGACGAACAGAAGTTGGAGGAGCGCCTGGCCGAGCAAAAAGAGGATGAGAAAATAGCAGCTCTTCGCGACAGACTGGAGGCGCTTAAAAAGGAGCTGGCCGACCTTTTTAATGAGATGATGAAGAACCGAAAAGAGTCTTCCTTGCCGGACGAATTCCTCAATTCCGACGCCTTAAAACATCTTCCCAAGGATCAGCTCAGTGAGGCGATGGCGCGGCTGCAGGCCGCACTTGACAAAGGAGATGCGGAGCAGGCTATGAAGGAGTGGCTACAACTCCGGGAATTGTTGGAGCAGATGCGGTCGGCCGTGAATTCTGCGTCCGGTGATTTCTATGATGAAACCGGTTCCCAGGAAATGGAAAAGCTGCGGCAGGCTTCTGACGCGCTTCAGAAACTGATCGACAGGCAAACACGCCTCAATAGCCAGGGAGATCAGGCACTTCAGGAGATGGCGGACGCGTTGTCCGATGAGGACATGAAACGACTGGGTAAGATGGCCAATGAGCAGGGTGCCATTCTTGAGCGAATCAAATCACTTGAAGCCTCCTTGCAAGGCGGTCTGGATGGCATGCCAGGCAACTCCGGTCAGGCGCTCAAGGATGGGTTTCAAGGATGCAAGTCCGGATTGGGCAGCGCTTTTAACCGGATGAGCGAGTATAAACTGCCGATGGCCATGCCCTCGGCCAAGAGCGGGCTCTATCAGATGCTGCGTCTTAAGGAAGGCATGGAACAGGCCATGGGTCATTTGCAGCAGCCATGTCAGAGCAAGCCCGGGATGTCCTGTGCACGCAATAAAACAGGAAGAGGACGTAGCGGATTAAAAACAGGAGAGGTGGAGATAGAGAATAAGAAGGAGCCGGAGAATAATCTCCGTGAAATGATTAAGAAGGCGATTAAGGAAAAGGGACCTGAAGAATTTGAAAATGAAAATAAACGGTATTATGAAAAATTGGGCAATTAAGGCGTTTCCGTTCTTTCTTTTATTCTGGAACGCATCCGTATCCGGTGAATTGCCCGGTCAACAGGAGCCAAACGAGTCTGTTTCGGCCCGAGCGGTTTTGGACTATTTAGCCGCCGGTCGTGCGGATTCCGCCCTGGCGCTTTCCATTGCACTGGTCGGTAAGGCGCCGGATAACCCGTTTTGGGCTTATCTCCATTCGCTGGCTCTTTATGAGCATTACGATTATGGAAAGTCCCGGGACGAGGCGTTACGTTCCGTGGCGGATTTGCCCGCCATTCCGGGCGATTTGCGCACGCTGCTTTTGCGGAACGCGCAATACCTGGATACTTGTTGGACCATTCTTTCCGCTTTCCGGGAGGTGAAAGGCGATCATTTCACCTTTTGTTTCATCCATCCGCATGATTCGATTCTCGCAGGCGAGGTCTTTGACGTGCTGGAAGGTGCACGAGAAGCCATGAAACAGGATCTGGGCGTGGTGCCGGAAGAGAATATCCGGGTTGAGGTTTATCCGACCAAAGGCGCCTTCATCACTGTATCCACACTCACTGAAGACGAAGTCGTGCGTACCGGTACCATCGCGCTTTCAAAATTTAATCGCCTTCTTTTCATTTCCCCCCGCGTAGTGGCACGCGGTTACGGTTGGAAAGAGACGCTCTGTCATGAATATGTTCATTATGTTGTTACGCGGCTTTCCCGAAACCGGGCACCCATCTGGCTCCATGAGGGAGTGGCTCATTTTGAAGAGGTCCGTTTTCGGCAACCGCAAGGCAATACCCTGTCCGCCCTGGAACAGGACCTGTTATATCGTGCGCGACGGGATAATAAAATGGTTTCGTTTGCCCGGATGAGTCCTTCCATGGCAAAGCTAAAGGATGCGGAGGAGAGCGGTACCGCTTTTGCCGAAGTCATGATGGCCATGCGTTTCATCGTGGATCGTGCCGGATATGAGGGCGTGCGTGCCGTCCTGCGGGGTTGCGCAGAGGGGCATCCTCTTGATTCCCTCTTAAGTCGGGTGGTGCTAAAAAATCCCGCACTTTCTTTTGAGAATGCTTTCTTCAACTATCTGGCTGACCAGCCTCTTTCTCCTGTGGATGGGGTCTCCATTGTGCATCCCGATCTTTCCGAGGATGATGAAAAAAACGAGACTTTCCGATACCGGAAGTACGTCCGCCTTTCGGAAATGCTTTTGGAAAACCACCGCGTGGAAGCGGCGGTCAAGGAATTGGAGCGGGCGGACAGCAGCGGAAGGAACCGCTCTCCCTGGGTTCTGAATGCAGTGGGTCAATTATACCAGAAGAACGGTTCTCCGGAACGGGCCGTGGAAGCGTACGCCAAATCCATTCGCCTTTTTCCGGAATATGTAACCGCCTATTTTTACCGAGGCTGCTATTTCGCGGAGCAGGGAAAGCCTGCGGAAGCGGAGGCGGATTTTCTCGCTGCATTGGACATCAATCCCTTTCATCTGCCGGTTCGGCGGGAGCTTGTTGCTCTTTACGTCAAAAGCGGGAAAAAAGCACAGGAAAAAAAGGAACGACTCATCCTGAAGATATTGGAAAGCGGAATAAAACCATAAACCGGTCGTTTTAATAAAAGTCAGCGGCCGACCTACACGGAGAAAACTATGTCATCCAACCAGGAAGCAGAACAAGTGAAACAGCTGGAGGCCGCGCATCAAAAAATCCGGAGCGAGATTGGCAAAATGGTTGTCGGTCAGGAGAAGGTGGTTGATCTGATGCTCACCGCCCTTTTGACACGCGGCCATGCCTTGCTTGTCGGCGTGCCCGGTCTTGCCAAGACGCTTCTCGTCAAATCCTTGGCCTCTGCGCTGAATCTTTCCTTTAATCGAATTCAGTTCACGCCGGATCTTATGCCTTCGGACATTACCGGAACCGATATTTTGGAAGAGGATACCTCTACGGGCAAGCGTTTTTTCAAATTTATTCATGGCCCGGTTTTCTGTAACCTGCTTTTGGCCGATGAAATCAACCGAACTCCGCCCAAAACCCAGGCTGCGCTGCTCCAGGCCATGCAGGAGGGATTTGTAACGGCCGCCGGCGAGCATCATGATATTCCGCCGCCCTTTCTGGTTTTTGCCACTCAAAATCCCATTGAACAGGAGGGAACCTATCCCTTGCCCGAGGCGCAACTGGACCGTTTCATGTTTTATATCAGTGTGGATTATCCGACCGAACCGGAAGAACGTGAAATCGTCTTGCGTCAGACGACCTCACGTCATCCGGAAATCAGCCCGGTCCTATCATCGGCGGATCTGTTAGCACTCCAGGAGCTGGTGGAGCGGGTGCCTGTTTCGGAAAGCATCATTAACTATACTCTGAGGCTGGTTCGTGCGACCCGGCCCCAAGAGTCGTCTGCGCCGGATTTTATCAAGCGCATGGTGAAGTGGGGGGCCGGGCCCCGCGCCTCGCAATTTTTGGTGGCCGCGGGCAAGGCGCGGGCGCTCCTCTTGGGGCGCAGCACGGTGGATATCGAAGACATACGGGAACTGGCCCTGCCCGTCCTTCGTCACCGGGTTTTGCCCAGTTTTCATGCTGAAGCGGAAAAAGTCACATCCGTCGATATCATTCGACACCTGCTTGATAAAACGGATTATTAATGAAAAACCCCGTCTCCGCCGCCGTACGACGCCCCTCACCGGAAGCACTTTCTCGTGCCGCCGCACTTAGATTCATGGCGCATCAGGCGGCGGAAGGCATGCTGGCCGGGCACCATTATTCCTTATTTCACGGCTCTTCCGTGGAGTTTGCGGAGCATAAGGAATATGCGCCCGGGGACGATGTACGACGACTTGATTGGCGGGTTTTGGGAAAGTCCGATCGGTATTATATCAAGAAGTTCGACCAGGAGAAGCAGCTTTCCGCCCTGTTGGTCATGGATACCAGTGCCTCCATGGACTATGGTTCGCAAGGGCTTTCCAAAATGGACGCCGCCTCCAGTTTGGCGCTCTGTTTCGCCTTCCTGTTGCTTCGCCAATCCGATCAGGTGGGATTGGCCTTGCTTTCGGAAAAACAAGATGACTGGATTCCACCGTCCTCCCAAAACACGCTGTTTGATCGCATGGTCGAACTGTTAGGAGCCCTCCGTTGCGGGGGCGCTCTTTCGCTTGCAGACAAACGGACGATATTGAATGATCGTCTTGAAAAAAGCCGCGTCGTACTTCTATTTTCAGACTGTTTCTTTGAGACCCTTGAGCCATTGGAATCTCTGCTGAAAAGTCTGCGGATTGCGCGTAAGGAGGTCCTTTTATTTCAAGTGCTTGATCCTGCGGAATTAGCCTTTCCCTTTACATTGCGCACCCGCTTTTTAGATATGGAATCAGCGCGCGAAATTACGGCGGAACCCATTCAGGTTCGAAAGAACTATCTCAATGCTTTACAGGCGCACAACACGCGGATTCGGGAGCTATGTCTGCAAAACGGTGCGGAATACGCACTGTACGATACGGCTCAACCACTGCCCCGTTTTCTAATGGAATTCTTGAAAACCAGGGGGAGGCCTGCATGAAGCACCTTATCCTGATCGGTCTACTGTTTAATGCCGCGGCAATTGCATCAGAGAATACCGCTTGCGACTCTCTTCGCATAGACAGCGAAAAGGTGCGTTGTCTGGAAAAATCGGGCAGGTTCGATGAAGCGCTTTTTATCCTGCACCGTCTGATGGCTGCGGATTCTTCCGACAAAGAAAAGGGGGACCGATATCTCTCCCTTCTCATCAAATGCGATGATAAACCCGGACTTCGTCAATACCTTCCATTTTATGAAAAACAGATCATGCGGCATCCTGCTCAGCGCATCCTTTGTTCTCAGGGATATGATCAAGTCAATAACACCGAACAAGCCCTGATTATTCTGGAAAAAGCTTATGAAAGGGAAAAACGGTTTGAATATCTGGAACGGTTACTCGATATCGTCATGGCGCGAAAGCAATACGATTATGCGGGCGGCCTTGTGCAGACCATTCTCCAACGCGACTCTCTCTATGCCAGAGCCTATTATTGCATGGGAATGGTTCAATTGAATCCTGGAATGGTACAAAAAGTACGGGAGAAAAAGAGCGAACCGGAACGTCTTCGTGAGGCATTGATTCCCTTTCGCCGGGCGGCCGTGCTGGATACGTCGGATGAGCGTTCCTGGCTGGAAATCGCCACCATTTTCAAGAAGCTGAATCAAAAAGACAGTGCCTGTGCGGCCTACGAAAGAGCGCTTCGGATCAAACCGGACAATTTCAGATTACTCCTGGAATATGCGGATCTGTTGGGAACCTATAAAAAAGACAAAGAGGCGCTTGTTTTTTACGAGCGCGCTTTCCGGTTGGATTCCATGAATCTGGATTTGCTTCAGCGGATTGAGACTGCTCACCGTCGGCTCGGTTCGTACAACAGCTATTACCTTATCGGCCAAGAACGGCTGGCCGATGCCCTGCCCGATACCCTCTCCATCCGTTATAATCTGGCTGTTGAATACACCCATCGACACAGGGACGAATTGGCTAAAACGTGTTTTAAGAAAGTGCTTCGGAAACGTCCTGATTTTCGCGACGCATTGCGGGGCTTATCTGCTATTTATCTCAAAGAAGAGAGTCTGAGTCTGGCTGAACCGCTGCTCAAACAAATTCTTGAGCTGCCGGGATATCGCGAAATCGATGCCTACAATTACGCCCTTTGTCTGGTAACGCAAAAAGATACGATACATGCGGTGGAAGCCTTTGCACATGTGCTGACCCTTAATCCACGCCACGCTCCATCCGCCTTCTTTATGGGAACTTGGTATTATAATGATAAAGAGTATGACAAAACAGTGGCGGTCTTAATATCCGGCCTCTCATACCCCGATTCCGCGGCCGTCCACCGGATGCGAGGGGGCGCCCTATTTCACTTGGCAACCGAAGATTCGACGGCTATCCGGGAATTGTCCGCTTGCGTCAATACTCGTGAAGAGGATGAAACGCTTCATTATATGTTGGGTACGCTGTATGAACGTGTCGGCGAGAGAAAGCGGGCGGTATTGGAGTATCGGCGTTGCCTGGACATGGCTGCTTCGGAAGATCCCAATATTGATTATTATAAAAGCCGGATTCGCGCGCTTAAATAAAAAAAGACCGGTTATTGCCGGTCTTTTTGGTAGCCCGTAGGGGAATCGAACCCCTGTTACAGGAATGAAAATCCTGCGTCCTAACCCCTGAACGAACGGGCCGAAAGAGCAATAAGATAAAATTATCCGGAAGAACGATTCAAGAAATTGTTTTGAAATTCCTACCAGACATTATGCGTCAGGTAGTCATGAATGGCATTGGCCGCTTCGCGTCCCTGACCCATGGCAAGAATAACCGTGGCTGCACCCAGCACGATATCACCGCCTGCAAAGACCCTTTTTTTTGTGGTCTTGCAGGAGTTCTTTTCCGCCACAATATTGCCCCATTTGGTGGTTGAAATATCCGGGGTGGTGCTTGGGATAAGCGGATTCGGACCATTGCCGATGGCCGCGATAAACGTGTCTGCTTCCAAAATAAAATTGGAACCTTGAATGGGTACCGGGCGTCGACGGCCGGAGGCATCCGGCTCGCCCAGTTCCATCTTGATGCATTCCACACCCGTGAGCCATCCTTCTGGATTTCCCACAAGCTTGACCGGATTCTGAAGCAAATTGAAGATGATGCCTTCCTCTTTGGCATGATGAACCTCTTCCAAGCGGGCAGGCATTTCGGTCTCCGAACGGCGGTAAACGATATAAACCTGTTCCGCGCCCAAACGAAGTGCGGTACGGGCCGCATCCATGGCCACATTGCCTCCTCCTGCCACGACCACGCTCTTGGAACGTTTGATGGGGGTATCGGATTTTGGAAAATCGTAGGCTTTCATGAGGTTGGCGCGTGTCAGATATTCGTTGGCGGAATAGACGCCGTTCAGATTTTCGCCCGGAATGCCCATGAAATAGGGGAGGCCGGCACCGGTACCGACAAATGCGGCATGAAAACCTTCCTGAAAGAGTTCGTCAAGCGTAAATATCCGACCAATGACATTGTTGTACCGAAACTCCACACCCATGCGGGTTAAAAGCTCCACCTCTTTTTCTACAATCTCCTTGGGCAAACGGAATTCAGGAATGCCGTACACCAGTACGCCGCCGGCTTTATGTAGTGCTTCGAAGACAGTGACGGAGTGGCCGAGTTTTCGCAGATCGCCTGCCACGGTCAGTCCGGCCGGACCGCTGCCCACAATCGCCACCCGTTTACCGGTAGCAGGAGCCACTGGCGGTATTTCTATTTGATTATTTTCCCGCTCCCAATCCGCCAGGAAGCGTTCAATTTTTCCAATGGATACCGCTTCAGCAGGCGCTTTCAGCACTTTGGCCAGGGTGCAGGGCTTTTGACACTGCTATTCCTGAGGGCAGACGCGGCCGCATACAGCGGGCAAAAGGTTCTTTTCCTTGAGTTTCCGGACCGCACCTTGAAAATCGCCTTCAGCAGTAAGTTTGCAAAAGGCGGGAATATCAATGTGAACCGGACACCCTTCCACGCAGGGTTTGTTTTTGCATTGAAGACAGCGTGCTGCTTCAATACGTACCTGTTCCTCCGTGTAGCCGAGCGGAACCTCTTTGATATTGTGCCGCCGTTCCGCAGGCGGTTGTTCGGCCATGATTTGACGCGGTATTTTGGCACGTTCTTTATTCGTCAGAGCCGTTTGATTGGCTAAAAGCGTACCGGGATCAACGCTCATCGTCTTATCTCGATTTGACAGGCATGAGGACTCTCCTGAAGCCGGGAAATGGATTCCTTTTCCTGGTTATCATACATTTTCAGGCGACGCATCATTTCATCAAAATCCACCTGATGGCCGTCGAATTCGGGCCCATCCACACAGACGAACTTGGTTTCACCGCCCACGGTAACCCGACAACCGCCGCACATTCCGGTACCGTCAATCATGATGGTGTTGAGGCTGACCAGTGTCGGCAAGCCCAGTTCTTTGGTCAGTTTGACCACCATTTTCATCATAATAGGCGGGCCGATAGCGACCACCAGGTCTATCTTTTCCCGGGATTCATAGAGTGTTTTTAGCGCATCCGTGACAAAGCCTTTTGTACCGTAGGAACCGTCATCCGTGACAACCACCACACGATCACTTGCCCGCTCCATTTCCTTTCCCATAATAAGAAGCGAACGGTTTCGTGCGCCGATAATGGAGGTGACCTTGTTTCCCGCAGCCTTCATGGCCTGTGCGATGGGGTGAAGCGGTGCAATGCCGATACCGCCGCCGATGCCCACCACATGGCCGAATTTATCAATATGGGTCGGTTTACCCAGGGGACCCACAAAATCGGAGAGGGCGTCACCTGCTTGCATTTTGGAAAGGCGAGCAGTGGTCATTCCGACCACTTGGGCCACAATCGTGACCGTTCCCGCTGTGGGATCCGCGTCTGCAATGGTCAAGGGAATGCGCTCCCCATCGCGATCAATTTTCAGCATGACGAATTGACCCGCTTTTCTTTTACGAGCGATATCCGGTGCTTCAATGGCCATTTTAAGGACATTTGCCGCCAGCATTTCTTTTCGGATAATTTTATACATGTGCTGAAATTATAAAATATAATCTGAGTATAATTCAATCATCCCAAGAAGGGAATAAAGGAAAAAATATTGAAAACCTGTACAAATATACAGTATGTTGTGAAAATGCTCATTCGCTTTCCTCCCAATACCGATGAAAAGCTGTCCATTCTTTCACGCGATTCTCAGTACGACCTGGCCTGCGCTTGTGGTACAAACAAGGACGACCGGCGCCACCGTTCCATAGACGACCGTTGGGTTTATCCGGTTACACTACCGGATGGCGGTAAAAGTGCTATTTTCAAGACTTTAATGTCCAATGTGTGTGCCAATGACTGCGCTTATTGTCCCTTGCGCCAAGACCGGGATTTAACCAGGTGCACTTTGAGTGCGGATGAAATTGTCAAAAAATTCCTGGAGTATCACCGGCGCCGGGAGGTGTTCGGCCTTTTTTTAAGCAGCGGAGTGATTGGAACGCCGGATAATACCATGGACCTCCTTATCCAGGTGGCTCGCTTGCTTCGGCAAAAGGAGAAATTTCGGGGCTATATCCATTTAAAAATTCTACCCGGTGCATCAACCTCTGCTATTGATGAAGCACTTTCCCTCTCCAGCGCGGTTTCCTTGAATCTGGAAGTGCCGGGTGCCGCCAATTTCAGCAAGCTTTCCCAAAAAAAGAATTATGAACGGGATATCATCGTTCCGCTGAAACATATCAGCCAAATGACCCATAAGGGTGCCCGTTTTGAAAAGGTTAGGCAGACCACCCAGTTCATCATTGGCGCTTCTTCCGAAACCGACAAGGAGATTATAAATTATACCGGTGGATTGTACTCACGCCTGAAATTGAATCGGGTCTATTTCAGTGCCTACCAGCGCGGCTTAGGGCGTATTGACCTGCCAGGTGAACGGTCCGCTCATTCCAACAGCGATCTCCTTTTGCGGGAACATCGGTTGTATCAGATGGATTTTCTACTTAGGAAATACCGGTTTAATTCGGATGAAATTCCGGTAGAGTCATCCGGTTTTCTATCACTTTCAGTAGACCCCAAAGAAGCGTGGGCCAGGTGCCATCCGGAATACTTTCCCGTCCATGTCAACCGGGCCGGTTCATTTGAATTGCTTCGCGTGCCGGGATTAGGGCCGGAGTTGGTGAATCGGATTCTTGACTATCGCAAACAAAAGGGCGTGCTTCGTTCGTTTGAGCTTTTACAGAAAAGTCGTATCAGCAAATACCTGAAACGAGCGTCGGAATTTGTCCGGTTCAACTGATACCACTGTTGAACGATCTTTCCGCGCACTGGTTGTCAGAGGTTTTGTTTTCTCGGGCAATTATCGATAGGAATCTTTTCGGGCTTTTAATGTGATGATGAAAATCAGTGATTTTGTACCATCAATGGAGTAGAAAAGTCGGTAGCGACCGATTCGATAGCGATAGATAGAAGAGAAATCCCCTTTCAGTTTTTTTATGTTTGGCCCAAAGAAGGGATTGTGACGGAGTTGGGGATAGATATATTCTGATATTTTCCGATATAAGGCATGAAGTGGGGCTTTTTGAATCAGTTTCTCGAAGGATTCGGTTTCTGCAATCAGGAATTCAGCCGACAATTTTATATCTCCGGTTGGCAATCTCTTTTTTACCCTGATTTAAGGTCAAGGTCAGTTCCTTGTCCTGAAGTATTTCCTGCATTTCACGATCCGAGGCCGAGTTTTCCTGTGTCAGATAGTTAAGTGCAGCATATTCCATGAAGTTGGAAATGGTACGGCGACTGCCGTCAGCGGCTTTTTTAAATAGCTGATAAGTATCGTCGTCAATGCGGACCGTGATGGTTTTGTGCATGTGGAAGCCTCCTTTATATTCAAATATACTCGAAAGTATTCACTCTTGCAAGCCTTTCTTAATTCTTTTTCCGTGTTATTAAAGTATAAAGCACGGGCGCCAATACCAGCGTCACACCTGTGGAAACGGTCAATCCGCCGATAATCACAAGCGATAGGGGAGTCCATAAAGCATTGCCTGTTATCAAGAGCGGAACAAGTCCTGCAATGGCG
>MGVN01000226.1:6429-29699 GCA_001800515.1 Elusimicrobia bacterium RIFOXYB2_FULL_49_7 | reverse complement strand
CGGTGTTGCCGGATCGTTTTCGTGGATTGCCCAAGATAGATCATGGACTTTGTCAGTCGGATTGCAGGGTGTGCGAAACGGTTTGTCCGGTCAAAGCAATCCGGAAAAAAGAAAAAGTCGAGATGGACCTGGGCCGCTGTCTTTTCTGCCTCGATTGTCTTGAGGCGTGTCCGAAGAAAGCCATTTCATTTACCACGGATCATCAGTTGGCGGCTAATTCGCGGGCAGCGCTTGTTTATACGGAAGGGGAGTATCAGCGGGCGGAAGCGGCAGGCAAGGAAATTCGCCGATTGTTCGGCCGGTCGCTCAAACTGCGTCAGGTGAGTGCAGGCGGGTGCAATGCGTGCGAAGCGGACATCAATGTGCTTACCACCGTGGTTTTTGATTTGGGCCGTTTTGGGATTCAGATTGTGGCGGCACCCCGTCATGCGGACGGACTGCTCATCACCGGGCCGGTGTCGCGCAACATGGAGGTCGCGTTACGAAAGACTTATGACGCTATTCCTTCGCCTAAGATTGTGATTGCTGTTGGCGCCTGCGCTATCTCCGGCGGCCCCTTTATCGGTCATCCGGAGGTCTTGGGCGGCAGTGAGTCCGTGGTGCCTGTGGATTTGTACATTCCCGGTTGCCCGCCCCATCCGCTGACTATTCTGGACGGCTTGCTCCGCTTTTTGGGAAAACGGGTACCTGTTTAAAGTTGTTTAGCGTAATTATCCAGAATGGTTGAAACAAAGGTTTGATATTTTATATCGTTCTTTGCGGCAAACCGTTTGTATCGTTCTACAGTGTCTTTTTTCAGTTTCATGGTAATGGTTATGGTAGTCTGTTTTTTTAACGACTCGGCAATGGCTGCAGGGGATGGCAGAAAATCCGGAATAGCGACCGAGTTCTGAAGCTCATCAGCTATATCCTCAGGTGCATGAGTGTAACCGTTATTCTTTTTCATATATTTTTCTTCCTTCCCGCCAGTATCCGGCACCGATAATTCTGATTTTCCCGTTGCGAATAATGAACCTGACTGTTAAAATTCGTTCGTTCACTTTGCCCGGACAATAATACCGTAACTCTGTTGAGGAGTGTTTGGAATTAAGCCGGATTCTCCGGTTTGTATCCAGAAAAGCTTGCATGGCAACATCAAAAGAAATCCCATGTTTTGCAATGTTGGCATTATTTTTTTTCTCATCCCATTCGAAATTCATTAAAGGATTCCATGTTAAATAATATAATAAATAAAATAGTATTGCATATAATAAATATAATTGAAGGTGCTGTTTTTCATTTACGCTGTGCTGTGTTGGAACGATGAAGATGTGACAGAATCTGTCACATCGGATGTTTTGAATAGAGAAAAAATCGCCAAAGAAGGGTTGATTTCCCTCTTTATAAGGGCCTATTTTTTAACCTGTTCATTTGGTTTCTTTTCATCCGGAGGTTTGAATGGCGGTGGACATACGCTGGAAACAGCGATTCAGCAATTTCCTAAAGGCCTTTAAAACCGTGGAAGATGCCGTGGCCCTGTCACAGACCCGTTCTCTGTCCCTGTTGGAGCAGCAGGGACTGATTCAGGGTTTTGAATTCACCCATGAGCTTGCCTGGAATGTGCTCAAGGATTATCTGGAGGAAAAAGGAATCTCGGGACTCATCGGTTCCAAGGATGCCGCGCGCAGCGCCTATCAGAACGGACTGGTTGAACAGGGTGAAGACTGGATGAAAATGATTGCGGACAGAAACCTGACCTCCCACACCTATGATTCCGATACGGCCATGTCGATTGCCGATAATATCATCCACCTATACTATCCGGCCTTTAAAGCCCTGTCCGAGAAATTTTCCGGATTGGCGAAACAGACGGAAAGCGCCGGATGAATCACGGACTCTCTGCTGCCACGGTGGCAACCCTTCATGCTGTTTTTGCCCGCTTTCCGGAGATAGAAAAAGCGTTGCTATACGGTTCACGCGCCAAGGGAAATTATAAACCGGGATCGGATATTGATCTGACCCTGATTGGTCAAGATTTGACCCGTGAACGTCTTGGAAGAATCATGTCCGCACTGGACGATGCTCTGCTGCCTTACACGGTTGATCTATCCATTTATGCGCTTTTGGCTAATTCGGAATTACGCGAGCATATCGACCGGGTGGGCCGGATTTTTTACGAAAGATTGAAGTAAAGGCAAAGATAGATACATATTAAAAAAGCCAACCCCGCTCTACTCTGCCTCGGATTCTGAAATGGCGTCCGCTACTCGATAGTCGCTCTCTTTTTCCTTCATCTTAAAGCGGACCAGGAACCAACCCACAATAAAAAGCAGACCCAGCAAAAAGAGAGAGAGTCGAAACCCGAATTGCTCGCTTACCACCCCGCCCAACATAGGGCCGGCTGCGTTTCCCAGCATCTGGAAGATCATGACCGTACCATATACGCAGCCCCGCCTTGTTTTTTCCGAATTCAAAGCAATGAGCGACTGAAGCAGCGGCGTGGTGCCGGAATTGAAAAGCCCGGCCAGTGCATGAAAAAGAGCAATCTGCCAGATGGCTTGCGACAGAGGCATGCCGAGGGTGAAAAAGGCGGCGCCGGATAAGGTCAGGAGGAGGGTGGCCCGAAAGCCGTACTTGTCGGCCCGTTTACCCCAGAATTTTACGGACAGGGCGGCCGCCAATCCGGATAACCCGAAAACGGATCCAACCACTGTGGGCAGGCAGGTGAGGTTCGAGCTCAGGGAACTGATAAAGAGTGGAACAATGGGCTTTTGTCCCATGCGCGCCATTTGTGAGAGAAGCAGAACCGCGGAAATCAGCCTAAGCTGGCGATTGCCGAAGTAGTAACGGAAATTATCCGATAAGGTGTAATGGTGGCCGTTCTTTGGTTTGTTTTCCTGGGTGGCCGGAATATAGAAGGCAATCAAAGCGCCGCAACAGAGCAGGATGGCGGAGGTGATGAAAAAACAGAGCTGAAAGCCAAAGGCGTCAGCGAGCAGACCGCCGATAAATGGACCGCCCACGGTTCCGGCCAAAATAAAGGAATGGAGCAGGCCGAGGGTGGAGCCCATTTCTTTTTCCTCGACCCGGGTACTCACCAAGGCAATGGAGGCGGAGATGGCACCTGCAATGCATCCATGCACCATTCGCACAAAGAACATCTGAAGCGGGGTTTGGCAAAGAGAGAGAAGCGCCATGGTGATGCTCATGCCGAAAAAAGCGCGCAAAACCATGCTTTTTCGGCCGAAGCGGTCGCCCAACATACCCCAGATGGGAGAAAATATGGCGCTCATGATAAAGGTGATACCTTCGATTAGGCCTGCCCAGCGTGCTGCGTCGCGTGGGGCGAAGTTGCCAAGCTGGGTGATATAAATAGGCATCAACGGGCCGATAAGGGACATGCCGGAGGTGAGCATGAAGAGAGAAAAAGCGATGATGCGCAGTTCGCTCTTTTTTAGCGGTGCCAACATAAAAGATTAAAATATAATTGCAGAGGAATCAGAATGAAGGGTTTTCTCTGCAATTTTCCATATCGACTAATCCGATACGGGCTCTAAGTCGTTGGTGTGAATAGGATGAGGGAATCCGAAAAAATGAACTATTATAGGGTGTTTGAGCGACCAAATATTAAAGGAAAACTTTCAAAAGGCCGATATTGATAAATGAGAGGATGAAGCGGTAAAAAGCCATGAAGAACGAAAAATTCTACAATGTCAGCAAACAGGCAACAGAAGATAGTTTAAACTATTTTCTAAACCTGATCATTACCGCACGTATTGAAACCGGCGTCCGCTCCAATTCGCTTTGCCTGGATGAGGATGTGAATGTCTATGCTGCCCAGGTATTGAAGAATTTCTCTCACCCCACCTACTTAGCAGAGACACGCAAATATGTTCATTTATATGAGTCTGACCTAATTGCCCGTCAATCCGAATACCAGGATTTGCGGGAACGTTTTTATCTTTATAAGCATACTGCGGACCATCTCTTTTTTATGATAGGAATCCTTCGCGGTATCAACAAGAACGTGCCAACGCATCACGCTTTTTTCCGGCTGAGTGATGAGGTGTATATTGCCCGTGCGCGGGCCTATTATGCGGAGGCAGCCGAATATCAGCACAAACTGCGCGGCAGAGCGGACGGGGTGAGCGAGGTATTAAGCAAGCTGTCCGCCCATTTTCCGGTGTATCTCAACCTGTTTTACCATATTTCAGAACACTATTTCGGGTTTATTGAGAAATTCTCGGATGGCGAGTGGTTCCATTTCATCCATAAGAACATCATTCATAAGGAGGGGGTGGACTCCCGGGTTTATGTGCAGCTCATGGACGAATTTCTCTGTCACCTTTCGTCCTGGAAAAAAGGGCACCATTCCGAAGATCGTGATTTACTCCGTATCCTTTCCGCGGAATTAAAGCGGCTTAACCCGGATTTCCACTACAACGTGGAATCCATTCTGGCTGCTCGGGCAGCTTAATCCCATTATAGAGCCTTCTCTTCTATCCTCTTCACCCCTAAATATGGTATTGATTTTTATTCTTTTCGAATAAAATTTGTTTTCTCTATTGACACTTTCCACAATATGTAGCTATCTTATACCCGAAAATCACAATCGATTGTGTTTTTCCAGTATAATGACATTAGCTGAGTATCATACTCAACCTGTGGGGTGACATGCACTTAAAACAGCTCAAAATTAGCGGTTTCAAGTCCTTTGCCGACGTCCATTCCGTTACTTTCAACGAAGGTTTAACAGCCATTGTGGGGCCCAACGGATGCGGTAAATCCAATATCATTGATGCAATTCGATGGGTACTGGGTGAACAAAGGGTGAAAACCCTCCGTTGCGAAAAGATGGAGGATGTGGTCTTTAGCGGCACTATTCGTCGGAAACCGCTCAATTTCGCGGAAGTGACCCTCTCCATCGAGAACGAGGACCGCGCTTTGCCCACTGACAGCGCCACGGTTCAGATTACCCGCCGTATTTTCCGTACCGGTGAGAGCGAATACCTTATCAATAAGAAACTCTGTCGTTTGAAGGATATCACCAGTCTCTTTTTCGACACAGGGATGGGTATCGGCTCCTATTCCCTGATGGAGCAGAAAATGATCGATACGCTGCTCTCTGAAAAGGATGAAGAGCGGCGTATCATGTTTGAGGAGGCCGCGGGTATCAACAAATATCGCAGTCAGCGAAAAGAGGCGTTAAAAAACCTGCTCAAAACCGGGGATGATCTGGCCCGTATTGCAGACTTGGTCAATGAAAAGGATCGCACGGTCAAGATGTTGGCGCGTCATGTGGTCAAAGCTGAAAAATACCGCGAATACCGCACCGAACTGGTACAGCTCGATGTGGCGGTGTGCAGCCGTGTCTTCGGCGAAGTGAATGAAAAAATCCGCGAAGTCAGCCGTGACCATGCCGGGGCCCTGACCGAAAAGGAAAAGTTGGCCGCGGAAATCGCTACCGCGGAAAGCGGCATCGAACAGCAGGAGCTTCTCGCCTTGGAACGTGAGGAAAAGCTCCAGGCCATCAGCCGCGAGTTGAGCGACCTGACCCGGCGTCAGCATGACCTTGAAAGCCAGCTTTTGTCTCGAGGGGAGAAGATTGAAGGGGCCCATCGCGCTATTGCCACCACCGAACAATACCAAGGTAAGCTGAACGAAAATATCGCCCAGCTCGGCAACGAACAGGGTGATGCCGAAGAGCAGCTCATCCGTCTTAGCACACTTGTCAAGGAGGCGGAAGGCGATTACCTGGCCGCCCGCCGCGAATTCGATGAATTTGAAATCGGCGTGGCGGAAAAACGGCTCAATCTCAACGAAAACCAGCAGGCCAAAATCCGCTTCATGGAGGAGGAAACGGATCTCAAGTCCCGTCTTGAAAAGATCAAATCCGATATCGGAAATCTCCGTTCCAACCGCACGGAGATCGAACGGGTCATGGCCGAAGGTCGTTATCGCACCGAGCAGTGCGAAGAACAGATTCGTCTTTGCCGTGAATCGCTCTCCCAGGTCAGCGCGGAGTCTTTGAACCTCTCCGGTTCGCGGGACCAGCTGGTTGAGAGAATCGCCTCCGAAGAGAATCGTTTCCGCACCTTGCTGGAGCAGGAAAAGACCCTGGAAGCGCACCTCATTTCCGACGAAAAGAAGCTTGAGTTCTTCGAGCAGATGAAGAAAAACCACGAAGGATACAAAGAGGCGGTGCGTGCGGTGGTTGAAAGCGGCATTTCCGGTATCTCCGGAATTGTGGCGGATGCCATCGATGTGGCGCCCGAGTTTGTGGCCGGCATCGAAGCTGCACTCGGCTCCCGTGTCCAGTACATCCTGGCCGACACCGAAGCGGCCGCCCAAGCAGCCATCCGCTTTCTCCGCGAGGGAAAAATGGGCAAAGCCAGTTTCGTGGTTCAGAACCAGGTTCGCGGCCGTCACCGTTCACCGGAAATCGATAATCTGGGACGCCTGGACGGCGTTATCGGATGGGCCGACCGCTTCGTCAAATTGCGCGGGGATCAGGGTGAACTGGCCTCCCTGTTGTTGGGCGACGTGCTTCTCATTCGCGACGCCTCGATGGTGGAGCGTATTCGCGAACAATGCGGTGACTTTGCGGTTTACTGCATCACTCCGGACGGGGATTTGCATACCACTCACGGCATTGTGCGGGGCGGTGAATTCGGCAACCAGGAATTGGGTCTCCTCTCCCGAACCCAGGTGCTTGAAACCCTTCATGAGAATGTCGGTAAATACCGTGTCCAGATTGAAGAAAAGATTCGCGACAAGAAGACCGCTTTGCTGACCGTGGAAGAGGCCAAGACCGCGCTTCTGGAAATCGATGAAAAACTCAATTCCGGGCGGCGTTTGCAGCAGGAACAGGAAGGCAATATTCGGCATCTGGATGAAGAGGTGTTGCGGGTTCAAAGCCGCGAAAACGAGGCGCTGGAGCGGCTCAAGGGTCTTGATCAGCGTCTTGAGGAATGGGCGGCGGCCGAGGGGCGTATTATGGCCGACCTTCAGATTCTGGAGGAAAAGAAGACGGAAGTGGAGAGTTTCATTCTGCTCTTGAATCAGGAAGTGACAGCGCTTGAGGAACAGCGGTTCAAGGTAACGGAAACCGTGAAGAATGCGGAGGTGCGGTTAGCCGGGGTCAAACAGGAGGCGATCAATCTGAAACGCAATGCCGAACGGTTGGCAGAGGAGATTGCCCGTGCTTATGCCTCCCTGGATCAGGGGCGCGAGGCCAAGAACCGATACGAAGTGGAGATCGAGGACTATCGTCGTCATATGGATGAATTGGCGCAGGAAAAAGAACGTTGTCAGAATTCCATCAAGACGGTGGAGGCCGAGGAAAAGGCGCGTCGCGAGGAACTGGCCGTGTTGCGCAACGAAATCAGCAATGTGCGGAAGGTGTCCAAGGAGCAGGAGAAAGTCCTTGCCGTCCATACGGAAAAGCTTCATGAGTGTGAGATGTCCCTGGAGCGGCTTAATGAAAAGAAGCGGTCCATGGTGGAGCGCATTTGGGAGGAATATGAAAAGGACCTGAACGGTCTGATCGATGAGGATAAGGCGCTTGCCGTGACCGAAGAGGAGGCACGCGACAAGATTGAAATCCTGCGGAAACGGCTCAAGACAATCGGACCCAATGTCAATCTGAGCGTACTGGAGGATTATGAGGGAGAGAAGAAATCCTTTGACGAACTTTCGCTCCAGAAGGCGGATCTCGAATCCGCCAAGCACACCTTGGAACAGCTAATTCGCAAACTTGACAAGGAAGCGTGCGAGAAGTTTCTTTCCACCTTCAATCAGGTGCGCGAGAATTTCCGCAGCGTCTTTCTGGATCTCTTCGAGGGCGGTGAAGCGGATATCCGGCTGGAGGAGCATGAGGATCCGTTGCAGGCGAAAATTGCCATTTATGCCCGTCCGAGCGGCAAGAGCATGAAGAGCATCAATCTGCTCTCCGGCGGTGAACGGGCCTTAACCGCCACTTCGCTTTTGTTCGGTCTTTATCTGGTGAAACCGTCGCCTTACTGTATCTTGGATGAAGTGGATGGTCCGCTTGATGACGCCAATATCGGCCGTTTCATCCGTCTTATCCGTCGTTTTTCGGAGCGCACGCAGTTTCTGGTCATCTCGCACAACAAGAAGACCATGGCTGCCTGCGATATCCTCTACGGTGTCACCCTGGCCGAACCGGGCGTGTCGCGTTTGGTCTCCGTCAGTCTTGCCACCGAGAGTGATGAGAAGAAGATTGATGAGCTGATGGCGTTGCGAGCGTAAGCGGTTCACGAATAAAGCCAAAGTGTAATTTATTTTGATCTTACTGTGGCTAATTTCGTATTTTAATCCTTTAATTTGACTAACTCATTTATTTAAAGGAACTTATTATGGCGACAGTGACCTTTGAACATGTTTTCAAGGAGTTTTCAAACGGCAAAGTGGTGGCCGTTAAAGACTTCAACCTGGAAATTAAGGATCGTGAATTCATCGTTCTGGTCGGTCCGTCCGGTTGCGGAAAGACCACCTCGCTTCGTATGGTGGCGGGGCTTGAGGATGTTACCCGGGGTGACATCCTGATTGACGGAAACCGGGTGAATGACGTGCCGCCCAAGGATCGTGATATTGCCATGGTCTTTCAGAATTATGCGTTGTATCCCCATATGGATGTTTATAATAATATGGCTTTTGGTTTGAACCTCCGGAAGTATCCGCGTGATGAGATCGATCGTCGTGTCAAAGAAGCGGCGGATATTCTGAATATCCGTCAATACCTCGCTCGTCGTCCCCGGGAGCTTTCGGGCGGCCAGATGCAGCGTGTGGCCGTAGGCCGCGCCCTGGTACGTCATGCCAAGGTTTATCTGTTTGACGAACCCCTTTCCAATCTGGATGCCAAGCTGCGTGTTGAAATGCGTGCGGAATTGAACCGGATTCACAACCGTCTCCAGGCCACCATGATTTATGTGACGCACGACCAGATTGAGGCCATGACCTTGGGCGATCGCATCGTCATCATGAAGGACGGCTTGGTTCAGCAGTGTGATTCCCCTTTGCGCATCTATGATTTCCCGGCGAATAAGTTCGTGGCCAGTTTCATCGGATCCCCGGCCATGAATTTCCTGGAAGGCAAACTGGACACCGTGGATGGCAAGCTTCAATTTATTTTCGGGGACAATCGGGTGATTGTTCCGGAAAAATTCCATGAACAGGTTAAACGGGAAGTGGGTCATGACATCTTCTTTGGTGTCCGTCCGGAACATATTTACGACATCAAATTGGCCAAGAGCCGCGGGGAGCCGGAGCAGGAAGGCGCGGTTGTTTCCGGTACCATCGAGGTCATTGAGCGGTTGGGAAATGAAATCCTGCTCTATCTCTCCACGTCCGGCCAGAAGTTAATCCTGAAGGAAGACGCACACTGTGCAGCCGAAGTGGGGCAGAAGATCAATGTCGCCTTCAAGATGGACATGATTCATATCTTCGACCGCAAGACGGAGTCCAATCTGACGCTTGCTTGAGAGCCGGGGTTTGTCCGGATGAAAACCATACTACGGACTGCGGTCAAAATCGCGGTTTCGTTCTGTCTTATCGGCTTTCTGCTCTACCGATCCGACCTACATGCCATCCGGCTCCAATTGCTCCAAAGTCTGCCTGATTTTGCCGTGCTTACGTTTGCTGCGTATTTCGCCATGACCGCTTTCCAGGTGGTTCGTTGGCGGCTCCTTCTCGCCGGTGAGGTGACACTCGGTCGTCTGTTGCGCTATCATCTCATCGCCAGTTTCTTTCAGAGCGTTTTGCCGGGCGGTTCAATGGAGGTTATCAAAGGCTATCTTCTCTCGCGCAATATCGCCGGCTCCCGCGCTTACGGAAGCATTGCTTTTGTCAAGATTCTGGGCATCGTAGTGCTCCTGCCGTTGTTGGCGCTGATCCTGATTTGGAAGCCCGATTTTTTGCCGGAAAAGGGGCAGCTACCGGCCGCGGTGGGAATGATGCTGGCCATTCTTTTAATGGTTCTGGTGCTGTTCAGTAAACGGGTGAGCCGCTTTTTCTTCGGTTTCTTTCACCGTTTTTCGAACAAGCCCGTGGTGGCCATGCTCATGAATTTCCGTCAGGTGCTCTACGAATATCGGGACCAAAAACGGGTTTTGTTTCAATCGGTCGTGCTTTCCCTGCTTAATTTTCTGGTCTCAGTCCTTTTTATTTATTTTTCATTCCGAACCGTCTCCTTCAACCCGCCGTTGTCGGCCTGTTTTTTCATCGTGCCGGTGGTTTCTTTTTTCGCCATGTTGCCGGTCAGCATCAACGGTATCGGTGTACGCGAAGGACTGCTCTTGCTTCTGTTTAAGCCCTATGGCCTGACGGCCGAGGTTCTGTTGGCCTCCTCTGTGGTGGTGTATGCGGCCTATTATACGGTTTGCCTGACCGGGGGGGTGGTCTATCTCTCAAGCGACGTGAAAGGAGTCCGACATGCCGGATAAAAAGAAAGAAAAGCGGGTTGCCGCTGTGCTTGCGGGCGAAACCGCCTTCCGTTTCGAACGGCTTCCGGCCTGGGCCTTGCCCGGTGTGCTTGTGCTGTTGGCCTTGCTTTTCTTTCTTCCCTTTATCCTGTCCGGCAAGATGATTTACGGATCGGATATGGTCAACGGCATTCAATCCAAGTTCTTCTATGCCGATTATGTCAAGACCCATCACGCCCTGCCCTGGTGGAATCCCTACACGCTTTCCGGCATGCCCACCCTCGACGCTTTTTTCGGAGACATGCTCTATCCTTTGGCCGTGCTCCAATTTATTCTTCCGGTGCCGGCGGCCCTTGGTTACAAGTATGTGGTATCCGTGATGCTGGCCGGACTATTCATGTTCCTCTTTTTACGCGGCGGCTTGGCGTTGCGCCGGGATATGGCGTTCTTTGGGGCCCTCTGTTTCATGTTCAATACTCAGTTCATTTCCCACTTCTTTCCGGGCCATGACGGCAAGGTCTTTGTCATCAGCTTGCTACCCTTGTCCATGTTCGCCCTCAAGCGGCTGCTGGATACGAAGGGATGTCGGTATGCGGCCCTGCTTTCCTTGTCCATCGGCCTCTGTCTGCTGACCTCGCATGTGCAGACCACCTATTTTTCGTTGTGGGGACTTTTCTTTTATTTCGTCTTTGAGACGGTTCGCCGTTTTCTGGCCGACAAGCAAAAGGGCGGGGCATTGCTTCGGCTCCTTTTATTCTCCCTGTCCGTCGGATTGGGATTGGGTATCGGCATGGTTCAGCTTCTTCCTTCCTACGAATTCACCCATACCTATTCCGTACGCGGAGAAGACAACAAAACCGGCTATGCACACGCTACCTCCTGGTCCATTCATCCCGAAGAGACGGCTTCGCTCATTGTGCCCGAATTCTGCGGTTTTTCGGATAAAGAGGGTCAACGCGATAATGGACCGGTGTATTGGGGACGCAATCCTTTCAAGCTCAACAGCGAGTATCCGGGTATTATCGTCCTGGTTTTAAGCATCGCCTTTCTTTTTCTTTTCCGACGGGACCCGTTTCTTCTTTTCTTCGGCGGGGTGGGGCTCTTTGTGCTGATTTTCGCCTTGGGTGCCAATACGCCTTTTTTCTATCTTTTTTATTATTTGATTCCGGGCGTCAAACTTTTCCGAGCGCCCAGTATGATCATGTTCTGGTTCTCCTTTGCCGCTGCCGTGATGACGGCCTACGGCCTCCACCGGTTACTGACCGAACCTTCCGGGCTGTCTGCTGACAAAAAAGAGGCGGCCGCAAAGATGTGTCTGAAGGTATTGGTAGGGCTGGTGGGGCTTACTCTCATCGTGTCCCTGGCACAGGGGTTGGTCCGATCGCTCTGGGGTGGTATTTTCTATGCCGGATTGTCGGGACAGAAGGCCGAGGCGTTTAAAGATAATTATCCCTCTTTTATCAAGGGTGCCTGGCTGGCGCTGATCTACGGCGGCACGACCCTGTTTCTGCTCTCCCGGGTGCTCCGGGAGCGCTTGCGTCCCTTTGTTTTCATTCTGTTCCTGTCGCTCATCGCCATTTTGGATCTGTTCCATGCGGATGCTTATTTTTATAAACTCGGTGATCTGGATGAATTCGTCAGCCGGCATGATCCCTTGTTGACCACCCTGTCGAAACAGGCGGAAAACGAGAAGTTCCGTGTTTTTCCGGTGCCCGGTCATCTGGGCGATAATGACCCGGCCTTGCATCGGTTGGAAAGTGTCACCGGGTTTCATGACAATGAGATCAAATGGTATCGCGAATTTCGCGGTGGTCCGGGAAATGCGAACTTTCTTTCTTCCCTTCAGCGCGGCCAGGTGGAGGGAAATCCCTTTCTGGATTTGCTGAATGTGCGTTATATCCTCTACCGCTCCGGACGCGGGGCGCCGCTCAGTTTAGCGGAAAACCGGGGCGGACGTGATCGCGCCTGGGTGACTACGGATTATGAAGTATTGCCGGAGGAGAAGATTCTCAGCCGCTTATCGGAACCGGGTTTTTCCTACAAGAACACGCTTTTGCTTGAGACCGCGCCGGACCTTCCGGCCGTGAAAGATAGCGCAGGTCCGCTGGCCGGCCGTGTGACGCACCTCGACGATAACGGCAATGACCGGACCTATGAAGTGGAGATGACGAAGCCCGGTTTTCTAATGATGTCGGAAGTCTACATGCCCTATTGGGAGGCGAGGGATAACGGCCGGGCGCTTCCGGTCTATAAGACCGATTTGGCGCTTATGTCCGTTCCCCTGACCGCCGGCAAACACCGGGTGGAACTGCGTTATCATTCGCCCTATATTCGATTAGGAGCGCATATTACCTTTGCGGCTGCGGTTTTGGTCTTGTTACTGTATCTGACGGGCCGCTTTTTTCAGGGAAAAAGAAAAGAGGGATGATTGCCATGCAATCGGTTCTCATTACCGGTGTTTATGGTTTGTTAGGCCAAAACTTGGTGCGTGCGCTCGTCCGTTCCGGACGGACCGTGTACGGCATGGATAAGCTTTCGCCCTCGTTTCAATTGGACGGGCTTTCCCGTTACTTCCAGGCGGACATGACGGAGCCGAAAAGTTTGGCCCTGATCTTCAACGCGTGTCAGCCCGATATCCTCATCAATACTGCAGCCGTCACGAACGTGGATTTATGTGAAAAGGAACGCTCGCTTGCTTTTCAGGTCAATACCGAAGCGGTCGGCCATCTCCTGTCGGCTGCGCCCAAGGCCCGATTCGTTCAAATCTCCACGGACTATGTTTTTGATGGAAAGGCGGGTCCCTATTGCGATGATGCGCCGGTGAACCCCATTTCCGTGTATGGGGCATCCAAGGCCAAGGCCGAGGCATTGACAATGGGTTATTCCAATGACAATCTGGTGATACGAACCATGGTTTTGTTCGGCAAGGGGCAATCGCTCCGTCCCGATTTCATCACCTTTGTCCGCGAATCGTTGTCCGCGGGAAAGCAAATCAATATTGTGACCGATCAAATCGGCAACATTACTCTGGTCGGCAATCTGGCCGACAATATTACCGCCTTGCTGAATGCGGAAAGCAAGGGGATATATTCACTGGCCGGGTCGGACCTTTTAAGCCGGTTTGAGATTGCCCGCCTCATCGCTGTGCATGACGGATTGGCGGAGGAGAATATTCATCCCATTGTCACGGCCTCGCTCCATCAAGCGGCCAAACGTCCGCTGAATTCCGGTTTTGTCATGGATCGCGCCCGCAGGGTGCCGGGAATCGAACTATTGTCTTTTCAGGAGCAGTTAAAACGCTATGATGCCGAATGAAGAGACCCGCGATAAAGGCGATCCGATACGGCTGTCGGTCATTATTGTCAGTTATAATGTTTCCGGTTATCTTGACCATTGTCTTGATTCTGTTTTAAAGGCATGCGCCGGTTTTTCCCATGAAATCGTGGTGGTGGATAATGCCAGTACGGACAATACCGTGGAAATGGTGCGCCGAAAATATCCGGAGGTCCGTCTGATCGAGAATGCCGGTAATGTGGGCTATTCGACGGCCAACAATCAGGGTATCCGCATCGCATCCGGCGGCTATATTCTGCTTTTAAACCCGGACACCCTGGTGACCCGGGATGCCTTTGTTGCTTCCATGGCCTTTTTGGATGCCCGGCCTCAGGCCGGTATAATGAGTGTCAAGATTGTCAATGCGGACGGCAGTTTTCAGCCCGCTTGCCGCCGAGGTTTTCCCACCCCGGCCACGGCTTTTTATCGGATGAGCGGAATGTCCCTGCTGTTTCCCAAAAGCAGCAGGTTCGGCCGTTATAACATGACCTATCTGGATGAAGATGAGACTGCCGAGGTGGATGCCTTGTGCGGCGCGTATATGATGATGCGCTCGGATGCTTTAAAGAAGGTGGGAGGGCTGGATGAAACCTTTTTCATGTTCGGCGAGGATATTGATCTCTGTTACCGGTTTAAACAGGCGGGGTTCCAGGTGTGGTATGCCCCGCTGTCCGAGATAATCCATTTCAAGGGGAAAAGTTCGCGTAAGAACCGCTTTCAGAGCGCCTGGAATTTCTATAATTCCATGATTATCTTTTCCAGGAAATACTTCAGCCGGCAGCTTTCCTTTTTTCCGAAAAGCCTTCTTTTTTTCGGGATTTTTCTGAATGCGCTGTTCAAGGTGCTTGGCGGATGGTTAGTGCGTGCTTTGTTTCCTGCAGTGGATCTGATACTGATTAACGGCGCGCTTTTTATGTCACTTTTTCTCAAATTCGGACAGGAGGGAGGATTTTACACCTTTACCGCTGTTCGGTGGATTGTGTTGCTCCATGCCAGCTTGTCCGCCATCTACCTTTCGGTCTTGGCTGTTTCCGGCGCTTATTCCGAGCGGGGCAAGATGCTATCCGATTATTGGAAGGCCCTTTTTGTGGCTGCCCCCCTGTTTTTCTCCTTTATCTATTTTATCCCGGAAATCCGTTTTTCACGCATTGCCTTTACCACCACGGCCCTGTTTCTTTTTGTTGCCATCCCTGCCTGGCGCTTTCTTTTGTCTTTAACACCTTTTCCTCTGCCGTGCGGTCTTATCCGTGGTAGACGGTTGGCGATTGTGGGCACAGGTCCCATGGCCGAGAGTATTTACGGCAAGTTCTATTGCGAACGGAATGAGAAAGCGAATTTTATCGGTTTCTTTGTCCTTTCCGGAGAAAAAGAGGGGAACCGTCCTGCTTGCGTGCCGCGTTTGGGAGGAGTGGATGATATTGAGAAAACGGTTCTTCAGAAGCGAATCTCGGACATCGTATTGGCCAGCCCGGAAAAAGAGGGCATCGATACCATGCAACTGATTCGTTTTTGCGCTAAGAAGGGCATTGTTTTACATATGGTTCAGGGTATGCACGAAGCGGACAAATATTTTATATTAGATGTGACTTTATCCGAAAGCGTTGTCCTATAATATTTCTGGGAGGCGATCAATATGGAAACAAGCGAACTACTCATTGGCCCTGTGCTGGAATTCGAAAAACCGGTTATTGAATTGGCCCGCAAGATTGAAGATATGAAGTCCTTTACCAGCAATGAGAACCTGGAATTTCAGGAAGAAATCGTTAAGCTCGAGAACAAACTTGAGAGGCTTCAGAAGGAAATCTACGGCAAGATGACCCCCTGGAATCGGGTCCAGGTTGCCCGGCATCCCCGTCGGCCTTATACCTTGGATTATGTCAACGGCATCCTCACCGATTGGGTCGAGATGCATGGCGACCGTGCCTTTGCAGATGATGCAGCCATGATATCCGGTATGGGAAAAATTGATGGCCGATCCGTCTTTTTCGTGGGTCAGCAGAAGGGGCGGGATGTTAAAGAAAACATCCGCCGCAATTTCGGCATGCCGAACCCGGAAGGTTACCGCAAGGCCATGCGTGTCATGCAGATGGCTGAAAAGTTCAACCGCCCGGTCATCTGTTTTGTCGATACGCCAGGCGCTTATTGTGGGATCGGGGCTGAAGAGCGGGGTCAGGCAGAGGCCATTGCCCGGAACCTGCGCGATATGGCCGTGCTTAAAGTGCCTATTATTGTCATCATTATCGGCGAAGGCGCGTCAGGCGGTGCGCTTGGTATCGGCGTCGGGGACCGGGTGCTGATGTGTGAAAATGCCTGGTATTGCGTCATCTCACCGGAAGGATGTGCGGCCATTCTCTGGTCTGATCGGGCCAAGGCGCCGGATATGGCGGACCGTATGCATCTGACTGCGGACAAACTCAAGGAGCATAATTTAATCGATGAAATCGTGCCGGAACCGTTGGGCGGCGCCCATCGGAACCCCAAGGAAATGATCGCTACGGTGAAAAGCCATCTCATCCGCCATTTGGATGAACTCGGTCTGATTCCGTCCGAGACGCTGGTGAAAAACCGGCTGGAAAAATATTACAGCATGGGCCGGTTTTCGGAATAAAAAGATTTTCCTTAACTGGTTTTCTTAATAAATTTTACCAGCTCGTCCATGTCCGCTGTTGCAAGACCTACCACGGTATCAGCGCAACCGTAATAAACGCTTAATTTATTCGTCTTTTTGTCATGTAGAAGTGAGGTCGGGAAAACGACATTCGGAACATCACCGATCATCTCATAGGGCGTCGTCGGTGCAAGCAGATATTCCTTCGAACGATAACGTGTTTTCCACGGTTTATTTCCATCCAGAATAGCGCCGCCCATACAATAGACATAACCGCTGCAGGTGATGCGTACGCCGTGATAAATCAAAAGCCACCCTTCTTTTATTTTGATGGGAGCCGGCCCGGGCCCGACTTTAGACCTTTGCCAGCCGGACGTGGCGCCAAAAACAAATTGATGATTACCCCAATGGATCATGTCCTTGCTTTCGCAATAAAACACTTCTCCAAAAGCAGTATGAAAGGGATCGGAGGGTCTGTTTAGACAGGCGAATTTCCCGTTTACTTTTGCGGGAAAGAGTACGGCATTTCTGTTGTACGGAAGCATGATTTGGGTCATCTGCGTGAACCGTTTGAAATCTTTCGTCGTCGCAATGCCGATATGGCAGGCTATCCCTACGGGATAATAGCACCAGGTGATGTAATAGGTTCCGTCAATCTCAACGATTCTTGGGTCATAGCAGGATGCGGTCTTATAGTTCGCCGAGGTTTCTCCCTTCATTTCTATCTGCTGATCCTGTATCTTCCAGTGAATCGCATCCTCACTGAACCCGACATGAAGCTCGCTGAGAAGTCTCGTGGTGTCAACACGAAATACTCCCGCGTATCCTTTGCCGTATCTTACGATTGCGCAGTTGAAAATACTATTCGCATGCGCCACCTCTTCGGGTTTTATGATTGGATTACCGTCATATCGTTTGAAAATTGTTTCATTTGCCATCACATGCTCCTTTGTTAACCATAAAATAGATTAATGATAATGCCCGAGTAAAAGGGGTGTAAAATTAATTATATTTAAGGTATCATTATTATAAGGGAAAACATGGTGGCACAAGCGCTTCTTGATATCCTGGTTTGCCCGGAAAGTAAACAGGAACTTCGTCCGGCCGAGCCCGGGCTGCTGGCCCGATTGAATGGGCGGATGGCCGCCTGAACATGGATGTGTTGAAGGCGTGAAAGAGGATGAAGTTATTAATTGGATTGTTCGTATTAGTTACAATGACTTTCGCGCAGGGGAGTTATTTGTCGGATTCAATAGCTGTGCGGGCGATATTGGATTCAAATGGATTGTATGATATTTCGGTAGAAACCGCTACCCAGACTAATTCGGAAGGGCGTATCAATCAACTCTATATACGAGATACTAATTTTAAACATATTCCTTCAGAAATTACAGCTTTAACTGAATTACAAGCGTTCGACATATCATCAGCCAAAATATCAGAATTACCAGAAGCTGTTTGCAATTTGTCAAAATTGATTGTGTTATATCTCGATTTTAATAAACTTACTGTTTTACCTGATTCCATTGGCAAATTAGGTAATTTGGAATATTTGTCGATTTATTATAATGAGGTGGATACACTGCCTGAGAGTTTGCTGATGTTGAATAATATTGTCATGTTTATTGTTGGCGGAAATTATCTTTGTGAAACCAATTGGATGAGTATAGATTTGCAAACCTGGATGTATATTTACTCGCATGACAATGAATTGTCGGGATCCGGTTTTTGGATGCCAAGCCAGAGGTGTGCAAAGGCAGAAGAGACAAGTTTCGTTGCAAAAAATGTGGAACTAATAATATCGCCTAATCCTTTTTCGGATAAAACAATTATTTCTGCAAATAATCAAGTTATCCATTCTCTTCGGGTATATAATGCTAAAGGGCAATTAATCCATAGTATGGAAAACGTTAATTGTCATCAAATGCAATGGGTGCCGAAGAATGCAACCGCTGGTATTTACGTTATTAAAGTCAAGGCTTCGTCAGGCATGTTAACAAGACACGTCGTGTATTTACAATAATAAGACCATATTTATGGTTGCTATAATTATAATTAATTTAATTTTCGCAACATTCATAGCAGCCCACTCCAATATCAGCTATTTAACGATTGATCAAGCAAACCAATTGACGGAGAACGAAATAGAAGAGCAACTAAATACCGTTCCAAGGACTTTCTATGATGTCAATACATATATCAGATTGAATGAAAGATATGATAGTATTCTATCGCTGAATAAGAATATCACGCCTTTAATGAAAGAATTTTCATCTGGGCCGTTACCGGTTACATTTCCAGAATCAACCCAAAGACACTGGCCAACCGGCATACCCTCATGTGGAGATATATGTTGGGCATCAGCCGCAACGATTGCAGTAGAATGTGCAATAAATAGAGCCGGACGATTATTTAATTCAAATGTTGATTTAATTGATGTCTCTAAAAAACAGCTTATTGATAGCATTAATGGTGGTAAATGTAGTGGCAGTATTTTGTATTCTAAAAACATCGTACTTTATCAACACGGTTTTTACGATAATTATATATATCCATTAAATTGTTGCAACGGAGGTTGCAGTGAATCATGTGCGGGAGCGTTGAGTGTTATTAACGACACGAATTATACTAGATATTTATTCATTGACAAAGCGGACTCTACATGCCAAGTGCCATATTGGAGCCCAGTAGAAAAGATTAAAGAATATGTATATAATTATGGTGCGATTACCTTGCAATTACATCTTGGTGGAAGAGTAGGTGGAACGATTGCAGGAGTGACAAATTTTACTTTATATCCTTCTGGAACAACACCACCAATTGTTGATGGGATGACATTGGTATTAATTCGTGTAGGTGTTTCACCAGATTCGGTTAAATTTGAAATTGATACTGATAATAATATAACGCCAGGATATAACAAAGTTGATATCTCGCCATGTGCCAGTACGGATTATGCTAAGATTGGCGATAGCATTATTTCGGCCATCAAAAGAACAAGTATGACATTCGATTCATATACAAATGTAAATGGAAATATAATATTATCGAAATATATGACTGGGGCAATTACTGCGAATGGGTCATTGGCAAACGTTTCATCAGCTATAAGAGGGCGACTTACTCATGCAACCTATTCATCGCAGAACATGCTCATTGATACATCGGCCCAATTCGGACTGGATATGGCATTGATTTGTGGAGTACAGATAATATCTACAGGAGAATATGCAAAAATACAGACTGTGGTATCTCCAGAAACATTATTTCTTGATAGAAACCTTACAATTAATGCCGGTGACATGTATATGATCATATCTTATCCCTATTATAATGAATGGAGATACACAGGATGTGAGAATGAACCAATATTTTTGGGACCTCGTTATCATGTAAACGCTAGTGGCAATGGACATATGATAAACATTGTTGGATGGGATGATAGGGATAGTTGTTGGTATATGGTTGATAATCATAATGGAGGATGTTTTATCGGCAACAATAACACGGAGAAAATAAAATATGGTATGTTACGTGAAGATACAACAGCCCTTTTACAACTCGCTATAGAATATAAACATTCACCGTTTATTATCCCGGCGCATTTCCGCTCAATCAAACAAGCGGTAGATCTCTGCAACAATCCGGATTCCGAGATGCAATATCACCGTATTATTCTCCGTGGCAATCGCCGGTGGGCGGCCTGGGCCAATACAGACACCTCGAAATACACTCTGTGGGATTTTGTGACTGTTGGGGCAGGGGATACACTGGTCTTGGATACCGGGGTAACTATTAACTTTAGTGACTACGGTATCCTGTTCCCCTCAACAGCTATATTTACCGGACCGTATGCATTCCATATCAATTATTCCAGCGAAACATTGCACGGACTTTACAAAATCGATGAAGATATTGATGCTGCCTTGTCGACAGTAGCTGAGGATGCGGATGAATTGGTTTTCATGCCGAAGCTCGACACTTCGATTTATTACGAGGTTAATTATAATCATAACAAGAATTTGCATGATATCCTATTCAAGTTTCGTCGGAATACACGGGTTAGACTGAACGGTCATTTCATCTATATCCCAAACAGCCGCATTGTTTTGGAAGATGACTCCATTTTCAAACCATCTGGTATGGCTTTTCTCCTGCGTAAAGGACAGGATACTATTATCGGTGTGTTTTCTTCCTTCGAAACAGCCCAAAGCTACCAACAAACTGGCCAAACTATAGTTAGTTTTCCGCAACGATTTGAAGATAATACCGCCGGTATGGGTATCGGCGATGATAAATACCATTCGTTTTCAGCCGCTTTCGGCAATGTGATTAACAATTACAAGGCTGATTCAATTGCTTTCAAGTATAAAAAGAATCTTTATGTTTGCAATGATGCCTCCTTCATCAATAAAGACGTATTATATGAGAATAACGGAACGTCCTTTGTGAAAAAGAATATCAATTATCAGAACGGTACCTGGTTTGATGAACAAGACATTTATACGACCACGCAATCCATCTTTTTTGACTATAACGACGACGGATGGGATGATATCTTTGTGACCAATTACGGATCGGCCGACTTGTTTGCCGCCCCAAGCGTACTTTACCGCAACCGGGGCAGCAGCAGTGGCTTTGACCGGATAATAACTCCCAGCTTCTATACCTATAATGGGTCAACTTATGGTGCTTCCATAGGTGATATTATTGGCGACTCCAGGCTGGATATTGCACTGATTAATGTTTATGGAGGGGCGGGCTGTGATTCAGAAGACGGTTTTCCTCGTTGTTTTGCCGGGGACATTAGAATATTTCAAAATGTTTCAGAGACGGATCCGACCATCCCTTTTGTTGATGTTACGGATTCTATAATCGACCCAGCCAGCAATATTCCCGGCATGTCAATTAGTATTGTCAGAGCCATTTCAGGTGCTAATGATCTTTGGATAAATACCAATACCGCGTTAAAGAAATTTCGAAAGGGAACAAACGGAAAGTATTATTATCCGGATACAGCTGTTTTATTCAGAGATTCTTTCCCCAATCCGGGGGGGACATTTCTTGCCTACGACTTCATGGATTTGGACAAGGACGGCTATCCGGAACTGCTATATGGAGATCGTCTTTACCGTAACATGAAGAATGGGACATTCACGGATGTCTCAACTACTTGTGGACTTATTGATTTGCCCAATATCCGAGGTGCCAAGTTTTTTCATTTTAATGGGTCAATAGACCGGGAACCGGATATTCTTCAAGCAACTGGCAATGGGTATTCCGTTGTCTATTTGAATACAAGGTCGACCACTTGGCCCGTTACCCCCATTCATTTTGAAGTGATAGATGCTTTTTCCACTCAGAATATGATGGGAACAGCCATCGGGGATTATGATAACGATCTGCGGGATGACCTTTTCTTTTGTGATATGAGTTCCCTAAGACCGAACCAACTTTTCCACAATACCTATACCGGTACCTATCATTATTTCGTGAACCTGCTCGGAACGGCCCACAAATATGGAAATGGATACAGCAACATGAAAGGTATCGGTGGATTTATCGGGCTCTATGACGCAGGGTATGCCGGGGACGAAAGCCATTTGGTTTATTCCAGTTACATTTCCTCGGGCCAGACAGATAATATCTCAGTTGATAGAACGGGCTTGCATTATGCTTCGCATACGGAAGGGGTTTACGATATTGTTGCCCGTTTTCCTTCTAGGCGTGTACAGTATCGTTATAGTGTTCGCTCTGGCCAATACATGATAGAAGAGGAACCAAACATGGTTGTACGTTCCATTGGCACTGCAATAGGTTCTCTTTATAATTCGGGTAGCGGTACTACCAACGGTATAAAAGACCAGGTGACTTTCACTTCTTCTTTACCGGCCAACATAGGGGAGGGGGATAGGCTGATTTTAGACCCATCCGGAACTCCTGACACTGGTTATATCAAGGTAAGAGTGTCTGACCAAGCTGTTGCTCTGCAAAGCCCCCTTTCCATCTCTAATACAGGGACTTCATTCCGGATAGAACGGGCTTATAACACCATTACTGCCTGGAAAAGCGACCGTGGTGGCGATTTGGTGACCCGTGGTGGCATTGAAAAGGGTGTTTGTTACAATGATGGAGTTTTCACAGAAAGCGTTATCCTAAACGGTTCCATGACCGATGCGAATAATTACTTCTGGCTCACAGTTGCCTCAACGGCCAGACATCAAGGAACTCGAACGAGCAACGGGGTTACCATTAATCCCTCTACTGCTTCTCCGGCTATTCTCATCCAAACCCCTTATACGATTGTGGAAGGGTTTAAGGTGACCGGCTATGGCGGCAGCGGGTATATGCCGCCGGGTATCGGTATCCTTTCTGATCATGTGACCGTCCGAAATAATCTTATATATCAGGATGTTGCAGGTAATGGTTCAGCCGCCATCACTATTAGTTGCAGCCAAGCCAAGGTGTACAACAACATCATCCAGAGCGTCAGCGGCCATGGTATCTATGACAGCAATGGCTGGCTGAGCGGGATAGAGATTTATAACAATACCATTTATTCAGTGGCCGAATACGGTATTTACAAGACTGACGGAAACAGCAGCGGTACTAAGGTCAAAAACAACATCGTCATGAACTGTGGATATGGAGATTTTAAGCCTCTATCTGCCTTTGGTGAGACGGATTATAATCTCAGTTCTGACTCTTCGGCGCAGGGAACTCATTCTTTCAAGCTGAAAATTGCGGCTGACCAATTTGAGAGCATTATCAGCGATAACGAAGACCTTCATTTAAAGGGTGGGGCAGATGGATTAAATAGTGGGATTAATCTGAGCGCCGTTTTCAATACGGATATCGACGAAGAGACTCGTGAATATGGTAATTGGGATATGGGCGCAGATGAGTCT
>MGVN01000226.1:2399-6376 GCA_001800515.1 Elusimicrobia bacterium RIFOXYB2_FULL_49_7 | reverse complement strand
AGTCCGGACCTTGCCAAAATTGCAGTCAATGACTGCTTTCAAGATGGTGGGTTGGTCCAGCACCAGTGGCGGGTGACTACCGTGGATAATATCACCAAGACTATCACGGTTGAAAACAGCGAATATGCCGTTTCGGAAAGTCCCCGCCCTGTGGCCGCGAATGTGAATCAAGCTGTAATTCGCCGTTGGTTTTCCACGATGCAGGCCTGGGAATCGGCCCGACAGGGTGATCTTATCGCGGATAACCGCATTGAGAAAGGTATTTGTTACAATGACAGCGTCTTTAAAGATGTATTGGTGGTGGATGGTTCAAATACAAACGCTTCCCATTATTTATTGTTAACCGTTGCTGCTTCCGAACGTCATCACGGGACAGCCGGCAGCGGAGGTGTGGTTATCAACCGTCAGGGAGCCGAAGGGACGGTCATTTCCTTGCGTGACGATTTTTGCCAGGTAGAATGGCTTAATATTACAAATTGGAGTACCGCATCATATGGGGGTGCGAAAGCTATTTCAACCGTCATTACCACCAGTCGTCCCAGTTCATTGCAAGGAGGATATGTTGTCCGAAATTGCATTATTCATGATGCGGTGATAGCGTCCGGAATTGGCATGCATAAGGCTATTTATGGAATTTCCGACGGCGGTGGCGGACTCCGAGTGGAGAACTGTCTTGTCTATAATATAGTATCGAATTCGGAAGGTTCATATGGTGGAGCAGGGATTACCCTATCCTATGGTTCGCTCTGTCTTAATAGCACGATATATGGTGTCCAGAACCGGTCCGAGATTGGGGGACCTGGCGTCGGGATCGAAGGTAGACAAGGACACAGTATGCGGGTCCAGAACTGCATTGCGATGGAATGTCAGGATAATTTTAGTCTGGTTGGAGACGCGACTTGGTCTTTAGTTTCAGGTTACAATTTATCCTCTGATGCGGATGTGCCGGGCAGTCATTCCATTATTAACGGTAATGCGGATAATCAATTTATGTCACTTACGCAACCGGATTTTCACCTGAAATCTACGGCGGATGCCAGAAATAGCGGTGATTCGACCGGATTGATACGATATTTCACTGAGGACATTGACGGGCAAGAGAGGATAGGAATTTGGGATATAGGTGCGGATGGTTTTTCTCTAGTTGCAAAACAGGGCATGGGCGAAGAACCGGAAACCATGTTTCCTAAGGAATTCGCCATGCGCCAGAATACGCCCAATCCGTTCAATCCTGCGACCATTATTAAATATGAAGTACCTTATTTAGCCGGGAAGAAGAACCAGTATCCAACGAGTATTGCAATTTATAATATTAAAGGTCAGTTAGTTCGGAAGCTTTATAATGGGTTTAGAGGGCCGGGGTATTATGCTGCGGTCTGGGATGGAAGGGATTCGCAGGGAAAGAACTTGTCCAGCGGGCTTTATATTTGTCATTTAGAGTCCGGACGATTTGTAAAAAAGATTAAAATGATTTTAGCGAAATAAAAGAGAAACTCATGGTAGCACAAGCGCTTCTTGATATCCTGGTTTGCCCGGAAAGTAAACAGGAACTTCGTCCGGCAGAGCCCGGGCTGCTGGCCCGATTGAATGGGCGGATGGCCGCCGGAACATTAATCAACCGGGGTGGGGAACAGGTCAAAGAATCCCTGGAAGAGGGATTGGTGCGAGAAGATGGCCGCCTCCTTTTTCCGGTCCGTCAGAATATCCCCATTATGCTGATAGAGGAGGCCATCCCCCTTGTTGACTAAAAAGGCGGTCTTGACTTTGAAAGAGGTCGTTGCAGTGGTCAAAAAAGCAAAACGCCGCGGCCAGCGGATTGTAACGACCAATGGATGTTTTGATTTACTCCATTATGGACATGTATGTTATCTTACTGAAGCAAAGGCCTTGGGCGATCTGCTTATTGTGGGGATTAACAGCGATGCCTCGGTTCGTCGGTTAAAAGGAGCGAATCGTCCTTTGAATTCGGCGCAATGTCGGGCTGCGCTGGTGGCTGCTTTAAAACCCGTGGATTATGCTTTTGTGTTCAGTAGTCGGACCCCGGTTCCTTTTATTAAAGCCATTCAGCCCGATATTCATGTCAAAGGCGGAGATTATTCCGGACGATTGGTGGAACAGGAAACGGTTGAGCGGTATGGCGGGCGGGTTAAACTGCTTTCCTTGGTTCCGGGACTGTCCACCACGGCATTGATAAAAAGGATGGGTAAGTGAGTCTGGCACAGGAAAAGATTGGTCTCTGGGAGGAACGGGTCAAACAATCCCCGGGGTCTCCGCTTTTTGCCCGTTTGGCTGATCACTACCGAATTTCCGGAAATGTTGAAAAGGCCATCGGTTTGTGCGAAGAGGGCATTCAGCATAATCCGGGCTATCCCACCGGCCATTTGTTGCTGGGACGCTGCTATTTCGAGAAGGAACGCATTGATGAGGCTCGGAACGAGTTTCAATCCGTGCTGGCCATTGATAATAAAAATGTTTTTGCCCTCAAAATCATGGGAGACATGGCAGCCCAAGCCAACGATAAAAAGGGGGCTGCCGGCTATTACAAACGGGCCACAGAATGCGATCCCCTGAATCAGCAAATCCGTGAGATATTTCATCAATATGAAAAGTTTTACCAGGAGCCGGAGAGTGTGCTTCCCGAAAAAAAGAAAGCGCCTCCTCCTGCGGTAAGCGAGCCCGTGACGGACCAGACTGTTTCGGATGTGGGTGCCGAAAGTCCGGCAGGCCTCGCAGAGAGTGATGTGGCTGCCGATTCCAAGATTGTTGCAGAGTCCCCGGAACAAACCGATAACACGGCAGCAGCGGCGGTTGGGGATGCCGGTTCCGATGATTTGCCTGCGCAGCAGAATATTTCCGATGCCGATTCTTTTGATAATTTGACTGTGCCGGAAACCGCCCCGCTGTCGGCCGAGGAAGACTCTCCGGCCATTGCAGAGAGTGAACCCGACACGGTGACAGAAGAGGCTCCGTCTGTTGAGAATGAAGTGGCTGCTCCTGCCACCGAAGAGATTCCAGAAACGATGGTCCCAGAACCGGAGGAGACTGTTTCGGTTCCTGAGGCGTCGATGGATGAGGTGGAGACGCTGGCGCCGGTTGCCGACACCGTTGAGTCCGAAGCGGCGGTTCAAGAGATTGAAACACCGGAAACCGAAACCGAAATGGTTGATTTGCCGCCCGAGGTGGCCATTGCCCAGGAGGAACGGGTCGGAGATTTCAATGTACGGCGATCTTTGTTTGAACGCTTGAAGAGCGAACAGGAAGATATCCTTGATTCCCTGACTCAAAGCCGTTCTCTTCCATCCCAGCCGGACATGGTTGAGGCCGCTGCTTCACCCTATTCCGCTTCAGCGCCGGGCATGGATGGCTATTATAATGTCAGCGGCGAATCCTCGGAAGCGACACAGTCCGGTTTGGAAATGGCCGGTCTGGAAGAGGTCGAAATGACGCTGCCGATTGAGGAGGAAGAGACTACGACGGCTTCCGAACCCGCGACGCCCTCTGCTGACCCAGCCAATGAAGAGGATGAAGATAATGAATGGCTGGAAGTGGATGATGATCTTAAAACGCTTGCCAAGACCGTTACCGGACGGGAATTGTCGGCAGAAGAACCGGACGATATTGAACCGCTTCCGATTGAACCGTCTCCGGCGACCGCCCTATCCGACTCTTCCGAAGCAGGAGAGCTTGAAGAGCGGATTCATGATCCTTCGCCCGCTGCTTCACCTTCCGCAGAGCCTGCTATTTCCTCTTCAGCGGCCGGCATGGATGGTTTTTACAACCTGGAGGGTAACGGTGCGCAAGGAGAAGGCGGATTCGGGGACACGGCTCTGGAAGATATGGGTGACGTGGAAATGGCTGCCCTGGTGTCGGATGAGGAGGAGGAGCGTGAACCGTCGGCGGTTCTTGAAGATAACGCTGAGATGGAGCCTCTCTCAACGGATACGGATACTATCGAATTGGGTAATGACCTCCAATTT
>MGVN01000226.1:859-2347 GCA_001800515.1 Elusimicrobia bacterium RIFOXYB2_FULL_49_7 | reverse complement strand
GGTCAGCAATGTGGCTACGGAAAGTCTGGCTGAAATTTATCTCCGCCAGGGATACCGAGAGCAGGCCCTTTCCGTGTATCGGCGGATGCTCGATCAGAAGCAAGATAATAAGCAAATTCAGGAAAAAATAGAGAAACTTGAAAACGAGATTAGGAGAAGTTATGGAAGCAAAAAAGAAAGCCCCCGCTAAAGCCTCGAGCGTCGCTTCGGAGCAACATTCCTTTTTTGAGCCGGACCGGCTCAAGGATTTCATTCGTTTCATTGAAGATCGTGATATCGCGGAAATCGAAGTGAAAATGGGTGAGTCCTCTGTTTTCATCAGTAAAGTCGCAAGCGCCATGCCCGCCGTATCGCCCACCGCTCAAGTTGTCCACTCGTCTGTCCCGGCGGCGGCGCCTGTTGCACCGGCCCCTTCTGCGTCCCTTCACGCCGCACCCGCCCCGGTCGCACCTGTCGCTTCGCCGACGGTGAAGTACCTTGAGATTACGGCACCCCTGGTCGGTACCTTTTACGGCTCACCCAGCCCCAAAGATCCTCCGTTTGTCAAAGTCGGCGACACGGTTCAAAAAGGACAGACGGTCTGTATTGTGGAGGCCATGAAGGTCTTTAACAACATTCCCTCCGAAGTGAGCGGCGTGGTACGCGAGATTTGCGCTAAAAATGAACAACCCGTGGAATATGGCCAGGTCCTTTTCCGCGTGGAAGCGGTGTAAGGGACGATACCCCCATGAAGAAACTGCTTATTGCCAATCGCGGAGAGATTGCACTCCGGATCATCCGGGCTGCCAAGGAACTCGGTATCCGCACCGTGGCGGTTCATTCCCAGGCGGACGTGCATTCGCTTCATGTCAAATTTGCGGACGAGGATGTTTGTATCGGACCGCCTAAAAGTGCAGACAGCTATCTGAATCATGAACGTATCTTAAGCGCAGCGCTCATTACCGGCGCGGATGCAATTCACCCGGGCTACGGCTTTCTGGCCGAAAATGCGCAATTCGCTGAGAAATGCGAAAGCGCAGGTATCACCTTTGTCGGGCCCTCGCCGGAAATGATTACGAATCTGGGCGACAAGGCCTTTGCCAAGAAATCCATGCAGAAAGCGGGGGTGGCCACCATTCCCGGCAGCAAGGATATTATCCAGACCCTGGACGAAGCCAACGGGGTAGCTGAGGAGTACCGTTATCCGGTCATTATCAAGGCCGTGGCCGGTGGGGGTGGGCGGGGAATGCGCATTGTCCGTGAACCGGGTCAGATGAAGGAGGCTTTTGAGACCGCGCGCAATGAAGCCAAGGCCTCCTTTAATAATCCCGATGTTTATATGGAAAAATATATCGAACGGCCGCGTCATATCGAAGTACAGCTATTGGGAGACAATGAAGGCAATATCATTCATCTCGGGGAGCGTGATTGTTCGGTTCAGCGCCGTCACCAGAAGCTCATTGAAGAGTCGCCGTCGCCGGTTGTGACGCCGGAGATGCGGGAAAAATT
>MGVN01000226.1:0-847 GCA_001800515.1 Elusimicrobia bacterium RIFOXYB2_FULL_49_7 | reverse complement strand
TCCTGATGGATGAAGACGGCCGCTTTTATTTCATGGAAATGAACACACGGATCCAGGTGGAGCATCCGGTGACCGAAATGGTAACCGGACTCGATCTCATCAAGGAACAAATTGCCGTGGCCGCCGGAGAGAAGCTCCGTTGCCGGCAGGAGGATATCGTGCTCCGTGGTCATGCCATGGAATGCCGCATCAATGCCGAGGATCCGGATCGCAATTTCATGCCCTGTCCGGGGACCATTACCCAGTTGTATGTGCCGGGCGGCCCCGGTATTCGTATAGACAAGCACATCTACGCGGGATATACCATTCCCCCCTATTATGATTCCATGATCGCCAAGCTCATCACGTTCGGGCGGGATCGGAATGAAACGATGGGCCGCATGCGGCGCGCACTGGATGAATTTGTCATTGAGGGAATCAAAACCACCATTCCGCTGCACAAGAAGATTTTAGCGAATTCGGTCTTTCAGTCCGGTCATTTTACGACCAAGTTTATGGAAGAAGTGAAGCTTTAAACGGGTGTCGGGGCAGGGGTTCTCCTGCCTCAATATCATGTGTCAGCTGGTGCCCGTGAAACGATCGTAAAAGATACGCTCCTCCGGAATGGCGTGTGCGGTAAGCACTTTGATGCAGGCCTGAACCATGCCCGGAGACCCGCAAAGATAGGCTTCGCGAAATGTCGGGTCTGCGGAAAGAAAACGATCCGTGACCTCCGTAATGAGGCCGCGCTCACCTGTCCAGTCCGACTCCGCAGCCTCGCCCGACAATGCGGGGATGAAGCGGAAGTCCGGCAATCTTTGTTCAAAGCGCTTCATTTCTGAAACCCCAAACAGATCCTTTTGTGTGA
>MGVN01000225.1:4877-5671 GCA_001800515.1 Elusimicrobia bacterium RIFOXYB2_FULL_49_7 | reverse complement strand
ACAGTTTCCGGGGGGCCGATATCCGCACCTACCTCGCCGCAGCATCCGCGGTTCCCGACTCCGCACGCTATACGCTCACGACCAATTATCGGATGCGGCCCGGACTGCTTTCCGCGGTGAACCGGCTATTCGGCGATCACCCCTCGCCCTTCGCCTTTTCGGACATTACTTATCACGATCTTCTCCCTGCTCCTAATGTGCTTTCCCATGAAGGAATGCAAATCAAGGGAGAATCCGCAGACCAGCTGCTTTTCTGGTATCCTCCCCCCCCCTCCGACAAAGACGTACCCCCGAACAAAGGCCATGCCCGCATACAAGCCGCGGAAGCAACAACATCTGAAATATTCCGCCTGCTGGAAGGCGCTCGGCACGGTTCGGTTAAATTAGGCCATCAACCCCTCAAGCCCATGGACATGGTCGTGCTGGTGCGCACACATCCGGAAGCCCGTCTCATACGCGACACGCTCATGCGACGAAAAATCCCGGGCGTGATCTATCGGAGCGGGCACCTTTTCGACAGTGATGAAGCCTTCTCTCTTTTCCGCATTTTAAACGCCCTGACCCATCCGTCGGACGATGGTCTTATCCGAAACGCCCTTTGTACGGATATCATGGGTTTCAATGGAAATGACTTTTTTGATCTTGAGAAAACCCCCGAAAAATGGCTCTCCCTCAACAGCCGTTTTACCTCGGTTCTGCCTCTGTTTCAACGATACGGTTTTTTAGCCATGATGCGGACGCTCATGACGCTCTTCAACGTTCGGCAGAACCTGCTTAAACGGGAGGATGGTGAA
>MGVN01000225.1:0-4843 GCA_001800515.1 Elusimicrobia bacterium RIFOXYB2_FULL_49_7 | reverse complement strand
AAAAAGATGATTATGCCGTTCGCATCATGACCATTCACAAGGCCAAGGGGTTGGAATTTCCCATTGTCTTTTGTCCTTTTCTCTGGAACGGTTCCCTGAAAAAAGAGGAAGACGAGGAAACCGCTGATTTCTCCTTGGCCGAAAACCTCCGTTTGTTGTATGTCGCGGTGACCCGCGCCAAATACCGATGTTATGTTGCGGTCATTCCAGCCAAAGGATATGAAGCGTCTCCACTGGCATGGCTACTTCACGCAAGACAGGAAACAAACGGTTCGGACCCCGAAGCGATTCACCGGACTTTTCAGAAACAACTCCTGGATACGACTTGGAAGGATAAACGGGCGGATTTGGAAGAGATCGTTAATGGCGACCCAAGCCATTTGCGTCTTGCCCCTTTACCGGAAGCGGAAAGCGCTCAATGGAAAACCGACGGAACACTCACCTCGCACGGTGTCGCGTTCCGTCCCTTCCATGGGCCCATCCATTCGGACTTCGCGATCACGAGCTATTCCGCACTCACCAAAGAACGTGAGCTTCTTGAATCCTCCTCATTCGACGACAAGGAGATCGAAGAAAACAATGCCCTGCCGGACACAACGGAAGAAATCGGGTTGCCGCCCGGCAAAAATACGGGCCTTTTTTTGCATGCTCTGTTTGAACAGGCGGAATTCGATCTCATGGATCCCGTTCCCACACTCAAATGGATCACGGAAAACTTGTCACGCTTTTCGCTTTCTCCTGACCGGGTACAAGCCGCCTACGCCCTCTTTGCGAACACCCTTTCCTGTCCTCTCAATGAGTCGGGTCTGACGCTCTCGTCTATTTGTCGAAAGAACCGGTTACACGAACTGGAATTCTATTTTCCCTTGCGTCAGAGGCAAACCGGGACCCGGCCCCTCCGAGGATTTGTCCGAGGATTTATTGATATGATCTTCGAACATCAAGGCTGTTTTTATATTGTTGACTGGAAATCAAATCGGCTGGGTCACCACCAGGAGGCTTATGCGCCTTCAGAACTTCATCGTGTCATGGAAACGGAAAATTATTTCCTGCAATCCCGGTTCTATACCATGGCCTTGGATCGCTATCTGAACCAGCGATTAGCCGATTATTCCTACGAACGCCATTTCGGCGGTATTTTTTATTTATTTGTGCGCGGAATGTCACCGGATACCGGTAAAGCATGCGGCGTCTTTTTTGACAAACCCGCCTTGGATCACCTTGTCAAACTCAGAGAAGAGTGGATGCCATGAATCATTTATTGCCGGAACAAGCGAACCTTTCCGCATCTAACGGGTTTTCTGCGCTGGACATCCGTTTGGGAGAATGGACGGCGCGCCTCGCAAAAACCTCTCGGAACAAATCGCTCCTTGTTGCCACCGTGGCATTGTTAAGCCGGGCGGTTCGGGAAGGTCATGTTTGTTTGTATTTGAACGAATTGGCTGAAGCTCCTTCAGACACCTTTCCGCCGCTTGAATCCTTCAAGCAGGCCCTGTTTGATTCCGGTTTGGCAGGATCACCGGAAACGGTACGGCCGTTGATTTTAGATGAAGCAAATCGTCTCTATTTTTACCGCTATTTTCAATATGAAAGCGCACTTCTGAACCACTTGACCTCCTTTTGTCAGGAAGAAACGGTTTTGGATGAACGTTGTTATGATGCATTGGACAGGCTCTTTGGCCCGGATTCTCGCATCCATCCCAACCCACAGCGGCAGGCGGCAGACACAGCCCTGTCCGGTCGCTTCTGTGTCGTCTCAGGCGGGCCCGGTACAGGCAAAACATGGATTGCGGTACGCATCCTCTGGATACTCACCAAAATAATGGACAGAAAAGTGGCCTTGGCTGCTCCGACCGGTAAAGCAGCGGCCCGACTGGAACAATCCCTTCGCGAATCCTTGAAAACGCTCCCTCCGGAGCTCGATCCCACCCTGCTTCCGAAAGCGTGTACCCTGCATCGCCTTCTGGAGCCCATCCCCCATTCCCCTTATTTCCGCTACAACGCGGAAAATCGACTGCCCGTGGAGGATGTCATTATCGATGAAGCTTCCATGATAGATCTCCCCCTTTTCGCCAAACTGGTATCCGCCTTGCCCGATACGGGACGTCTGATCCTGCTCGGAGATCGCCATCAGTTGGCCTCCGTTGAGACCGGCGCAGCATTAAACGACATCTGCTCAGCGGCAGATAGGGGCGGATGTTATAATAGACTGACAAAGCGATCAGTCACCCTGATGCTTTCCCGCCGCTTTTCACAGGACTCTCCTTTAGGCAAGTTAGCGCAGCTTGTTAATCAGGGAGAAGGAGAAGCCGCCATTTCGCTTATGGAAGATGCCGGCATATGGAAACCTCTTTCTTCCTCGCGCCAATTGAATGATCGGCTGACCCGGACCATAGAACCCTGGCTATCGGATTATCTCACCTCTGCCGAACCGGATTCCGCTTTCAATCGTCTTGATGCGCTGAAAATCCTTTGCGCATTGAACCGTTCCGCTTACGGCATCCATGCGGTAAATGACGTAATTGGAAAACTTGCCCTGTCCAAACAACCTACCGCTCAACCGGGCAGGCAAGGCGGACTTTATCGCGGCTTTCCGGTCATGGTTCTTCGAAATGATTATGCCGCCGGCCTGTTTAATGGAGACACGGGGGTGGCCTTTCCGGATGCCGAAGGCCGTATGTATTTCCATTTTAAAGCCGATAACGGTTTTCATCCGATGGCTCCGCTAAAACTGCCGGAACATCAGACCGCCTATGCTTTAACGGTTCATAAATCTCAGGGTTCTGAATTCGGGAAAGTCATTCTGATTTTACCGCCCTTTGACTCCGAGGTGATAACCCGGGAACTTATTTATACCGCCCTGACGCGAGCCAAGGAGTCTGTGGAAGTGTGGGGGGATAAGGGGGTCTTTATTCGGGCCGTAGGTCGCAAAATTGAACGCCGTTCCGGATTAACCGACAGATTGTTGCAGCGTCTTAATCAGCCCGTCTGATCAAAAAAAAGTCCTTCACGTTCTTCGATATCCTTAATCCATTTTGAAAACTCATCGTGAGTGATGTTTTTTTGGACCAAGTTCTCAATCTGACCCGCGCTGTTCAATCGTACGATATCGATATAGACCTCCTCCCCCTTTTTGTAAACACAGAAGCGGTAGGGGGAATGATTCCGGATGAGGATAACGTTGGATTCCTCCGCCGCTTTGGCCAGGGCCTCAAAATTGTCGCGCGCCTCCTCTTTTCTTTCGTGGTGAGGCGGCTTGTGCTTTTCCTGTCCCCCGGCGTTTCCATCCGGCTGAATAGGGGTTATCCCTTCGGAACGAATTTCTTCGCTCTCTTTTAAAAACTTAAAATCCGGAAGTCCGAAAAAATCATCCATTAGAATAATATAGTAATAAAAAAGCCTCTCCGTGAAGAGAGGCTTTTTCGAATATCGAACAATTCAGGCTTTCAGCCGATGATTTTTGAGATCTCGGAGAACACTTCCTCAACCGCGGCCATACCGTTGATGGGACGAAGCAGACCTTGATTCGCATAATACTGTTTCAGCGGTTCCGTCTGCCGTTCATAGACATTGAGCCTGTCCAGATGAACCTTCTCATTATCATCCGCCCGGAGTACCAACCGTCCACCGTCACAGTGATCGCACTCCCCCTTCACCTTCGGCGGACTGAAATAGATGTTATAATCCTTGCCGCAATGATCACAAAAACGGCGCCCTGAGAGGCGTTTGAGAATAATTTCCCGGTCCGCTTCAAGGCTCACGACGTGGTCGATGTGGATGCCGTTTTCAGACATCATCTTGTCGAGTCGCTCCGCCTGCGGGATATTACGGGGAAAGCCATCCAGCATAACCCCTGCCTTGTCCGACAGGTTACCGATAGCGTTCACCACAATGCCGACAACAATATCATCAGAGACAAGTTCACCTTTGTCCATCGCTGCCTTGGCTTTGAGACCGAGGGGTGTCTGGTTTTTCACCTCCTGGCGAAGCGCCTCACCGGTGGAAAGATGGAGCAGGTTGAAGCGTTCCTTAAGCCGGGTCGCCTGGGTTCCTTTGCCCACACCGGGCGGGCCGAATAGAATCAGATTCATTTTATACTCTCCTTATTAGCCCGCAAAAAACAGGTCTGTCCCGTTTGAAATGGAACAGACCTGCAAGCGGCTCACAAATAGTCACACGTGACGGTTATTTCTTCGCTTTCTCCCGGAGAACCGCATGTGCGGCAGCCAAACGGGCAATGGGCACCCTAAACGGCGAACAGGAGACATAATTCATTCCTGCATCGTGACAGAAAATAACGGATTCCGGATCACCGCCGTGCTCCCCGCAAATACCGACCTTAAGATCAGGGCGGGTCTTGCGGCCACGGTTGATACCGATTGTAATGAGTTCGCCGATACCTTCCTGGTCGATGGTCTGGAAAGGATCATCCGGCAGGATCTTACTGTTCACATAGTCGGGCAGGAAGCCGCCGATGTCATCACGACTGAATCCGAATCCCATCTGAGTAAGATCGTTTGTCCCGAAAGAGAAGAATTCCGCTGTTACCGCCATTTTATTAGCCGTCAGAGCAGCACGCGGAATTTCGATCATAGTGCCATACATAAACGGTATTTTCTTTACATTGAATTTAACACAGGTTTCCTTATAGATACGATCCACCAGCACTTTCTGATCATTCAATTCGGTAACCGCACAGGTAACCGGAACCATGACTTCCGGAAAAGCTTTCTTCCCTTCCTGGATGAGCTCACAAGCCGCTTCCAGAATGGCACGAACCTGCATCTCCGTGATTTCCGGATACGTCACTCCCAGGCGCACACCACGATGGCCGAGCATGGGA
>MGVN01000224.1:4946-6048 GCA_001800515.1 Elusimicrobia bacterium RIFOXYB2_FULL_49_7 | reverse complement strand
ATCGCTACGACCATGTCGTGGTAACGAAAGAGATATGACATGCAATTGTCAACAAGTGCCCGAATAGTACGGCTTCGCCGCCCGTTATGACTATCGAAAAACTAAAGCATCAGGAATTGATAAAACAGCTTTCGAGAATGGCATAGAATCGACGATTTCGAAAGTCTTGGTGGAAGAACAGTATTACGAAAGGAGAAACGATGAACAGAAGAGTACTGTCGGGATTAGCGGTTATGAGCATGGTCGTGTTTGGCATGAAAGTGGAGGCCGCAGAGTGGGAAACAGATTTCGCGAAAGCATCAACAAACGCGAGTAAGTCGGGCTTATTCATGTTGCTTGATTTCAGTGGTTCCGACTGGTGCGGTTGGTGCGTGATCCTTGAGAAGGAAGTATTCAGCAAGACGGAATTCAATAAATTCGCCAAGGAAAATATGGTTTATGTTTTGGTGGATTTTCCACGCCAGAAGAAACAGAGCGAGAAACTGAAGGAACAGAATTCCGAATTGGCCAAAAAATACGACGTTCAAGGTTTTCCAACCGTCATCATTTTGTCTCCTGAAGGAGATCTGGTGGGTAGAACAGGTTATCAGGAAGGCGGAGCAAAGAAATATGTCGAGCACTTGAAAGAGATGATCGACGAGTATAAAAAGCAACACCCCAAGAAGAAAGAAGAGATGAAATAATCAGCTTCCAACAAACCGGATGCAGGCGATGGTATATAGTCACGCCTGATATGCGCCATTGGAAGCAATGGAGATGCGAATGAACATTGACAATAAAGTCCTGAGAATTCTTGATACGGCGCAGACCGGTCACACCCCTACCAAAGAGGAATGCATTTTTCTGCTGCATTTCCCTGAAACATCAATAGAGACTGGCTTTGTACGTGCCGTTGCCGATTCAATAACGAGACGACGCTTCAACAATGAAGGCATAGTCCTTGGACAGATTGGTGTCGAGATTGCGCCATGTCCGGGTAAGTGTAAATTTTGTAGTTTTGGCGAGGGCCACACGGCATTCGAGTCGAGTGTAATGAGCGACGAGGACATCCTTCGCAGCGCCGATAGCTTCACGACCTCGGGAGAACTCTACGCTCTATTTC
>MGVN01000224.1:2400-4827 GCA_001800515.1 Elusimicrobia bacterium RIFOXYB2_FULL_49_7 | reverse complement strand
GCGCGTGACCTGAAACTTTACCGGGGCATCACTGACTGCGGTGCAGGAGGCCTTTCCAGCGCAGTGGGAGAACTCGCCGAAGAATGCGGCGTACGGGTGCATCTTGAACAAGTCCCTCTTAAATACGCAGGGCTGAAACCCTGGGAAATATGGCTCTCTGAAGCGCAGGAACGCATGGTACTGGCAGTACCGCCAAAGAACAAGAAAAAAATAGCCGCACTCTTTGCCGCTGAAAATGTCGAAGCTACCTTCATCGGTGAATTCACGAATGACCATAAGCTCACCATATTTTATGGAAAAGACGTTGTCGCAGAGCTTGACATGGAGTTCATGCATAAAGGGGTACCGCGGCCCACACGAAAAGCAGTCTGGAAACATGATAGAAGAGACGTAAAGAGTTCAAAAGGAGGAAAGAACGCTGGACACGACCTGAAAAAGCTTCTTTCTCTTTACAACATATGCTCAAAAGAGTGGATCATCAGGCAATACGATCATGAAGTGCAGGGACAGACAGTAATAAAACCGCTCCAGGGCCCTTCACCCCTCACCTATGGCCCCGGTGACGCGGCGGTTATCTGGCCCTATGCAGTGACTGCAGGCAGGAAAAGGGATGAGAAAGACCGCTTTAAAGGCGTAGTGCTTTCAAATGGACTTAATCCCGAATTCGGCAAAATTGACCCGTACTGGATGGCAGCCTCAGCCATTGACGAAGCAATGCGGAACGCAGTCGCCGTTGGAGCTGACCCCACGCGTATCGCAATTCTGGATAATTTCTGTTGGGGAAACCCGAACAGGCCGGAAGTGCTTGGCAGCCTGGTCCGCGCTTCACTTGCCTGCTATGATATGGCAAAGGCATTCGAGACGCCATTCATCTCAGGGAAAGACAGCCTTCATAATGAATACGCGCACGGCACCAAGTTATTCTCCATACCGCCCGCCCTTCTTATTTCCGCGGTCGGTATCGTCAATGATATTCGCAAGACCGTGACCATGGATCTCAAAGAGCCCGGCAATCTTCTTTATGTCGCAGGAACGACAAAAGCTGAGATGGGCGGCTCGCACTACAATATGCTTCATCGCCTCACCGGCGGCATGCTCGCGCAGGTTGATCCGAAGAGATCGCGCGCGCTCATGATCGCGCTCCACGGAGACATTGAAAAAGGCATTGTTCGCGCCTGCCATGACTGCTCTGAAGGCGGCCTTGGGGTAGCGCTTGCCGAAATGTGCTTTGCAGGAGGCCGCGGCGTAGAATGCTCCCTTTCAGCGCTCCCTGTCTCAGGAAAGCTTGCGCCGCACGAGTTGCTTTTCTCGGAATCGAACAGCAGGTTTATCATTGAAGTACGCCCCGAAGACGGAGAACTCTTTGAAAAACTGATGAACGGGCATGCGCTCGGGCTTATCGGCAGTGTCAGTTCCGGTAAAGACCTTGTCATTACCGACGGCGAGAAGGATATTATTGCTGAAGACATCGGGCAGCTGCGCGCTGCGTGGCAAAAAACACTCGCTTGGTGAAGCACTGCATCAATACAGCGCAAAGCTCGCAATGTCCGTGAAGTTTAATATATTTTCCAAAAATCTGCACCCGATCCAAAACGGGATATGGCAGGGATAAAGGTACTTCTCTATGAAACCGAAAGCTCTCATCATTCGTACTGCAGGCACGAACTGCGACTACGAGACACAGTATGCATTCACACTCGCCGGAGCACAGGCGGAGCGCGTTCATATTAACAGGCTCATCAGCGGCGAAGTGAAGCTCAAAGAGTACCAGATCCTCGCGCTTCCCGGTGGGTTCTCCTACGGAGACGACATTGCCTCCGGCAAGATCCTTGCCAATGAGCTGAAGTATAAGCTCGGAGACATGCTCTCTCGTTTTGACCAGGAGGGGAAACCCGTGATCGGTATTTGCAACGGTTTTCAGGTGCTGGCAAAGATGGGCATGCTTCCAGGTGAAAAGAAGTATGCGCAAACAACCACTCTGACATTCAATGATTCCGATAAATTTGAAAGCAGATGGGTGTATCTTGCGACAGGACGCCAGAAGACGAAATGCCTTTGGACGCAGGGGCTCCCTCCGGTTATTCAGGTACCGGTAGCCCATGGAGAAGGCAAATTCGTTGCCCTTGATAATAAATATCTCGATAAGCTGGAGGCGAACAGCCAGGTTGTCTTCAGGTACTGTGATAAAGACGGCGATGACGCGGCCTACCCGCTTGATCCTAATGGTTCGCAGAACCATATCGCGGGCATCACCAATGAACGGGGGAATATCCTCGGCCTTATGCCGCATCCGGAACGGGCCATTTTTTCCTGGCAGCACCTCGATCATGCAGCGGCACCCCTCGACAAAGCAGGGCACGGGTGGGGATTGAAAGTGTTCCAGAACGCCGTTGACTATATAAAATAGTAGCAGTAAAATCTAAATGA
>MGVN01000224.1:1213-2379 GCA_001800515.1 Elusimicrobia bacterium RIFOXYB2_FULL_49_7 | reverse complement strand
CCGAAAAGGCGGGGAGGCACCGTTTATGCCTACGTGCGAGCAATGCCTGTTTCAGAACACGAAGAAAGAGATCGAAGGCAAAGGCAGCTGCGTTTTCTGCCTGGTGAAAGGCAATTGGAATCCGACGGCAAAAAAATGCGGTCAATACCGGGAGAGCGACAGTTCTCTTTCCGCTGATACCGCCAGATCGCTCGCGTTCGAATTGAGGCAGGAAGAAGCGGAGAATAGAAGGCTGCGAGCCGTCGTCAAATCTACCCGCGTCTCCATGATCCTTTCGCTTATCATTGCGTTCATTCTCTTCATCGCTGTCACAAAGTTTTACGATAAATTCTTGTTTTAAGAGGAGGTACAGGAGAATAAGGGATTCGGATTTTTACCACTTTCCCTCGCCCTTATCCCCTGTAATAATTATGTGTGGCGTATTCGGTATTTATAACCATCCAGAAGCATCTAAAATGACGTATCTCGGCCTCTACGCGTTACAGCACCGAGGCCAGGAAAGCGCGGGGATCGCCTCATCTGACGGATCTCTCCTTCGTTCACACGTCCAGATGGGCCAGGTCGCCGATGTTTTTAACCAGGACAACCTTGCCGCGCTCAAAGGCCCCATGGCGATAGGACATGTTCGCTACTCCACGACAGGAGTAAGCTCTGTCAAGAACGCGCAGCCCCTCCTTATTAATTATGCGCGCGGACAGCTTGCGCTCGCGCATAACGGCAATATCGTCAATGCCGGCACATGGCGTACAAAGCTCGAGAGAGAAGGATCGATATTCCAAACCTCTTCCGACAGCGAGGTCATACTCCACCTCATAGCGCGCGCAAACGGCCGCGGCCCCATCGAACAAACAGTTATCCATGCACTCTCTAAATTAAAAGGCGCCTATTCACTGGTCATCATGACTCCGGACAAGCTTATGGCCATAAGAGACCCGTGGGGCGTTCGGCCCCTTTGTCTCGGCACCATAGATAACGGCTGGGTTGTTTCCTCGGAATCATGCGCCCTCGATCTTATCAATGCGAAATATGTGCGAGAGGTCGAGCCTGGGGAAATGATCCTTATAGAGAAAGGGGAACTCAGATCCATACGATTCGCCCCTAAAAAACCTACCCTTTCGCTTTGTATTTTTGAGCATATCTATTTCTCCAGGCCGGATAGCCTCATC
>MGVN01000224.1:0-1204 GCA_001800515.1 Elusimicrobia bacterium RIFOXYB2_FULL_49_7 | reverse complement strand
TTCGCGGTCCCTGATTCCGCGAACAGCGCTGCGATCGGCTACGGCCAAGCTTCCGGCGTACCCTGTGAGACCGGGCTGATCCGCAATCACTATATAGGCAGGACATTCATAGAACCAAGCCAGCACATCCGGGATTTCGGAGCAAAAATAAAGTACAACCCTGTCCGGGACATATTGAAAGGCAAAAAAGTCGTCGTGATCGATGACTCCATTGTTCGCGGAACCACAAGCAGAAAACTGGTGAAAATGATACGGGACGCCGGAGTAAAAGAGATCCATCTCGCCATCACTGCGCCGCCTATCACTCATTCATGCTTTTACGGCATCGACACCCCCACAAAAGAAGAACTCATCGGCTCAACCCATTCGATAGAAGAAATACGGAAGTATCTCGGAGCTGACAGCCTCACTTACCTCAGCCTTCAGGGAATGCTTGCCTCTACGCGGTGCGCGTCAAAGCAGTTCTGTACCGCCTGCTTCACCGGAAAATACAGGATCACTGAATAATGCGGAGCTTATCATGAATATACTCGTCATCGGTTCAGGCGGCAGAGAACATGCCCTCATCTGGAAGCTGAAACAAAGCTCCAGAGTAAAAGAGATTTTCTGTGCCCCAGGCAACGCGGGGATCGCATCGCTTGCCACCTGCGTCCCGCTTTCGCCGGACGACTTCCCAGCCTTGGTGGATTTTGTACACACGCAGGGTATTGAGCTTACAGTCGTAGGCCCTGAGGCGCCCCTTGCAGCGGGCATTGTGGATTATTTCCAGGCTCGTTCGCTTGCTATCTTCGGCCCCGACAAGCTTTCTTCCCAGCTCGAAGCCAGCAAGGTGTTTTCAAAAAATATCATGCGCAAATACAGTGTCCCCACCGCAGCCTACCAGGCCTTCACCGATGCGACAAAGGCACTGGCATCTCTTGACGCCTGGCCTTCAAAGAACAGGATAGTGGTCAAGGCTGACGGCCTCGCTGCGGGGAAAGGTGTGATCATCTGCGCAGGTATACCGGAAGCAAAAAAAGCTGTTTCTCAGATACTCGGCGACAAAATGTTCGGAGCAGCGGGAAATGAAGTGGTCGTTGAAGAATTTCTTGACGGTGAAGAAGTTTCCCTTCAGCTCTTTGTTGACGGCTGTACCTACCGGCCAATGGTCTCTGCGCAGGACCACAAACGGGTATTCGACAATGACGCGGGCCCGAACACAGGC
>MGVN01000223.1:12628-23996 GCA_001800515.1 Elusimicrobia bacterium RIFOXYB2_FULL_49_7 | reverse complement strand
TCCATCGGGATCGACCTGCAACAGTGGATAAAAAAAGGTCTCCTGCAGATTCAGTCGAACCGCCCCTCGTCTGCGGGCCTGGAAACGCACCTGGCCATGAAACACAAATTGATCCTTGACTTCAAACCGCAGATGGTGATCCTGGATCCGCTGAATAGTTACGTCATCGGGGACAATCAGATCGAAGTCAAATCGATGTTGATACGGCTGGTGGATTTTCTGAAAACAAGACAGATCACCGGCTTGTTCACCAATCTGGCGCAGAGTGGCAACCCGGTTGAGCAATCCGAGGTTGCCATTTCGTCTGTGATCGACACTTGGCTGTTGCTACGCGATATCGACAGCGGCGGCGAAAGCAATCGCTGCTTATCCATCCTGAAATCGCGCGGCATGGCCCACTCGAACCAGATACGCGAGTTCATGCTGACCGATTACGGCGTGGAATTGCGCGACGTATACGTCGGACCGGAGGGAGTACTGACCGGCTCGGCGCGGCTGACGAAAGAGGCGGAAAATGAAGCCACGCTGTTAATACGCAATCAGGAAGTCGAGATGCGACGGATCGATCTCGAACGCAAGCGCACGACGCTGGAAGCGCAGATTGCCATGCTGCGCGCCGAATTTGCGGTGCAAGAGGTCGCATCGTTAAAAATAATCGGCCAGGAAACAGCAGAGAAAGCGCAACTGGCGCAGGGACGTGTGGACATGGGACTGAGCCGCAAAGTGGATGCGAAACCGAACAAACAAAAAGGAAGGGCGAAATGAAAACTGACCCAACCAAGACAGCGCCGCATAAAGCCAAACCGGGTAAAGCAGAATCGAACCGCTACGTACTGCGGCTGTACGTTGCCGGACAGACGCCGAAATCCATTCTTGCCACCACTAACATAAAAATAATCTGCGAGGAACACCTGAAAGGGTACTACGAGTTGCACGTAATTGACCTCTACCAGCAGCCGCAACTGGCGCAGGGCGAACAGATCATCGCCCTACCAACGCTTATTAAAAAATTACCGCTCCCTCTGCGCCGTATTATCGGCGATATGTCGAACACGGAACGTGTGCTGGTGGGGATGGATTTGCATAGGAAAAACTAATTGGAGTATTGCCATGCCAAAGAAACCTTTAATGACACAAAAATATCTTATCGCTGAAAACAAAGCCCTGCGCGCACGGCTGGACCAGTCCGAAGAAACTTTGCGTGCCATTTGCAACAATGAGACGGACGCGCTTGTTGTTGCGGGCAAAAATGGCGATCAGCTTTTTACACGTAAGGGCGCCGATTATTCTTACCGGATACTGATCGAGGAGATGAACGAAGGCGCGCTGACCTTGACAGTAGAGGGCGTTATTTTGTTTGCCAACCGGCGCTTTGCCGAGATACTCAAGACACCGCTTGAAAAGGTGATAAGCTCCACAATCCAAACATGGATTGCGCCGGACAATCAGCTGATTCTTCAATCACTGATAAAAAAAGGCGTAAACGAAAAACGCCACGAGCAACTTGTACTTATTGCCGGCGACGGTACACGGGTGCCGGCTTATCTTTCGGTAAGCAACCTGCTCGTTAACGAAATGTCCAACTCTTTCTGCCTGGTGGTAACAGACCTGACCGAACAGAAACGCAGCGATGCAATCGCAGCTTCCGAAAAGTTGGGACGGGAGTTACTTATGGCTTCCGACCAATCGCGCCTTGCGCTCTTGAGCGTCATTGAAGAGCAGAAGTTGACGGAAGCATCCCTGCGCGAAAGTGAGGAACGCTATCGGACGATAACCCAGGAACTAAGCGACTATTTCTATACTGTGCAAATCCAAAAAGGCCATGCCATAAAAACAGTACATGGCCAGGCGTGCAAAATGGTAACGGGATACACACCGGAGGAGTTCATTGCCGATCCCGATCTTTGGATACGCATGGTACCGGAACAGGAATGCGACCGGATACTCGAGCAGATCAGGAATATTCAAAAAGGAGATAAAATACCGGCCATTGAACACCAAATAAAACGAAAGGACGGCAACATCCGCTGGGTGAGCGATACTCCCATCATGAAGGTTGACTCTCAAGGAACACTTGTTTCGTATGACGGCATTGTCAAGGATATCACCGAACGCAAACAGGCCGAAAAAGCAATAAAAGCGTCGGAAATACGGTACCGCCGTCTTTTTGAATCAGCCAAAGACGGCATCTTGATCCTCGATGCCGCCAACGGGCACATTCTTGATGTGAATCCGTTTCTCTTGGAACTGCTTGGATTTTCAAAAGAACAATCCATCGGGAAAAATCTCTGGGAACTTGGAACCTTCAAAGACATTGTGGTATCAAAAGAAGCTTTTGTTGAACTCCTGCAAAAGGGATATGTCCGTTATGAAAATCTGCCGCTAAAAACAGCAGCCGGTACGTTGGTTGCTGTTGAATTTGTCAGCAATGTGTATGATGCTGGTGGCGAGAAAGTAATTCAATGCAACATCCGCGACATTACCGAGCGCAAAAAAGCGGAAGACCGCGAACAGCTTACGCGGGAGGTCCTGGAAATGCTCAACCGCACAGGGGATACCAGAGAAACGATCTGCGATATTCTAAAACGGGTCAAGAAAAGCACGGGTTTCGAGGCCGTGGGGCTCCGTCTGCAGGAGGGCAACGACTTTCCCTATTACAACACCGATGGTTTTCCCGAGAATTTTTTACGGACGGAACGGTATTTGTGCGAGCGTGATGCGGCGGGCAATCTCTTGCGTGACGCGAACGGAGACCCTGTTCTGGAGTGCCTGTGCGGAAACATCATCCGCAGCCGGACCGATCCCACGTTGCCATTTTTCACCCGGGGCGGAAGTTTTTGGACCAATTGCACAACTGAATTTCAGGCATCGACAACAGAAAAAGACCACCAGTCACGCACCCGCAACCGCTGCAATAGCGCGGGTTATGAGTCTGTGGCCCTTATCCCACTCCGGTCCGGGGACAAGACCATCGGGCTCTTACAGTTCAACGATCACCGGCAGGAGCAATTCACGCCGGAAACAATCCGGTTCTTCGAAGGGTTGGGTACAAGCATCGGTATTGCGCTTGATCGTGAGCAGGCAAAAAAGGAAATCCAGTCCCTTGCAAAATTCCCATTGGAAAACCCTTCCCCGGTTTTGCGCATCAGCAAAGACGGCGAGCTACTTTCCGCCAATCCCGCAGCAATGCCGGTTTTGCTGCACTGGAATGTTGAGGTTGGGAAGAAATGCCCTGCTCCTTACATAGAACTGATCCGCAAAGCATGGGAATCAGGTTTTTCGCAGACGCAGGAGATTCAAATCGAAAGCAGATTTTACTCATTTGTCATAACCCCCATAATCGATGATGAGTATGTGAACCTTTACGGACAGGAAATTACTGCCGGAAAAAAACTCGAGGAGCAATTCCGCCAGGTGCAAAAAATGGAGGCCGTCGGCCAGCTTGCCGGAGGGGTTGCACATGACTTTAATAACCTGTTGGTTGGGGTCGCCGGGTTTGCAGACCTCATGAAATCATGTGCCAAAGACACCGTAAAAGTCGAAACTTACTCGCAAAAAATCATAGACCTTGCTGTTCGCGGAGGGAACCTTAACAAACAGCTCCTTGCATTCGCCAGAAAAGGCAGATATGTAATTGTGTCTATTCACATGCATGAAATGATCGATCATGTTATTGATATTCTCAAGCATACCATTGATAAAAGAATAGAGATAAAACAGGATTACAAGGCGGAAAATGAAATAATTAACGCGGATGTAAACCAAATTGAAAATACGGTCTTAAACATGGCACTTAACGCGCGTGACGCAATGCCTCAAGGCGGAACCTTGGAGTTTGATACCGAAAACGTTGTTCTAAACGAGGAATACTGCAGGAAGCTGGCTTACGAGTGCAAATCCGGGCATTATCTTCTCCTGTCAATAAAAGATACCGGTATGGGTATGGACAAAGAAACCCAATCGCATATTTTTGAGCCGTTCTTTACAACCAAGGAGGTCGGCAAAGGAACCGGGCTGGGGCTCTCCAGCGTGTACGGATGTGTTAAACAATGCGGAGGTCATATCAATATATATAGTGAGCCAGGCATTGGAACCACGTTTAAAATTTATTTCCCTCTTGCAAATGATGCCTATGACAACCAAAGTAACACAAAAAAAACAGAAAGAACAAAAGGCGCCGGACATATCCTGCTTGTTGATGATGAAGAAGCGATCCGCGAAGTAGTGGCCGAGATGCTCGCAGGGCTCGGATATACAGTTACCACATGCGTCAACGGCGAAGAAGCGATGCAAAAGTTCAAAGACAGCCATGATACCATCGATCTGGTCATCCTTGATATGATTATGCCGAAAATGAACGGTTATGACTGTTTCCGTCATTTGCAGAAAATCGATAAAGAAGTGCCTGTGTTAATATCTTCGGGGTTCAGTTTGACCGAGGAAGTGCAGCAGATGATGAAAAATGGTGTTGCCGGATTTCTGGAAAAACCGTATTATCTGGAAAAGTTATCCAAAATAATAGTGGAAAAGATTAGAAAGAAATATCAGTCTTAAATACGGCGTGATAATTTCACGCCGTCCCAAATCGGTAACGCCTGAGTGCCGATCAGGGTTTTCCTGAAGGAAGGTATCGGAGGCTGCCCGGCCCACCAACTCATCTGTTGTTGGCAGGCCGGACAGGAAGGAAGAAACCGAATGGGTGTGCAGATGAACGAACATAGGCGGACAGGTTAAAGCCTGGGACGCACCAAGCTGACCGCCTTGCCCAAAATTTCAACATCATCCGTGGCACATAAAATCAGTGTTTTGACCAATGGATTATCCGGAACCAGCCGGATATTGTTACGATCGCGGCGTACATATTTAAGGGTAGCTTCATTTCCCACGCGCACAGCTGCCACATCATGGGGGCCCACCGTTTTTTGGCGGGCAATGACCACAATATCGCCATCGTGGATGCCGCGGCCAATCATGGATTCGCCACGCACCCGCAGAGCAAAGCGGCTTTGGTCCCGGTTGGACAGGCCCGCTTCCTGAGGCGTCAGGTAGCTTTCGACGTTTTCAACAGCTTCGATAGGTACGCCGGCAGCAATAGTGCCCACAATAGGAATGCCCGGCTCTTTTTCTTCCTGCCGGATGCGGTGGATGCGGGCTGGAATAAGGCTCCGGCTCATGCCGCGTCGATACTCCAGGTAACCTTTTTTTTCGAGCATCTTGAGGTGGTCTGTAACGGCATTGTTGGACTTGAAGTGGAAGTGGGCTGCAATTTCACTGAAAGTGGGCGCATTGCCGTGGTCGGCATAATAGCCTTCAATAAATTCGAGCACCTTTTCCTGTTTGGCGGTCAGCCGTTGGGTAGGCGCCATAGTAAACTTCGGCATACATTCTCCTTGAACTAAGATTACTATACAAATATACAGTAATATAAAAAGAATGTCAAGAGAAATTTGCCGGACGCTTCGACAAGCTCAGCGCCCGGCAAATTTCTCTTTATTACTCAGGCACTGAGCACTTGTTGTCGAAGCGCCCATCCGGACCCCGATACTTTTAGACAAGCCCAACTCCGTATGGGTCTGCGCAGCCATATCCGCTCCCATGCCCATAAAAGAAAAACCCACCCCAAAGGAAAAGGTCAGGGGCTCAGTGCTCACCCCTGCGCGGAGAGCTAAAACATCAAAAAGATTTAAAGCCTGTCCAAAACGAACATTCAGCGGAAAACCGGCTTGATAGTCTGCTTCCATGCCGGCCCAAAGATATTGCCCCAGATAACCCACTCCTCCGGTTAAAATGGAAAATTCGCGAAATCCGATGGACAGAAAAAGCGGATGATACGGCATCACCGTTACACTGGCATCCATAGCAGACTCCAGACAATAACCGTGATTTTTGGGAAAGGTCATATAATTCAATCGTCCGTTAGCCCCAAAATAGACCTGTTTGTATTGGACGGCACTCCCTATCCCCCATTCTATTTCATTATAAATGCTGTCCAAAATCAAAAAAGCCATTCCACCTCCAAGCGTAAAGGGTTTTAGGGGAATAGAGAAAGCGGCGTTGCCCGAGTAAAGACCGGGCATGTCATAAGGATTCATGATAGAAAGGGTGCTTTGAAAACGCTCGGTCTCTGACAACCACGCAGTATGATGGAAAAGAGAGACCGGCCCAAAAGGCAGCGCAGTCCCAACGCCTCCCATCGCCTGCAGGCCGGGATCGCTGTTTTCACAGCTTAAAGCATGCAAACGCCCCTGTCCAACCAGAATAAGCAGTAAGGATAAACGCAGAAAAAAGGTCATTTTGCGGTCAGAACAATGCTTTTTTTGCGGACAGTGACTTGAGTTCCGTTACGATATTCACCGTAAACCAGATAGGGGCCTGCAGACGCCTGTTGACCATTGTTCTTGCTGCCGTCCCAAAAAAGACGCTTGGTACGAACACCTTCCTGCTTGTTTACAAGCGTTTTTATAGAGCGACCTTTCAGATCAAATATTTTCAAGATAACACTTCCTTGTGCCGGTGCGGAAAGCGCTATTTCAAGTCTCGATAACTCAATTGATGAACCCTGCGGACAAAAAGATCGGTTTTGCACTTCAAAACCAAAGGCGGATATGGCTGCGGCAACGGCACTATTCGCAAACCCAGGCGTTGCTCCGCTGCCATGCAAAGACTTCCGCCAACTCTCCGGAAAGGTTGATAAAAGCCGGGTATCTTTGCGCTCGCATGAGACCCCTTTTGCAACAGCGAACCAACCGTCCAGATAATGAAGCGAATCGAGCCTCTCCCCTTTTTCGTTATAGAGAGAGATGATATCATCATCGCGGCGCAAGGCATCCCAATCGTCCGGCACCATCAACGGACAAAGCAGATCCTGAAAATAGCCGCGTCCCACGCCGCCGCTTTCAGCCACCACGCAAAAGGCATTAGGCGGAATAAGACAGGGTTCCGCGCTGATGAGGATATTGTTTATTTCATTGCCGCCCAACATAAACCCGGCAAGATTGACCGTATCTATTCCATAATTAAACAATTCCACCCATTCCGGATTACCGATTGCCGGATCGTTCATGAATTCGTTAATAATCAACGTGTATCCGTAAGTGCGGGAAGAGGCATACGGAAAGGCCCCTCCGGGTGTAGGCGGGGCTAATTTCCAGTTGTCGAGACGATCCGTAGAATCAGGAGCAATACGATGCCAGGTCAGTTTTTCACCGGGATCAATTGACTTGGATTGGAAATGATTAAAGGTGGAGATCGACTGATTGTGTTCATCATACAATTCGATCCAGGTGGACGCATTGGCCAAGGTGCCGGATCGGATGTAGGTCTTGCGTGTTGCAAAAACAGCCGCTCCGCTACGAATAAGGTACCGGGTCGATTCCGGGGCGGAGATATATTTGCGGCCCAACAGAAGCCCGTATTGACCGGGCTGAAGCAGGGAATCATAGGTCAACATGCTGTCTCCTCCGATAGGAAGAAGTGAATCGCCTGACCAGACCTGGATGTTATTGGAATCCGGTTCTGCCGTGGAGGTGACGGAACCGCTTTTGATGAAATAACGGCAGAGATTGACCGCTTCGCTGCCGTTATTATAGAATTCGATGAACTCATGAGAACCGTCGCCGGGCAGCGTGGTACTGGAACCCGGTGGATTAGGTGATACTTCCGAAATAACAACGGCGGCATGGTTGGAAAGGATGAAAAGAAAAATAAAGAGGGTCGTAGAAATGAATATTTGAAACATAAGCTTTTGACCGAATTGCGGTATTCCCTATCCCGATATATTTATATTAGGCCCATGCTGTTGCGCCGCTACCTGAAGGACGTCCTCCAGCTCCGCCGTCATCTGGTTGAAGCCCTTATTCTGATGGGTTTCATCTCCGGCATTCAACTCATGCTCCCCCAATTCATCCGCAAAATGCTGGATGATTACATTCCGAATAAAAAATTGCACGAAGCGCTGATTTATTTTATTCTCATTGTCTCTGCTTTTCTGATCAGAGCCTTTCTCGTTGTACGACGTAACCACCAGATGCTCAATTTCGGTTACCGCTTCATTCACCGGCTTCGGATGCGCATCATGCGGCAGCTCCAACTTCTTTCCAGCCGCTACTTCGATAAGACCTCCATGGGTGATATTCTGACCCGCATGCTCGATGACATTATGAATGTCGAGAACATGACCACCAATTCCCTGTTGAGCATTATCACCGATGGCCTGATTATTGTCGGCGTGTTGGTTCTTCTCTTTCGCATGGATTGGACCCTGGCGCTGGCCGCGCTCTGCATCATGCCCTTCTATCTGGTGAATTTCCAGTTTTTTCGCGGCCGTCTCCGTAAGCGCTATCGGGATATTCAACAGAATTATTCGGCCTTGTCCACGGAATTCAGTGAATCCTTATCCGGCATCAAGGTGATTAAATCCTTCAGTCTGGATGAATTCAAAAGCAAAAAACTTGAACATTATGTGGGCCAGGATGTGGATATGCGCATCCGCACTTATACCATGAACGCCGTCTTTCTGGTGATTAGCGAATTCCTAACCATTCTCGGCACTGCACTGGTTCTCTTTTTCGGCGGCTATCTGGTCATGATTGGAAGGCTGACCATCGGTGAAGTGGTCGCTTTTTACACTTATGTGGGCTATCTTTATTCTCCGCTCCAAGCCATCGTAAATATGACCCAGGTGATTCAGCGCGGTCTCACCTCTACGGAGCGGGTTTATGAACTGCTTGACATTTCAGCTTGGCCTGTGGAAAGACCGGATGCGGTCGACTTGAAATCCTGCCAAGGTCACCTGGTTTTCCGACATGTCTCCTTTGCGTATGATACCACGCAAGAACAAACCCTCCTGGATATTAATTTTGAAATAACCCCCGGCAAGATGGTCGCACTGGTGGGTTCGTCGGGCTCAGGAAAAACGACCATTTTGAATCTGATCCTCCGTTTTTACGATCCTGCATCAGGTGCCATTCTGCTGGATAATAGCGATATCCGTGACTTCAAGATTCAAAGCCTGCGCCATTTTATGGGCACCGTACTTCAAGAAGGGTTTTTATTTTCCGGAACCTTGTGCGACAATATCCGTATGGGCCGACTGGACGCCACGGATCAGGAAGTGGAGGACGCTGCCAAGGCGGCGAACATCTGGGATTTTATTCAAGGATTACCGGATGGGTTGCATACGGTGGTGGGTGAACGGGGACGCCATCTTTCCGGCGGTCAGAAGCAGCTGGTGGCCATTGCCCGCGTGTTACTCCGGAATGCCCCCATCGTTCTTTTAGATGAACCCACTTCGGCGATGGATAGTGTGACGGAATTTCAGATTCACGGCGCCCTTTCCCGTTTGCGCGAAAAACGCTCCATCATTATTATTGCACATCGGCTTTCCACTATCCTGTCTGCAGACGAAATTCTGGTGATGCAAAAAGGGCGTATTGTGGAACGGGGTACACACGATGAGTTGCTCTCTTTGAACGGCTTTTATAAACAACTTTATGACCTCCAATTTTCCGAGCAGGAAAAGATGTTCAAGCGGGTGTTGCCGATTTTATAAAGAAGCGAAATTTTCCATCGCGACCCGGCCCGACACAAAATTATTTTATCCTCATCTTTTGAAAGAGGAAAAGGCATGCAAAAAGTCCGCGTTCGAATAGCGCCCTCCCCGACCGGCGAACCCCACATCGGGACCGCCTATACCGCTCTATTTAATTACTGCTTTGCAAAAAGCCGGGGTGGTACATTTATTCTCCGTATTGAAGACACGGACCAAACCCGAAGCACTAAAAAGAGCGAGGAATCCATCTTTGAAGCCTTACACTGGCTCGGTCTGGATTGGAGTGAAGGACCGGACAAGGGGGGCGCCTTTGGCCCCTATCGACAAAGCGAACGGCTTTCCATTTATGGGAAATATGCAGAAGAACTGATTGAAAAAGGGGCCGCTTATTATTGTTTCTGTACAGCAGAACGGCTTTCCGAGCTCCGCAAACAACAGATGGCAGCCAAAGCCTCTGTTTTAGGATATGACGGCCATTGCCGCAATCTGGATCCAATAGAAGCTAAAAAACGGGTTCAGGCCGGTGAGCCCCATGTCATTCGATTAAAAGTGGATAAGAGCGACGGCGCGGCAACCTCCTTTTATGATGAAATCCGCAAGAAAGACATTGAATACAAAAACAGTGAGATCGATGATCAAATCCTCATCAAAGCGGATCGCTTTCCGACCTACCATCTGGCCAATGTGGTGGATGATCATCTCATGGAAATCACCCATGTGATCCGGGCTGAAGAATGGATTCCCTCCACGCCCAAACATATCATCCTTTACCGTTCCTTTGGCTGGCAAGTGCCTAAATTCGCTCATCTATCACTGCTTCGCAATAGCGATAAGTCCAAAGTGAGCAAACGGAAGAATCCGGTCTCTCTCCGCTGGTTTAGGGCAGCCGGGTATCGAAAAGAATCTGTCATTAACTTTCTGGCCCTCATGGGTTATTCATCGGGTAAGGATAATGAACGGTTCACTTTAGACGATCTCTCCCGCGATTTTACACTGGATAAACTTTCCACCTCTTCCCCGGTTTTTGACATTGTCAAGCTGAACGGCTTGAACGAAGAGTATATCCGTAAACTCTCCCCGGAAGAATATGTTGACTATCTGAAAACAACTGCCGAAGCCTCGGCTTGGTATCTCCAAGCCGTGCTTCCCTTTGTTCAGGAACGGCACAAAATCGGCCAGGGATTCAGCCAATGGACCGATCTTTTCTTTAAGGTGGATCTGGAGTATCATGCTTCGGACTTTTTGGCCAAAGATTTTGACAAAACCCAGGCAGAAACCATGCTATCCAAATCCGCTTCGGCTTTGGATAAAGCCGAAGCTTTCACCAATGAAGCCATTGACGCTCTGCTGAAAAAGACAATTGAAGATTTGGCGCTTCCCCATCGCAGCGCCCAGATGGCCGTGCGGGTCGCTATCACCGGCTCTCAAACCTCGCTCCCGCTCTATGATGTGATGCGGGTACTTGGCCGTGATCGCAGCATCATTCGACTTAAACAGGCGCTTTCCTTTCTTAAAACCTGCCGGTAGAAAGAGATTATTTATGGAACCTAATATCCACCATTCTGATATTGCCCTGCCATCCAATTTCATCCGCGATGCCATGACAGAGGACTTGAAAAACGGCCGTTGCCAATCCATTGTCACCCGCTTTCCACCGGAGCCCAACGGCTACCTCCACATCGGCCATGCCAAGGCTATCTGTATTGATTTTGGCCTGGCCAAGGAATTCGGCGGCCGTTGCCATCTGCGAATGGATGACACCAATCCGGCCAAAGAGGAGCAGGAATACATTGATGCCATTGAAGGCGATATCCGCTG
>MGVN01000223.1:0-12620 GCA_001800515.1 Elusimicrobia bacterium RIFOXYB2_FULL_49_7 | reverse complement strand
TCGAATGGGGAAAACACGGCTATCATGCATCCGATTATTTTGAACAACTCTATCAGTGGGCCATTCTATTAATCAAAGCAGGCAAAGCCTATGTTTGTGATATTTCCGCAGAAGAAATGAGCAAGAGCCGCGGCACCCTGACCGAGCCCGGCAAAAACAGCCCTTTTCGAGAACGCCCGGTTGCCGAAAGTCTGGATCTCTTTGCCCGTATGAAACAAGGAGAATTTCCGGATGGTTCAAGGACTCTTCGGGCAAAAATTGATATGGCATCACCTAATCTGAATCTGCGCGATCCGGTCATGTATCGAATCAAACGCGACCCCCATCCTCGTACCGGAACCGCCTGGTGCATCTATCCCATGTACGATTATGCACACGGCGAGAGCGATTGGATCGAAGGCATTACCCATTCCATTTGCACCTTGGAATACGAAGATCATCGTCCCCTCTATGAGTGGTATATCGAGCAGATTGATAAGTGCGGCGGTGCGCCGAAAGGCAGTACCCATCGGCCGAAACAGTATGAATTTGCAAGGCTCAACCTCACCTATACGGTGATGAGCAAACGGTTGTTGCTGCGCCTTGTAAAAGAAGGCCATGTGACCGGCTGGGACGATCCCCGCATGCCCACCCTGACCGGTTTGCGTCGTCGCGGTTATACGGCAGAGTCGGTACGTCATTTCTGCGAACGCATCGGCGTAGCCAAACGGGACAGCACCGTGGATTTGGCGCTATTGGAACATTGTCTCCGGGAAGACCTCAATAAACGGGCCCCCCGTTATTTGGCTGTTTTAAAACCTCTTAAAGTCATTATTGATAATTACCCGGAAAATCAGGTTGAGGAATTTGAAGCGGTCAACAACCCGGAAGACCTTTCCATGGGCACGCGCAAACTCCCCTTTTCACGGGAGATTTATATCGAACAAGATGATTTCATGGAAGTGCCTGCTAAAAAATATCATCGTCTCTATCCGGGCAATGAAGTTCGTTTACGCTACGCTTATTTTATCAAGTGTATTTCGGTTAACAAAGACCCTGCCACCGGAAAGATGACAGAAATACATTGCACCTATGATCCCGATACGCGCGGGGGTGATGCCAAAGACGGCCGTAAGGTCAAAGGAACCATTCATTGGGTCAGTGCAGCCCGGGCATTTCAGAGTACGGTCCGATTGTACGAAACACTTTTTACCCAACCCGATCCCATGGAAGTACCGGAAGAGAGCGATTTCCTGAATAATCTGAATCCCAATTCCATTGAAATACTGCATCAATGCTTTTTAGAGCCTGCGCTTCGTTTAATGAAACCGGGTACCCATTGCCAGTTTGAACGACTCGGTTATTTTGTCGCAGACAGTGTGGATTCCAAGGAAAACAACCCTGTTTTTAACCGCGCCGTGACCTTGAAAGACTCGTGGGCTAAAATAGTTAAAAATCAGGGGTAGCCCGGATTTAACTAAACGAAAGAATTCTATGATTATCATATCTTACTTAATATCAACCTGTTGTAAATTTAAATAGGTAATATTAACTCTCATTATTAACTATCTTTTTGTCGATATTTTAGTTAGATATATTAATGGGGGAATTGATATGGAATCCGGAATAAAAAGAATTAAGATACCGCCAGCGGATCGTGCAAGTTTGATAAAGATTTGCAACAATCTGCCCTACAACAGCAAGATTGAGCTGGGAGGTTATATTACTCCGGCTGCCATCTATTACCGGCAAGGGGATGCGAATAATGTCCCGATTTCCGGAAAGCATCGCATTGTTTTTCATACCCATCCCAATAAGCCGGGCGCGGATATGCCTTCTGAATTGGATATCCTTAATCTTATTTTTATGGATTGGTCGCATTCCATCCTCATGACTCCGCAAAGACTGATAATCATGTCCAAGACCGCGTCCACGGTCAAGGCGATGGCGGAAATGGGACAAACCCATGACAAGTATACCATTGACGTTGCCACTCTTCTTCATGAGAAGGGTCCGGAAAGCGCTTTCTTTTTCCTGGCTCGAAAATTCATGGCCCTTCATACCGATCAGTTTAAGATCAATCATGAAAACTGGGCCCATATTTGGGAACGGTTTGTAGTGGAACAGCTTAAGATAGAACTGAAAACCTGGGATTGTGTCCCAATCTCTGAAGCCGCCTAAATCCTGAATTCCCCATTCTCATACAATAACACTGATTTGCCGTTGGACAGTTTTGCTGTCACCGCTTTTTTCTCTGTATTCACCAAGTCCCAATGCAGGGAGGAATCATTATACCCCAAATCCGCTTTGTTTTTTTTACTCAGCTTGGACGGATTGCCGCGATAAGTGTTGGTATAAGCTGACCCAAGTGCTACATGGGCATTGCCATAAGCGCCACCAAAGTTTTCGTCATAAAGGGTGTCGGCCATAAAACGACTGATTCTGGAAAACCGTTTATCCGTAAGAGAAAATTCACCCACCCGACAGGCACCGACGTCACTTTTCAGCATCTTGCGAACAAAAGCCTCCCCTTGAGCCGCTTTCACGGAAAAAGCTTGCCCCTTTTTAAAACCGATGCGGACATCTCGTACGATATTGCCGGTCCGGAAAGAGGGCAGATTGGAAAAATAGGCGCCTTCCGTTCCCCGCCAGTCAGGAGAGGTGAAAATTTCAAAACTGGGAATATTGTGGCCGCTCTGACCCAACCAAAGCCGTTGTTCCCCCAAAGACACCTGAAGCGACCAGGTTGCCGCCTCCATTGTCAGGGTTTTAATTTTCATTGAATTGAGCCGTTTGCGAATAGCGGTACCGACTTTAAAAACACGTTTCCACTCTCCAATGGGATCGTTTTTATCCAGAAAGCAGGCCTTGCGAATCTGTTCCGTATAGGTCTTTAAAGACAGACCGGCTGCCTGAGCCAACGCTTGCGTCGGTAACGAGCAAAGCGTCCAGCCGAAGCTACCTTCATCCTCTCGTCGCCACAGTATGTCACGAAAAGGTTTTCGAGCAACCATCGCCGTCGTGATTTTGGAAGGCGCCACTTCTTTAAGATGAGTCAGGCTGGATGGGGCCATAATAAAGATCGAACCGTTTAATTTCTCATTCAATTCTTTTGTGCCCGGGGCAATAAATTGAAGCTGTTCCAAGCAGCTTTTTTTATAGAAATGTCTTTCCATGCCTGCTGTTTCAACAAATCTGATAACGGGTTGAAAGCCTTTTGTAATGCATTGCTTGAAGACCGCCTCAGCTAATTCCAATCCTTCCCATTCAAATGAGATTCGGATGATATCACCCTTCTTATAGGGTTTTGTCCTGGCAGTTGTCAGCGCCCACACCAGAACTTCAGCGTATTTTTCTATCTCTGTTTTACTCAACATCACTTACCCCTTTCATTTGACATCAAACCGATATAAAATTCCATTTTCAGCGCGCACTAAAAGCGTCTTTCCGGATAATAGCGTGGAAGCGACACGTCCAACAACCCGACACTCCTGCACCGTCTTTCCGTCCTCTGCCCGCATGGCCACTACGCGCCCATTGCCGGAAAAGGCGAGCAAGCCGTCAGAGCACTGAATATTTTCAAAGCCGTAGGCCATATCCCGGCGTTGCCAAATCCGTTTACCATCTTTCAAGTCCAGCGCACCAAATCCCGAATTGGGAAAAATGAAATAAAGTCGGGAGGCGTCCGCTGTTACCGAAGAGAAAGGCTGGCCGGTTCTGAACTCCAACTCTTTGTTTCCCGTTCCGGCAGCATAGACACGACAGAAACCGGAAGCGGTTTGTAGGATCACATGTCCGTTGGTCATAACCGGCAAGGCGGATAATTTTTCACCCTGCTCCAGGAACTGAAGGTCGTTTCCATGGCGACGCATGACGCCTCCCTCCAAGCCGACCAGCCAGAGAGCATTATCCGCAGTCAGCGGAAAAATAGCCTTGATTTTACGAAAATCACGTCGTTCGGCTCTGCCATTGACACGATTAACAAAAAGGCATCCGTTATTCCAGGTCCCGATTGCCAGGTCGTTGCCCGCCGCAGCAAATTGGGTGATATTTTCGCGGACTTCCAGATGGAAGCGTTCGTGCTGAGAAGACAGATCAAGACAAATGAGGTTGATGCCATCATGACAGAAAAGCTCGCTTCCGATCATCAGCCCGGTCTGAAGGGCGGCATCGGGTTTGCGCAACCGATAACGCCATAACAGTTCGCCGTTTTCCAGGGAAAGGATACGTACCTCGCCCACACCCAACACGGCAATTCGGTTATCCTGAAGATAAAACGGGCTGAAGCGGCCGACATGCTCGACCGAGGCTGTCCAAACCGCACCGGTCAGAGTACGCAGGTTGTCGAGAAGCGCCTTATCTCCGGATTCCAAGGGATCGGACGATGCGATATAGCGCTCAAATGCATCCAGAGCCGGTTGAATACGCCCTTCCTGAAGCAGAAGGTGGGCCAACTGTCTGTTCATCGCCGGATCGCCGGGTGCCAACGTGGACAAGGCCTCCTGCAAGCTTCGTTCCGCGGATTTGGAGAGACCGCTTTTTATCATCATTTCCGCTTCCAGACGGACCGGTGCCAGCCGCGGATCTTCTTTTCTGGAACAGGTCGGATCGAGCAGGAAAAAACCGCTGTTTTCCGTAAGAACCCCGAGAGCATTCCCAAGTATCACGAGTTCCAAATGATCGGTTTCACCGGTAGGATATAGCCAAAGCGGGCTGCCATCTTCCGAATAAGCGCTGATCCGCCCTTTTCGGTCGGCCACAAAAAGACGTCCCCGATTTTGCAGAAGCGCGCCGGGGCTCGCTTGAAAGGTGAAGAGTTGCCGGCCACTTTCCGGATCCAAGCCGGACAAACGTCCGCTTTCATCCAGCAGACAGAGCGGTCCATGGTCCTCCATTTTCAAGGAAAGAATCACGGCCTCGTTTTCCCGGTTCCAGAGCGTCTTGCCGGTAAAACCGTCCAAACAATAAAGGGAGCCCTTATTGACGATGAAAAATGTCTCTTCCCCGGAAATCAGCGGAAGAAGTGCGGGATCCGTACTCGTCCAGACAATCGCACCGCTTTTCGGATTGAGCGCCGCTATTCCGCTGAAGGCCATACGGAAAAGCAGATAACCTGCACACAAAACAGGCGCTTCAGCCATACGCGATTCATCGGGTAAGACGGTCCTCCAGAGCCGCTTGCCGCTGCGACTGTCCAACGCAATCGCTTCCCTGCCCGCGGAAAGGAAAAGTACGTTGCCGGGTCCGACCCGCACCGGAGAGGTCGCCGTACCGCAACGACTGTTCCATAGAGGTTCTCCGGTCATGCCGTCCAGACAGAAAAGGGAACCGTTTCGTACCGGCATGAAAATACGATCGTCTAAGACGGCCGGTGCGATTCGACTGTCCACTCCGCGACGCGCCCACAATATCTTGCCATCACTTTTCCGGACCACCACCAAATAACCTTCATCCACGGTCAGGACGATACGCTCCCCGGACAAGACAGCGCCGGTAATATTACCCGAGCCGAAGGCTTGGCGCCACATCAGCAGGTATCCCTCTCCTTTCCGCTTGTCATCGTGCGTCACAGCCAAGGTTTCAATCTTCGCCGTCTCTCCCATCACCATCCGGCAAAAAGAAAGTCCGCGTCGTGCCAGTACCATGGCATTCGAATCCTGCGCAAAACCGGAAAGGACCTTTTCATAAAGTCGTGCCGCGTCATCCGGTCGGCCGGCCACTTGCGCCTGATACTTGGCCTCCTCCAGCAGAGAATCCACTGTCGAATAACCGGCAGCCGTTCCATTCAAGACAAAAATAAGGAAAATCAATAATACCATGTTACAGATTTTCCGGGCAAAACTTATATCCTACCCCGCGGATGCTCTTGAGTACCGTCGGGTTATCCGTTTCAGGTTCGAGTTTTTGGCGAAGACGGACCAGAAAATTATCTACAGTTCGTGTGGACGGATAAACCTCGTACCCCCACACCGCATCAAGCAGATCCTCCCTGGAAACCGCTTCACCCGGATGGAGCACAAAATATTTCATAATCTCAAACTCCTTGGTGGAGCACTCGACCGATTTTCCATCAATCATCATCTCATATTTTTTAAAATCCATCGAGAGCCGTCCCATCCGGTAGGTCTCCACCACGGACTGTTCCTTGCCGATACGTCGAAAAATGGCTTTAATTTTGGCCAAAAGTTCCATTAGGCTGAAAGGTTTGACCATATAATCGTCCGCACCGGCATTAAAACCCATAATACGATCCATCTCCTCTTTTTTAGCGGTCAACATAAGGACAAAGGCGCGCAACCCTTTTTCTCTTATCTTGCGGCAGACGTCGTAGCCCCCTAATTTCGGAAGCATGAGATCCAGAACGATAAGATCAGGCCGGGTACGCAAAGCGACTTCCAGGCCTGCTTCCCCGTCCGAGGCGGTAAAAACCTTATACCTTTCCATTTCCAGACTATCCTTTAATCCGAGACGAATGGCCTCTTCATCTTCTATAATGACGATTTTGAATTCCATGCTTCTCCTTCCGACACCGGGAGGCAAAACGCCACCCGCAATCCCCCGCCCAAGGCGGGTTCCGCCATAATCGTTCCCTTATGATCCAGAATGATTTTCCGTGCGATGGCCAGCCCCAAACCGGTTCCCTTGATTTGCGCGGCCGTTCCGTTCTCAGACCGGTAGAATTCGTCGAAGATGCGCTCCGCTTCACCGGGTTGAATTCCCATGCCGTAATCGCGTATCGAGCACACGGCCATGCCTTCCTGTAAACCGGTACGGATTTCCACTTCCCGCCGTCCGGTTGAATACTTTACCGCATTGTCCACCAAATTGACCACCACCTGGGCCGCCATTTTCCGGTCGCAGAAGACGAACAAGCTGCGGCTTCGAACACGATCAACAAAAACATCCTTTTCATCCAGAAGCGGTGCCAGTGCAGAGAGCGCGTCATCGATGATCTTTTCCAGATCCGCATGTTCGAATTCATATCGTATCCGGCCTTCCTCGACCCGAGAAAAGTCGAGCATCTTGTCGATCAGTCCGGTGAGTCGTTCTGATTCCCGCTTGATATGGCCCACGTATTCGGTCCGTTTCCCCTCATCCAATACCCGGCTGCGATCGAGCATCTCGCTGAACATGCGAATGGAGGTCAGCGGCGTCTTCAGCTCGTGAGAAACAGAACTGATGAAGTTGGAGCGCATCCGGATAACCGCCAATTCCCGTCGTACCGCACGATAGGTAAGCCACACGCCGACGGCAATCGCGGAAATAAGGATAATGAGAAAAGAGAGATAAATATAACGGTGCAATCGGAGAATGCCATGCAGTTCGCCCGGCCGTTTTTCCGCCATTCGGACATTCAAAAAGGAAAGGCGACCGCACAAACCGTCCGTGAGTTGAACCTGATTCTCCTCCCCGGGTTCACGTTCAAAAGAGGAATAGAGCACCTCTCCTTCGGCGGTTGAAATGGACAACCCAAGATGAGGCTGTTCACGTTCGAACCGTCGAACGCTCTCCAGAATAGCCTCTTTTTTCAGAATGGCACCGATACCGCCGCCGGCCGGCGCAGGAGCAATATAATAGATTAAGGAGTCACGCATGGCATACCCGAAGGTCAGAGAATCCCGGCGCTGAAGTAAGGCCTGAAGCGGCCGAATCAACCGGTTCTCCGCCAGCCGTCGCTCTGCAGAAGAAACCATGGCCGGAACCTGTTCCGGCGATAATGTCTCCATTTCACGGCCGATACGGCGGGTATAATACACAAACTCCTCTTCGAATACCGGTGTGGTATCCGATATCAACGTCTGAAAACAATCGGTCAACAGCAATTGCGCCTTATCCTTTTGGCCGAGTTGAACAAATATTTTCGCGGCCAGAAGGCCGCCCATCATGCAACTCGAAACCGTCAGCGGCGACGGCGCGGACAGGGAATCCGCCATCAGCTGAAAAGCGGTTTTCAGTGCGGACGGAAACTCCCCGTTCCGCATCAGACAGCGGACATCCGAGGCAAGTCGAAGGGCCTCTCGAGGAAGCAACGCCGACCCTGTTCCTTTTCGAGCCGAGAGTGTCGGGCAATCGGCCGCCAATAGGCCGGAACGGTATTCCGCCTGATATTGAAGAATCGTTTCGTCGGAATAAGGCTTTAAAAAAGCGGCCGGGATCTCTCGTCGGGACACCAGTCGCACCGGATAGGTAATCCGTCCGTCCGGCGCCAGGATAAAAATCAATTCCGAAAGGCCGCTCGGATGCAAAACGGAATTGCGGTTCCTCAGCCGTTCCGGCAGGGAGGATTCAAATACGGAGAGATCGTTGTCGATACCGACTTTTAATGTCTTAAGGTTCCGGCGGTATTCCTCCATCATTTTATGTTCCAGGACATAACGTTCGTTGCGCACCGCACGGGCACCCAATAGGACCAACAGAAAACTGGGCAACACCACCGCCAGCAGCAGCGTGAGCAACAGTTTCGGACTCACGGTATAGGATTTGGCCTTCATTGCAAAAACGGTATCAAAAAAGCAAGATTCAGATAAGAAGCCGGATGCGGAAGCGTGAAGAGATCCATTGAAAGATTGGCGGTCACCACATCGTAAAAATTAAGGTCAAGACCCACGGTCGGTCGGAACATGTTTTTATAGAGGGAGCGATCCACGGTCATGGATGAGGCACTGGGATGTTGGATGTTTTTTGCACCATAACGTTCCACGCCGGCCTTAAGGATGGAAAAACCGGCAGACAATCCAGGGGATAAAAGCCACTGGTTCATACAGTAAACATACCGGGCGGAGAAATATTGAAGAATCCCGAACTCCACCGTTTGTCCGAGTGAATCGTCCTGCATATCCTTTTTCCCATATCCCACATCAATCACAACGGTGCTATGATAATTCAGAATGTTCCGTCTAATCTGAGCATTCAGACATTTGATGCCGAAACGTTGGCCCTGATAACCAAAATCATATTCGCTGAAAGCGGCGCCATTATCCCAGGTCAATCCGTTGGCCAGGACAAATCCAAGTCCCATGCTGCCGAGGCGGGCCGGGGCATTAAAAAAAAGATTATTTGCCTTTTTTTGCGCAATGGAAGAATCGTCCCGGATATCCAGGGTTTTAAAAATGTCCTGGGTAAAGATGGAATCAGGCCGTTCTCGGATGGCTTGCCGCACCCGTTTGGGCGGAACTTTAAATTTGGGGTTATAAGTCTGTTTTTCCATAAAGAGCGAGTCGAATACCACTCTTTGACCTTCAATTTCGACATAGTCTATTTCTTTTTTCTCAATGACAATAGAACGCTGAAACTGGGGGGAAAAAACCTTTAGGATGACCTCGGATTTGCTAATCACATCCCCTTCAACACGTGTACCGTTTTTTAAGACAACCGTGTCCGCCCCAATCAAACCGACAGACAATAAAAAGAAAAAAAAGGACTTCACGCTCTAAAAATACTAAAAAGAAGGGGTTGAAACATATTATATTTAGCCTTCATTCAGGAGGGAAAATGAAAGCATTGGCCGTTAACGGCAGTCCCAGACAAGAAGGCAATACCGCCCTGCTTCTCTCTACGGTTATAAACAGACTATCCGGTCAGGGAATTGAAGTGGAACTCCTCTCCCTGTCCGGCCGAAACCTCCACGGCTGTATCGCCTGTATGGGCTGTAAAAACCCGGACAACGAACACCCGCGCTGCATCCAGGAAGATCTCGATGATTTCAAAGGAATTTTAGACAAATTCTTGGCTGCAGACATCATTCTACTGGGCTCTCCGGTCTATTTCGGCAGCGCCACACCGGAACTGATGGCCGTGCTTCACCGCGTCGGCTATGCTGTCCGCGGCGGGAAAAAGGCGTGGTTAAAAGATAAGCTGGGCGCAGCGGTGGTGTGCGCGCGACGTGCGGGTCAAAACTTCACTTTTGCGCAATTGAATTACTTCTTTTTCATCAACCAAATGATTGTACCGGGTTCCTCATATTGGAACATCGGTTTCGGCGGCCCGGCCGGCTCTGTTAAGAATGATACGGAAGGACTCTCCACCATGGAGACGCTGGGCGACAATCTGGCCTCACTTCTAAAAAAACTGAAACGAGATTAGTATCTAATGAAAACAGTTGCCCGGTTAGCTCAGGTGGATAGAGCGATTCTTTCCTAAAGAATAGGCCACAGGTTCGAGTCCTGTACCGGGTACTATTTTATCTCTCTTAATTACAAAGCCTTAGCAAAATCCATCTTCTGTTTTGGAGGCAGAATATTTATGTTTAATTTGACATTTAATGTATTTAGTTATACTTTTATGGTAAATTTAGAGCTTAGCAATCGCCCCTTTACCGAACAGGATAGTGATGGAATCAAGTTTTCAGTCTGAAAATGAGAATTCGTTCAATATTTACCTAAAAGACATCTCAAAATTCAAACCGCTCAAACGGGAAGAAGAGCACGATCTTATCATCCACGTCAAAAAGGGGGATAAGGCGGCCATGAAAAAACTTATCGAAGCGAACCTGCGTTTCGTGGTATCCGTGGCCAGCAACTATCGAAATCAGGGCATGCCGTTGGCTGATTTGGTGAATGAAGGCAACATCGGCCTTATCCGCTCGGCCAAACGATTTGACGAAACCAAGAATTTCAAATTCATCTCCTATGCGGTCTGGTGGATTAGGCAGGCTATTTTACAGGCCATGTCAGAACAGTCGCGCATCATGAAGTTACCCCTTAATCGGGTTTCCACTATTCATAATGTGGGCAAAGTAGTCAGCAAGCTCGAACAGAAACTAAAACGTTTTCCAACGTGCGATGAGATTGCCAAACATCTTAAGATTGATGAGGGCGATGTCCGGGAAGCGTTTGCCATTGGAAGCGGCCATAGCTCCCTTGATTCTCCCTTCTCCAATGAAGATGACGGCTCTTTACTGGACCTGATTGAGAACGAACAAGCGCCCTCCCCTGATGATAAGATTGATGGTTATTTCTTAGGCAATGAGATTGAGGATCTTCTTAATACATTGAAACGGCGTGAAGCGGAAGTACTTCGCCTTTATTATGGTATCGATTGCGAACGAAGCCATACGCTCGAAGAAATCGCAGCCAAGTACAACCTAACCCGTGAGCGTATCCGTCAGATAAAAGAACGGGCCATTAAACGGCTGAAGCATCCCTCCCGCAATACTTCGTTGCGCAAGTTCCACCAGGGATAAAGCCCTCTTGCATGGCACTAAAGATGAAAATGACCAGACAAACACATGGTCGTGGTTGCGGTCAACCGTACTATGCACTCCTATACCAATACCCTTAAAATCCTCTGCTCCGCTTTTCGCATCGACAATGACGGGCTGCACGTCTCCTGCGAAAAAAGAATTATCGAAGCCGCCTTTGCCTGCAACAGCACCTTCTCGGCAACGCTTCTCAAACTCAATCCGGACGACATGGATAAATTCATTCTGGTGCAGATCGACAAAGCCGGGCTGGGACACAATGTATTCACAGAAGAAGCCACCGCCCTCATCGTACGCTCCGCAGACGGTTACTTACGAAAATGCAGAAACCTGTGCATCTCCCGCCTTATTGAAGCCGTCAGAGCCAGAACCAAATCCATCACCATTGACATCGTCAACAAGGTGCTTATCCAACCGCATTGGAGGTTCGATTACGATTTGGCCACAGATGTTGCCGCACAAAGATAATTACACTTCAGGCAATCAAAAGCATCATCAAGGTCGTTGGCGAAAACCACCGGCCTTTTTTACCGGCTGCTTAGCGTGGGAAAATCTCCGAAAAGGGGCGAAATCTTATGACAAATAATTCGGGAAAAACTATGATAACAAAAAAGAAAATCACACCATGTCTCTCCCTTGGTTTTAAAAAGCTGTCAAGGAATATGTGTCATTTTTAATTAGATAGAATGTATAACAATTAGGTATATTCTGCAAGAGGTTTTATGGAATGGCATTATATCCTTATCGCCAACATCTTCGGCTGGAGCAACTTGCCCCGTCAGACAGGAAAACCATTTTCAGAATGATTGAAGGCTTTGCCCTACAAAGGAGATAAAAACCATGACAACACTGACCATACCGTTAAAATCAAAGACGCAGCTCCGTCTTGCAAACTACACAAAACGAACGCACACTCAGCCTGCAAAGCTGGCACAGGATGCTCTTGACCGCCACCTGGCTATTCTGGAGTTTGAAGAGATGCGGAAACTGGTTGAACCCAGGGTCAAAAAACTAGGTTTCAAAACAGATGAAGATATTTTCAAGACAATGCGGCGGTGAAAGTCCTTTTTGACGCCAATGTTTTAGTATCTGCTTACGGCAATCCCGGTGTTTGCAGACGACTTTATATGACCTGCATCCAGAAACACAGCGTTTATGTCAGCCCATATATTCTGGAAGAAATGAGTATTGCGCTGATTCAGAAATTCCATATTCCGGAAGACGATGTAAAAAAAATCATCGCATCGATACACTTCACCTGCAAAGTCATCCGGGATGTTGAAGAGGTGCCTGTGGGTTCATGCGACCGCAAAGACGACCCCATTCTGGCCGCTGCCCTCCATTGCAATGCGGATTACCTTGTAACCGGAGACTTGGACTTGCTGACATTAAAGGCATACCATGGAATTCCAATTATTGCACCTGGCGTATTGACCCGGAC
>MGVN01000222.1 GCA_001800515.1 Elusimicrobia bacterium RIFOXYB2_FULL_49_7 | reverse complement strand
CTCCACCCAGGCAGAGACCGTTTCCTGCGGTATGCGCTGATAAAGGAGAATGCCGACGCGGCTATCCTTCGGGACGTACTTGATGAATTCTTCGGCCGGCAGTGCATTCCCTACCGGGCACCCGACCACAACGATCTTCGACGGAGCAGCAAACTTTGCTGCCGCGATCTCTTCCCTCATCGTGGCGCCATAGACAAGTTTCAGGCGCTTCTTATCCACCTTCGCCGCCGCCTTCAATTTCGCGATGAGCATTTCCCTGACTTTGGGATATTCATCCTGGGAACCGGGTTTCTTCACCACGTCAACCGCGCCATAGGCAAAAGCATTTTTAGAGATTTCAGAGAGTGGTCCGGCAAGCGTGGAGAAAATGACAACGGGGGTAGGATTTGTTTTCAACACTTCACGCAGGAACGAGATGCCATCTACCTGCGGCATGACAATATCAAGACATATGACATCAGGAGCAAGGCTGTTGATCTTTTGAAGGCCTTCTTTGGCGTTGAACGCGTCGCCGACGATCTTGAATTCACTGTCGCCTGCGAGCATCTCCTGCACCAGCTTATGAAAGAAGGGAGAATCGTCAATTATCAATACTTTAATCATAGACGTTAAAGCCCCTCCGGCACCGGGCCTGTTCAATCACCGGGATCAGGTTCTTCATTCATGAAAAACAGGAACGTTCCTGTTATCCGGACTGCGGCTGTCCGCGGAAATAACACGCGCCCAAGAGGACTTGAACCTCTAACCTTTTGATTCGTAGTCAAACGCTCTATCCAGTTGAGCTATGGGCGCATTTCTATTTCAAAGTGCAATAGGGTTTGCAAAACCTAAAAAAACAATGCCTTCGGCATTGTCTGTATATTATACACTATATCCTACGAGAAATCAACCCCCGCACATTCTGGCAGCATATCCACAAAACTCCTTAATATTACAAGGAAAACCAGGCCGGGCAGTCAATCCGTTTGAACAGGGGAACTCTACGCGTGATAGATGAGGCGGGCAAAGACACCGAAAAGCAGCGCCATAAAACTACTGACAGCGATGTTCACCCAGGAGAACTGAAAATCCGGAAGGAGTTTTTTTACCGCCAGCCGCGTCAGCACCACCGCTGCCGCAGACAACGCCCACCATCCGGGAAGCAGCAGCAGCATGATGATCGACAGGCGTTCAAGCATACCGTAATATTTTTCCCTGGTCGGTATACCGGCCTGGCCGAAGATATCCTTTTCCATGTAATACACGAAGATCGTGGTGAAATGCGTTGCCAGGACAAAAACGATCGCAAGGAGCACCGTTTTCTCAGGATAAAAACCGTTCTGCTGCGGAGATGCCACGAATATCAGCACGTAGTGAATGAACTGGTCCCAGATAAAAAAAAGAAAGGAATCCGGAGAACTCCAACGCTGGATGGTCCATACGCGCCACTCATCCTCAAGGAAATGGAACATGGTGAGCAGGAGTATCGCCATCCATCCCTGTATGACGATATGCGAATTGAATTGGATCCATGTATCGGCGAGATAATCGAAACAGAGAGCCGTGGCGCAAAGAAAAAATACCATTGAATGCGCGAGCACTCCCCAAACATTCTTGCGCTTCCACGCGGCGATGAAATTGGTCTGCAGCGTAAAATCCGCCAACAGATGCGCAAGAACAAGTCTCCAGAAGATCTGCATGAAAGCTCCGAAGGAACTATCGAATACTATTACCGCGCCTGCTCCGGCTGCCTCACTTTACAGGAGGACGGCCGAAATCGATGCGCTGGTCGGGATTGAACGGCTTGGGTTTTGGTTCTTCTTTTTTCTCTTCTTTCTTTTCTTCCTTCTTTTCCTCTTTTTTTGCCGCATTCTTTTCAGCTAGTTTTTCGTTAATGCGTTTCAGGAGTTCCTGGTCGACAGGCTCTCCCTTTTTCGCGAGTACCGCGTAAATATCGACCGGCTTGGTTTTTCCTTTGACCTTCACTCCGCCGAGAATTTTTCCTTCCACGAGGTCTTTCACCAGGGTATAGGTCGCTTCGGACACGATGATCCTGCTGGCATAGTCTTTGTTCAACCCCTCAAGGCGGCTGCCGAGGTTCACGTTATCGCCGATCACGGTGTATTCCATCTTTTCCTTTGATCCCATATTCCCCGCGATCATTTCGCCCGTATTGACCCCGACGCCGATCTCGAATATCGGCTTGCCTTCCGCAACCCATTTTTCCTGCAGTTTCTTCAGTTCCGCGTGCATCTCGAGCGCGCACATCACCGCGCGTTTCGGGTGGTCGGCCTGCGGGAGGGGTGCGCCCCAATACGCCATCACCGCGTCGCCGATAAACTTATCGAGCGTCCCGTCATAGCGGAACACGATCTCCACCATCTTACTGAGATACTCGTTCAACTGAGCAACGAGGGCCTCGGGAGGGAGCGACTCAGTGATCGTCGTAAAACCGCGGATATCGGAAAACAGGACAGTAAGCTCCTGCTTATTGCCGCCCATCTTAAGGTAGCTCGGATCATTGAGCACTTTATCCATGACGCGCGGGCTCAGATACCTACTGAACGTCTTCTTAATGTGCCGCTTTTCCTTTTCTTCCGTCATAAAGCGGTAGAACATGACCCCGATATAACTGAGCGCAAGGCTGGTGGCGGGAGCCACGAACTCGACCATCGTATACCGGAGCGTGAACATAAAGTAAGTGAACAGGAAGTAGCCGGTGAATACGCATACGGCAGTCACGCCGGCCCACAGCGGTGACAGCTTCCCCATGATAATGCCCGAAAAAACCGCAAAGGCAATGATAAGGAACATGGTAAGCAGTACCGGCCCAGGACGCAGATAGTTCTTGAGCAGGATGTTGGACATCGTGTTAGCGTGTATCTCAACGCCGGGGAAAATAGGCGCAAAGGGAGTAGCGACAAAATCAAAGAGTCCCGACGCTGTCCCTCCGATAAGCACGATCTTGTCTTTGTAGAATGCCGAAAAGAAAGCATCGGTCGCCGGGCGGGCGGTATCGGGCAGGGTAGACATCCATTCAACGAACAGTTCCGCCTGGTCCGAAAGGGCCGAGGGATTCTTCTCAAGGAACTCATCCATCGCCTTTTCCATTCCCGCGGAGTTCTTCTTCCCCTCGAGGAAGGCATATATCTCTTCCTTTGTCATGGCAGCGCCCTTTGCCGAAAAAGTACTGAATGTGCCGAGCGCCGCGTCATCCGCAACACCCTGCGCTTTCATGTACTGCAGCCAGTGTTTCACGGGCAGCGCGCCGCGGATAATGTCTTTATACGAAACATAAGGAAAGGACTCGTACCCGCCGGCGAAATTGATCATCATTTCATAATATTCGTCGATCGGCACGTTCTGTTCCGTGATGACCTGTTCCGGGGTTTTCCCCAGGTACACTGAAAGCCCCGCAAGCCCCAGTGACGGGGCGATCTCGCCATCGTACTCCTTGAAGAGCGGGATCCTGCGGCTGACGCCGTCCAGTTCGGGAAAAATGTTGGTAAATCCTATAAGCGAATGTTCCTGGAACGGTTTTATGGGGAGAAGAAAATCCGTCGGCGTGCCTTCATTATTGATCTGAAAAAAGGAAGCGAATACTACTTTTCCCGACTGCGATGCCGCCCGCGAGAGAGCGCCGTCAGGCCCCGCGCCTTCGGGCTCAGGAAGAAGCATATCGAACACAACCGATCTCGCCCCGCCGGCGGTAAGCGCATTGACCGCCTGCGCGTGAACGGTCCGCGTCCAGGGCCAACGGCCCAGCAGTTTGAAGGAATCTTCGTCATATACCGCCACGACGATCGCCTCGGCAGGCTTTGTCTCGCCGCGGAGCCTGAAACGGATATCATACGATTTGTTCTCGATATCCTGCAGCCAGCCCGTCCACCAAAGCAGCAAAGTAACGACACAGACAATGCCCGCGATGATAAGACTTCTCAGTTTCCTTTTTTCCATAAACGCTTTCTCCCTTTTATAATAAAAGTATGAAAATCGGATGACCGGCATGAATGATACAGAGAAAACGGCGGAGAGTACCGCATAGAAAAGGAGATTTTTTCGTCATAAACAGTCAACAAAATGGCCTTTCATGAAAAATCTTTCCAACGCGATCATAATGAGAAAATAGCAGAGTGGATACTCTGCCATCTTCTTTTCTTCAAGAGCAATGAAAAACACAGCGCTAAAACTTGAAGCTGAGCCCGAACCTCATGGAATCGCCGAGTATGCCCATCGGGTTCCATGCGTAATCGATGCTGAAAACATTGTCATAAACGATCCCGAGGCCGCCGCCGAGCCCGGACATCTGCTCGGTTTCATAGCCGGAACGGTAACCCGCACGGATAGGGAACACAAGCTTCTGGCCTGCCTTGAGGCAGTATTCCGCGCCGATACCCGCGTAGACGTCGCTGTCATTCGGAGCGATGACATCAAGGCCGATCGCGATACTGGCAAGAGGCCGGTACGCGCTTCCCGCCCTGATCGTCATAGGCAGAGGGTCCGCTTCGGTAATGAATTTCAAGCTGGTGCCGACGTTCTGCACCGCAAGTCCCAGGTCGACTTTCCGCGACGCACGGTACTGCACGCCGATATCCGCAGCAAATCCTGCGGCGCTTTCGTTCTCTATTTTCTGGGTGATGGATTTCACGCTGAGGCCAACGCCCAGTTTTTCACCAAAGGCTTTCGCATAAGCAAGCGTGACTGCCATGTCGCTCGCTTCGAACTTCGTGCCGGTAGCCACTCCGCTGGTCGGGATCTGCACCATATCCTTGACGCTCAACATGGTAACGCCAAGCCCGAGCGTGCCCTTGGTTCCCATGGGAAGGCCTGCCGCAAGGTATTGATTGCTTATATCCTGTATCCATGAGTTCTGCACGAGAGCCACTTCCTTCTTGGGAAGGAAGCTCAAACCCGCGGGGTTGAACGCAATGCTGTT
>MGVN01000221.1 GCA_001800515.1 Elusimicrobia bacterium RIFOXYB2_FULL_49_7 | reverse complement strand
GACGGCACCACCTTAAATGACCGCTACCAGATGAACACGGTGAACAACTATACGCATTCGACGGTTGACCTTGTCCCTGCGGACTCATCGCACCCGATGGATAACAACGGGGATTCTACCGATCCCTGGCCCGGTATAAAGAACGTCTTCTCAACGCCTGATTCTGATCCTTACAACGGGCAGGTGTCAGGCATCAACTCCACGGGATTCGCGTTCGCAAGCGGACAGGTGAATTTTTACGTCACGCAGATAGCGGCATCAAATAACGTCAGTATCGATAAAGCGCTGAATTATCCCAATCCCTCAGGGCCGGACTATCCCGTCAATCCTGTCAAACCGAACGGCACTCTGACCACTCTCGTGTTCCATTTCACCAGAGCACCGCAGGATATGAATGTAGTCATTTATAACATGGCAGGGGAAAAGATAAAAAGCGTAGCACGCGAGATGCTGCTGTTCAGCGCGGCGCCTTCAGGAAATTACCGGTGGGTGTATGAGTATGACTGGAACGGCAGGAATGATGAAGGAGAAGAAGTGGCGCCTGGATTATATTTCTATCGTGTCAATGCTGATGGAAAGATAAAAGTAGGAAAACTGGCTGTTGCCCGATAGCCGGCTGATCAGACACTCCCATTTAGCGCCCTATCCTGTTCAACAACCCCACACCGAGCACTCCGAATATGATATTCCCGAGCCATGCCGCAAGAAGGGGAGTGACAACATGATTTTCTCCGAGCGATTGTCCAACCGCCTGCACCCCCCAGTAAAAAAATGCGAAGAGAAGCGCGAAGGTGAAACTTATCACCTTCCCGTGCCGGCTTCCCAACCCAAGCGCAAAAGGGATCCCGATCAGCATGACGATCAGATGGCTGAATACTGACGACCACCTGCCATAGAACTTGATAGTCTCTCGTTCCGTTGGGATACCGAGTGTCGTGAGCTGCTGGATATGCTTTTTATACTCCGCCGATGAGAGCTGTTCAGGCCGTATCTGGGTGATCATGAAATCCTTGGGTTCAAAGGGAAGAGAAAGCATCTTTTCGCTGAAATAACTATCCTGCCACGTTCCTGCTGCGAATACTCTTTCTACCCCATTCAGGAACACCCACTCCGTACCCTGGCTCCAGCGAACTTCCCGAACCACGATCTGCCTGCTTAAGCCAAACGACTCATCATAATAATCGATCACCACGTCCCGCATCAGATTTTCTTTGACGTTCAATATGCCGACCGTCATCCGTCCCTGGGCAGGAAGAGCGATGACAAGGTCATTGTATTCGGTCCGCACGAAAACCGGCTGCTTCTCGATCTTCTCCTTGCGTACGTATTCAGCCTTTTCTACAGTGTAGGGGATTATCTTTTCCCGCAGCACGACCTCTACCGCGCCCAAAAACAATCCACAGAGAAAGAGTACGCTTACAATGCGCCACAGATTGATGCCGGAAGCCTTGATCGCAGTGATCTCACCCTGTTTCGCAAGCTGGCCGAGGGAAAAAAGCACCGCCAGAAGAACAGCGACCGGCAGCACCTGTATGACCCACCAGGGAAGGTTCAGGAACAGGTACTGAAAGACCGCGCTGAAGGCTGCTTTTTTCTCCATGTAAAAATTAAGCTCGCGAAAAAACTCGGAAATAAGCACCAGCCCTCCGAATGCAACCGAACTGAAAACGAGGGGCTTCATGAACTCTTTGATGAGGTAACGGGTAAGTATTTTCATATATGACCCATATTCTTGATGATCCTATTTTTTAACCATTCTTCGCCAAAGCAGAAGCCCGACGATCAGCATCACAATGTTCGGCAAAAACAGGATAAACCGCGGCTGCACATACCCCTTCTCGCTTATATTTAGTCCAGTGACGAGCAGCAGGTAATAAACGAACAACATGCCGAGGCTGACCCCGAATCCTATGGCCCTGCCTCCCTTTTCAAGCACGATACCCAGCGGTATGCCGCAGAGCGCCAGCACGATAGGAGAGAACGCGAGGGCCCAACGCATCCAGTACTCTGTTTCAAGGAAATGCGTGGGCATATTCTTGGCACGGTAGGAATCAATTTCTTTCAGTAGCTGCGTACCGGTCATCTCGCGCAACGATTGGCTGAACGGGATCACTTGACCGCCGATCGGAATGGCAAAAAGGTAACTCTTATACTGCATATGCACCAGGGTGTCCAATTTTTCAGGATTTGGCTGCTGCCAGAATCCGTTGGAAAGATGAAAAAGGACGGCATGAGGGGAAACATCTACGGCCGCCGAAGAAGCGCTGATGCGCCACGGGGCACCGTGCTCTGAAGACGAGAATTTATAAATGTTAATGCCGTGGAGCACATTGGACTCTTTGTCGACATGCTCCACATACACCTTGTACTCGCCTACCGTAACTATGGCTTTATCATCAAACTTGATAAGCGGATGCTGGTTGAGGATATCCTTGTATAACATCCGGAACTGGTTGTGGGTGGCAGGCGAGATCGTCTGATTGAAGTACACAAGAAAGACGCTGAGGATGAGTATCATCCAGACCACGGGTCCCGTAAATGCCCTGTAGGGGAGACCAGAGGAACGAAAAGATGTTATTTCATTGTCTTCGGAGAGCCTTCCATAGGAAAGCAGTATCCCCAACAGCACTGCCATGGGGATAGTGAGCGAAAGGATATTGGGAAGGATCAACAGGAACAGCCGGGCGATAATGGGGAGGGCTATCCCTTTGCTTAAAAAAAGATCAACCAGCTGGAATACCTGGTCGAGAAGCAAAATGCTTGAAAATACAATTAAACCGAATAAAAATGATTCGGTGAATTCTCGCAAAACATAGCGGTGTATTATCTTCAGCATAGGGTAAGCCTTCCTGCGGTTTTAGTGAACCTTATTATATCAAAAAAAGTGGCATAATAATATAAAATTAGGTATAATTATAGAAATATGCAAAAATAATTCATTTTTCAAATCTTCCTTTAATGCGGCGGCATACTGTCCATAAGTGAAAATCCTCCGGCTCTAGTCCCAGGGAACGGGGTTGAAACAGCGCGACGTTACAGCGTCCCATCTCCCGTTCTAACGGGATACGGCAGGGGCAAGAACAGAAAACTGACGAAGCATCATCCATACGCGATCACCCATACCACCATGCTATGCTGCAATAATCTCACATTGTCAACATTCATTCCCGTTGCGACGGGAAAATCTATCTGGTAGAGCTCTCACTATATCCCTACGGCCCGGGAGACAGTTTGCCCGGGAGGGACATACGGCATCTATACTATGAAACGCAGTCTTATTGTCAGCATACTCCTTGTAGGTTCTTTGTTTCTCTCTCTCGAAAGCCAGAACCTCCTTATCGAAAAGAAGAAGTTCTCTCTTTTCGGTACCCAACGCAAAGAATCTTCCCAATCCGCACCCTCCCAGGAGCAAAATAAAGAACAGGAAACCGCTGCTTCTGTAGCGGTTTCGACCCCTTCTGCGCAGCCGGAGCAAGCCCTAACTCCTCAGCAACAGGCAGGAGAAGATCTACTCGGCTTTCTTGAAGAGAAGAGCTTCGTCACCTATTCCAGGGACAACTGGCTGAAGATGCGCAGGATAAACGAGGGAGAGATCTCTCCTGAAACAAAGCAGGAGGTAGGTGTCTCCACCTCCACTGTGCCGAAACCGGCACCGCCTCCGCTCCCGCCCGGGCTCTCCATGGAACTGCCCTATGAATCACAGCTCTCCATTTCCGGAAGGAAAGCCATCGGCCTTGCCTGGAAATCGACCATCTATGACAAACCCGAGAGCCAAAAACGCGTTGACTCAAGCAGCATAGACATGACCCAGGAGCTCCAGGTAAGGATCAAAGGGCGCGTCGGCAGGAAGATCAACGTCAACGTCGACTTTGATGACACGACCCCTGACAAACGTGACATCTCCGTGATCTACAAGGGAGATCCTGACGAAGTAGTGCAGGAAGCTGCGTTCGGCGATATTTCCATGTCGCTGCCCGCGACTGAATTCGTCGGGTATTCGCGCCAGCTCTTCGGCGTAAAACTGGACGCCAAGTACAAGAATCTGCGCACATGGGGATTCTTCAGCCGCACCAAAGGCTCGTCCCAGGTGAAACGCTTCACCGGCAACACGAAATTCGAACCCAAAACCATTCCCGATACCAGCTACATCCAGCTGAAATACTACCTCCTGAAATTCGACAACGATCGAATGAGGAACGGCACGGTCACGGTGTACCGCGATGACCGTAACCCGGCAAACAACACGATAAGCACGTCCACGAACACGCTTGTGGAGATCATGGGAACGCCCCCCTCTCCTCCAAGGGCTTTAACGGGAAGCTTTGACCAGCTCATTGCCGGCCAGGATTACACGGTCGATTATGACAGAGGCATCATCATTTTCCGCAACACTCTGGGAAGCAACCATGTCGTGGCAGTCGATTACCAAAGAGAAAACGGCAGTTGGCTCAGGGACAGCGGCTCTTACCCCGGGAGTGCCAAAATCATTAAAGAGGAAACCAATGACGCAGACCTCTCGCGCGAATTGAAAACGTTCTATAACCTCGGGAACGTAAAGGTCATACGCGACAATGGAAGGGGAAACTTCGTACTTGAAGTACAGGATCTCAATGGCAAGGAACCCGCCTCTCTTGAAGGAGGGAAAACCGTTCCCCTGTATCCCCAGAACATTACCGTCGATTTCGAAAGCGGCGTGTTTAATTTTGAGCCGCTGGTGGATACTTCAGGAAAACCGGCAAAACCGTTCCCTGCTGATCTCTACAGCGCGAGCAGAACGCACCGGTACAATCTTTATACCGAGTACCGCTATCGCATTAAATTCGTATCGCTCCAGCCCGGTGTCGTCCCTCAATCGGAACGCGTCTCCATGGACGGACGTGTCCTTGAAAGGGATATCGACTATTTCATCGATTATGACATGGGTATCGTAACGTTCCTTGACGAAAACAAGATCAATGAAAATACGACCATCGAAGTATCGTATGATTACGCCCCCTTTG
>MGVN01000220.1 GCA_001800515.1 Elusimicrobia bacterium RIFOXYB2_FULL_49_7 | reverse complement strand
TCATCAATCAGCCTCGACGCTTCTGCCTTGCTTAAGTTCGCCTTCGCCTCAATGCCCAACATCTTCAGATAGTTGAGCTGGCCCTGCGTCGCCTTCTCGCCAGCGCTGCCATTGCTGTGCCCGTTCCCATTACCGCCATTCTTGTTTATCTCAACGGTTCGCCTGTCTTTGGCGACATTGGTCAAGATTGAAAGAGCCACGTCCTTGTCGCTGACTCTCGACATTAGATCGTTGTACGTTTGTATATATCCATCAGCTTCCATTGTCCTTCACCTCCTTTCAGTTTTCTGGAAAACATCAAGTCTGTCATCAAATACATCATTCTCTCTCCTCAAGCTCTGCCCGCCTGTCCTTGGCAGTCTCAACCAGGATCACAAGCGCGACATCCTTATCCGTCACATAGCTCAGGATTTCACGGTATTCGCTTATGTACTCTTCAAAGCCCATCTTCTTCAATGGCTCTCCGCCAGCAGCTTCTCGCACAGTTCCTTTAGCTTCCCGAATTCATCCGCGGTAAATAGCCAGTCCTGACTCATGTTCGTTGCTATGCTTTCCTGAACAATCTCCCATGCCTCTTCGTCGTTCTCCGCCTCGATTCTTTCCCCGAACACACCGTCACAGCCGAGTTCTCTTGAAATGACAAAGTAGGGCTTCATTTTGTGTTTTGCCATTACCAGCAGCCGCCCTCCTCGACTATCTTCTGAATCTCGGATACCTTTGTTGGCGTCCAGTGGCCATCAAAATCAACCTCAAAGACCCCTTTGGCTTTGAGTGCTTTCAGCTCCCGAAAGCTGATGTATCCCCATTCGGCCATTCCGCTGCCTGGGAACAATATCGCAAATCCGAAATACGCATCCTCCCCGTCATACTCCGTTATGTACCAGTCGCAACCCCCTAGGAAGAAGTGGGCATGCACGATTTTGTCTCGTGTATGCTCCCCATCCTGCGAATAAAGCGGGGGGAGTTTGACAAGTTCTCCCCTTGTTGGCTCATTCCACATTTTCGCTCCTCCCGCTTCCCTCAAGCAAAATTGCACGCTGCTCGAAGAAATCCATCCGCTTCTGGCTGTCCGCGTAACCTTCAACGCTCTCCCTGGCCAGCCATTCCAGCTCATCCTCTGTCAGAGAGTCGACGGCGCTATTAAGCGCCTCGACATCTGCTCTGTATCTGAACTGCTGTTTCAACACCCATCTGCTTGCGATGACTTTCTGCTTCCGGAACTTCTCGCCATTCGAAAGCCATCCAACCACATCATCCTCAATCCTCAACTTATTTTGTCCATTCATTTTGATTCACCTCCTTGTAAATCATCTCGACCATCAAATGGCCTACACACTACCGAAGGCCAGCGACGGCCGCTTGCGCTGTCGCTTCAGCGGAAGCGCGGCCTCAAGGAGGGAAAGACTTAAATTGACCGAATGGTGAGGAGGCCAGAATGCCCGGCTGACGAATCCGCTAGCCCCTGCGGCGGATCATTTATGTCTTTCAGCGCTGGAGCTCAACCCCGAAGGGTAAGAATGCCTGGGCAGCATTCGCGCCGTGGATAACCTGCCCGGAATGAGGGCGCGGCGCGCTATTTTACCGCGATTGTACGCGTTGATAATGTCCTCAAGAATGCCATGCGACGGAATGTTAGAATCGCCTCGAGAGTGGAGGCTTAAAGATGGGAAACTTCAACGCCGATGACTTCCAGAAGAAACTATTCTTGCAGTTAAAAGGCAAGACCTGGGAGAACAGCAATCAATTGATGGAGAAAATGCACGATGCTGCTGTGTCCCTGGAGCCAAGTCCCGAAGAAATGTTGTTGGCATGGTCAAAATTGGGATTCATAATCGCAGCCAATATCGAAAGAGAGCATCAGTCCATAGATGCTGAACATGCTGTTCTGAAGGGAGCTCTTGACTGGCTGGCCAAGCATCCAACTGGGCCACATTGATCCAGGCGCTGGCGAGAATCCCTTTCCATTGCTTGCGGCAGATGACCGGAGCCCCCGACATATTCATGATGAAGGGATTCCTATAACTGGTCAGCTATTGTTTTACCCTAATGAGCTCTTCTTCAGAAATCTCTATGGTCCTGAGGGGGCCGCGTTTCGAAGCCGACTCCTGCTCCTCGCATAGATCAATGACGAGTACAAAGATTGTCTTGTTGTTGTGCGTCATGCAAGGAACGGACTGCTCTTGGGCGGCGAATGGGAACCGGATGTCCTCCGGGCAGAACTTAAAGACGACCAAGTACCCGAACGGCTCATTGAAGTCAACGGTGTAGGAGTAAATCTGATTGAAGGCGTTGATGAGATAATGCTTCCCCTTGTCTGAAGTAAAGACCTTGGCATCAGCGACCAAGCGCTCTGGCCCTGTCTGGGCCCCAACCAGATCTGCAATCCCGGACGCTGACCGAGGCTCGATTGAGAACTCGATTCCCTGCTCGAAGAGATATTCGTACAAGTCATACGCGAGGTTCTTTTCTCCCTGTTGGGTGTCCGCGTTCCATAGTGCCGCAAGCCTGCTCCGCCGAAACCATTCGCAACGATGCTTGTAGCGCTTTAGCTGAGCGAGAATTGCTCGCTGATCGTCGAGTTGTTCGTCAATGTAATCGTATAAGGGCTCAAGGAATATTGAACGAAACGATTCTACACTTGCGTCGTCCTTTGAGTCCCGGTCGTACCGGTGGCCTACTGAACCCTCGATACCTTGGTCTGTATGGGCGACACACTTCTTGATCACGAAGTATGACGCGGCAACGATTTCCATCTCCGTGCTAAAGCCGGGTGTCTGACCTTGTAGGATTTTGTCAGCCTCCGCCGCCATCTCTGGCTTCTTCTTTTCAAGCTCTTCCAGTACTGAGGACAGAAGAGAATCTCCCTGAAGGAATCCCCAGTACTGCTTGAGGCCGAGGTGGAACAGCTGAAGGCCTGTCGAGTTCAGTCGGCGCGTGCGCTTTTGAAGCTTGTATCGGAGACTTCGAATCAGTTCGTTATTCATTGGGCACCTATGACCGAATGTTGATTGTCATTCCTTTGAGCGTATTATTCAGTTCTTCTATCGCCCGCCTGAATCGATGAATAGTCTTGCGACATTCGTTCATCTGATCGTCCAGCTGGATATTGCGTTTGCATCCGCCGCAGATTACGATGTCTCGCAACCTAGCCTGCTTCAAGAATATGGTGTTGTAGAAGCTGCAATTGGGGCAGGGAAACTCTATTGGATGCTTGTCGAGCCGAATCACATTTGCATTTTACGATACCTGAAGCCAGCAGGGGCGTCGTAGGATGGCGTATCACGCTTCGGAGTTATTTATCCAAAGGTGTAGGGGCCACGCGCAGGCGTGAACCTCTTTTTATTCCTTACGGTTGTAAATCGGAACCCCCGGCACAGTCCCAGTTATCTAAAACTACCAGAGAAAGATATTTATACGAGCTGCTCTTGGATCCTGCATGGAAAGCAGAACATTCACAGCAGTGCTCCATAGGGAAGAGGACATGTATGTTGCTGAATGTCCCGAAGTCGGTACCGTGAGCCAGGGCGTGAGCATTGAAGAGGCAGTCAACAATCTTAAGGAAGCGACCGGACTCTATCTGGAGGAATTCCCATTAGAGGGGCCAGAGAAGCCTCTAATGACGATATTTGAGGTAAAAGATGTCAAGGCCAAGAAGAGTGTCCGGGCATGAGGTCGTAAAGATTCTCTGCAATCGATTTGGATTCTATGTGAGCGGGAGATCTGGAAGCCATGTCCGACTTGCCAAGGAGACCCCAACAGGAAAAATCGGTTGCGTCGTTCCTATGCATCCTGAATTGAAGACAGGCACTCTCAAAGGAATTCTCAGGCAAGCCAAGATATCAGAGGAGCAGTATTTGGCAGAGCTTTGAGCTGGCTCAGGGAGCTCTCTCGTAATTTCAGCGTCGTAGCCCACCAAAATAAACTCCCGCGGACGTATCAAAGCAATGCTCAGGCGTTGCCGTGAAATGTCCCGAGGCGCACACGCTCTGCTCATAACGCTCATCAGAATACTTGAAGAAACTATATTCCCATTCATCCTCGGATCCCAGATAGCCAAGCCGGCAAAGCTCCACAGGGGATGCTCCGAGAGGCGCGTAGCGCACCATTTGGATAGGACACACATCTTTCGTTCCACGCTCCAGGGCTGCCAGATAAGCATAACGTCCATGGAAGCGTATGAGGATCATGGATATCTTCTGGCCCCATTTCCGTCTTGCATGCCGTAACAGGCGCGATTTCAAAGCCTCTCGAATAGGCTCAGGAATTGGGCATCGCGGATTTCTAACCCAAGTCACTATTCCTCACAGAGGATACACATTCCCAGTTTCAAGCATCTTCCAGTAATCATTCATCTTCCCTATCGCCAAGCTCATGCCATCCCCTACTCGAGCCAACTTGGCCGCTTCAGCCGGCACTTGGACAGGCCCAATCTCCGCAGCCCCTTTCTTCGGCCTTGGTGAATCCTCATAGTCCTCATCGACGGGAACCAACCATAAGGCCGTCGGTCCGACTCGGGTCACGGTGAAATAGCCATCCAGTATTTCCGTCGGCTGCTTGTGATGGATTGCTTTTAAAACAGCTGCCTTCCGGGCGTAGGCTTTTGGATCTCGCCGCCATTCTTCGAATTTAGGCAAATCGCGTTGGGCAAACTCATATAGGAGCCTAGACAGCTTCTCGCATCGCTCCGGCTCACCCTTCAGCTCCTCAAACACCCTCGTCATTTCCCTGTGGACCTTTTCGCTGATGACAGCCTTTGCCCACAACCATTCGACGAATTCCATGAGCATTGGCGCATATTCCGCCTTGTTGTCACAGATGACCTTCTGGATAATGAACCAAGACAAGAAATGGCGGAAGTGCCAGGCCTCAAGCTTTGAGATTTTGGCAAGGACGATCAAAGGCGCTTGCTCCACATTCGATTCCAACTCTCCGTAGCCGGCAAGGTAGTCATTAAACAGTCTCATGACTCCCTTTCGACTGTCTTTGGCCTTTCTATTCCCCTTTGCTTCCTTGATGAAGTCGGAAATGATGTCGCTGATTGTTTTCTGTCCCATGCT
>MGVN01000219.1:7729-8985 GCA_001800515.1 Elusimicrobia bacterium RIFOXYB2_FULL_49_7 | reverse complement strand
TGCGGCTCGTAGGCATTACCGTGTCGGGGCTGATGAGGGACATGCACCAGCAGTACCTTCTGGAAGATATTGAGCGGCAGGAACGCCTGACGGAAGTGCTTGACAGCATCAATGAGAAATACGGGGATTCCACGATAAAACCCTCCTCAGTGCTCATCGCCGAGAAATTCGGCATTGAGAAACACTGCGGAGGGTTCATGAAAAAGAAACAATGATAAATCCTTACTTCGTTACAGCCTGTTCCTGTGCGCCCACCAGAAAACCGACTATTTGCGTACAGAATGCAGGAAGATCATACGGAGAGCGCGAGGTGATGATATTGCCGTCTACGACTACTTCCTTGTCGAAATACTGTGCGCCCGCGTTGACCATGTCGTCTTTGATGGCGTAAAATGACGTTACCTGCCTGCCGTTGAGTATCCCTGCTGAAGCCAGCACCCACCCGCCGTGGCATATGGCAGCGACGAGCTTCCCCGCGTCGTGCATGTCCCGTACGAACGCATTGATCTCTTTGTAACGCCGGAGGATGTCCGGAGCATACCCGCCCGGAATGATGACGCCGGCAAAGTCCTCTTCCTTTATCTCCCGCATCGACAATTCTTCGACAGCCGCGTATCCTTCCTTGCTTTTGTATTCCTTCTTCTTCCCCGTGCCGACAAGTATGGTCTCCATGCCTTCTTCGCGCAGCCGGAAATACGGGTACCATACTTCAAGTACCTGGTAATTGTCCTCTACCAACACTGCAACTCTCTTCAGCGGCATACGCCCCCCGTTATACAATATTATTTTCTTTATGGCGTTTCTGTATGGTATCCGCGAGGACGTCGAGTGCCTTAAAATCGTTTACCTGCGGATACCCTTTCACCAGCACCGGCTCCATCAACTCAACCTTAAGGTTGCCCATCAGGCCCTTGATCTGGTCTACCATCTTGCTGCCCCATCCGTAGGAACCGATGATAGACGCGAATTTTGTTTTCGGCCTGAGCGCATTGGCGAGCTCCACGCCGTAGATCGCGCTCGGATGCGCCCCGGTAAGGAACGTGGGGGAAGCGACCACTATGGTCGCCGCGTCAACGAGCGACATGGCAAGATCGCCGAGGTCCGTGCGGGGGAGATTGAAGGGTTTTACGGTGATACCACGTTTCATCAGGCAGTCAGTGAAGTACTCCACCATCTTCAGCGTGCTCCCGTGCATTGACACATACGGAAGCACGACCTCATTCTTTACCGCGTCCGATATCCATTCCCTGTAGGCA
>MGVN01000219.1:5080-7649 GCA_001800515.1 Elusimicrobia bacterium RIFOXYB2_FULL_49_7 | reverse complement strand
CAGCGAAAAGCTCGCTTGTGGCAAGATGCGAACCGAGGAAATCGCAGGTGAAAAGTGTTTTGTCTTCTGCGCAATAGGTGAACATGGTCTCAGGCCAGTGCACCCACGGAGCATAGATGAATTTAAGCGATTTGTTGCCGAGCGAAAGCGTTTCGCCGTCTTTTACCTCAATGAACGCGCCTTCGGGTATCTGAAGGAGGTCTATGAGCATTTCCTTGCATTTCGGATTGGTCACCAGCTTCGCGCTCGGAAATGTTTCCAGAACGTTCATGAGCGAACCGGAATGGTCCTGCTCTGCGTGATGGGCTATCACATAATCTATGTGCGTAATGCCCAGAGTGATAAGATTTGTGATAAGCTCCTGTGTTTTGGTGGGGTCAACAGTGTCGAGAAGCGCGGTCTTTTCGCTTCCTTTGATAAGATAGGAGTTATAGCTCGTTCCTTCGGGGAGGGGGATGATCTCATCGAACAGTTTTCTGTCCCAGTCAATAGCTCCCACCTGATAAATACCTGGTTTTATCTCTCTCGCGGTCATGGAACCTCCTCGTTGTCTGCGAATAAAGCCGTCTGCTATTCTACAGGTTCAAAAGATGTTTTATCAACGCCGCATACAGGGCATACCCATGTATCCGGTATCTGTTCAAAAGGGGTGCCGGGCTTCACTCCTGAGTCGGGATCACCCTGAGCCGGGTCATACACGTAGCCGCATACAGTGCATCTGTACTTTTTCATGGTAGTCTCCTTTTTGTCAGCCGCCGCTGGAACAGTGGCCTCTGATTTTTCTTCCTTTTGATATGTGGGCGCAGTCTTCGGGGTCAACCCTTTCTTTACCAGATGATAGTAGGAATAAGTCATGGGCTGCTCGTCCTTAAGGACCGCGGCATCGACAACTTCTCCTATAAATATGGTATGGTCGCCTACCAGAACGCTCTGAATTACCTTGGCTTCGATATAGGCAACGGTATGTTCCAGCACGACGGGCGCGCCCGTAACACCTGTTTTATGGGAAACCTCTTTGAGCTTATCCATATCCCTGCCTGACTTAAAACCGAAGTGCCCGATAAAGGGCATCGGCGTGCTTTCAGGAAGGACGGAAACGGTAAACACCTTGCTTTCGCTGATATATTCGTGCGTGAGGTTCTTGGTAGCAATGCTTACTGCTATGGTAGCAGGCTCCGCATTGACTTGAAAGACCACGTCTGCGATCTGTCCGTTCTGTTTATCGCCTTTCTTTGAGCAGACAACATACATACCGTTCGTCAATTTAAAGAGCGCTTTCTGGTCCATTCCATCCTCCATACTACTTGTATCGTAAAATCATTATTTGAACACTTCGCCGGTAGCCATGTACCAGAAGAGCAGGTCGAGATGCTCCATGGGGATGGCGCACTTGCGGGCGAACCGCTGCATCTTTTTTTCAACGTCCAGATACACTGCCCGCGAAAGCGTTGAAGGTATCTCTTTAATAACGCGCAAAGCGCATAACCGCCGCAGTATATGGCGGTCGAGAATGGCAAGTTCCCTTGAAGCGCCGATATTGCGAAGAAAATGTGTTGCTTCCTTGTAACCAAGCCCCTTGATGTTCTGCACTATCCATTCACGCGCGGAGAATTCATCGGGAAAAGAGGAGAGCTTTGTCCTGACCGAGAGTTTGTCTCCGGCAGCAAAGACCTTCCGCGCTTCAAGGAGGTAATGCGCCTTATTGTACCTGAAACGCACCCTGTTAAGCTCTTTGCTTACCTGCTGCTGCGTGCCACCGAATAAAAGGCTCTTATTCCTCAGGCACTCTACCGTTGCCCAGCATGACTGCGCCTTGGACTGGGGAGTGAAAAGGCAGAAAGCCAGTTCAGAGAAGAACTCAGTTTCAGAGCCCGACTTCCAGAGTTTTCTGAACGCGAGCAGGCGTTGTTCCAGCACAGGCCGCACCTGCTCCCACTGCCGCTTCAATTGCAGGTGCGCGCCGCGCACCGCGCGCACCTGGCGTGGAATTGCCGACATAGCGACTGAAGAGCCTTTTCGTCGGCACTTTATTTCCTGTTCATCTATATTGTATCTTTTTTTCATGCACTTGTATTGTACCGATTCACAGAAGAAAAGTCAAAAATCCGCTGTGCATGGCGCAAAAAAATATTTTTTCAGTGTATTGACATTGCCTGTCAAAGTTGATACACTGGTACCGCTTGAGAACATGGGGGGAAGATGTATGGGGGAACCATATCTCACTTTCCAACCTGTAGTATCATAACTGCATGACAATCACCTTAATGCACTGAATGATCAAGCGCCATACTGACGCCTGTTTTTCTTTTTATGAAACAGCGTGTCAATCATAACGGAAAAAGCCTGCGCCTTTACCGGCAGCACGGTTTTTCGGGGGAAGTATGAAAGAGCGCATTATTGAAGAAAAATTCTCGCGGCTGATCGACAATCTGGAAATGATCACGGATGTCGGACGCCGCAGGATGGGGCATCAGCGGGATTTTAACTTTGCGGAGATAAACCAGATCAAGCGGCCTCAATGCGGCGGCAGCATATCGCTCGAATATTTCAGGATGATACGGTTGATGGC
>MGVN01000219.1:1606-5073 GCA_001800515.1 Elusimicrobia bacterium RIFOXYB2_FULL_49_7 | reverse complement strand
CCTCTCCTACAAAGCCGGGGAACGCATCGGCCACAAACTGGAAATAGCCTCCCTTGATGACCTCGCAGCGAAATTCGAGGCGATGGGGCTTGCGAAGATAGCCGTTCTCGCGCCACCTGCCGATGACCAGTCCAAACGGAAGATCACCATTCAGTTCATGGAGTCCGCGGTCACCGCGGGCATGCCCTTTATCGGGGAACCTATCTGCAGCTTTGAATCCGGCCTTATCGCGGGCGTGCTGGGAAAGCTCTACAAGCGTAAACTCACCGTTATAGAGACGAAATGCGTGGCAATGGGCCATGAGTATTGCCAGTTCGAAGCTGAAACCTCCGAACGCCACCATGGCGGATCATCGCATGACTGCGGGTTTGGCATGAGCTACTCTGAAGAAAATATGGAGCTTATTTCCTCACTTGCCTCCCACGCCGTCACTACCATACAGAACGCCATCCGCTACGAGAACACAAAACGGATGGTGATAACAGACCCGCTTACCAAAACATACAATTACGGCTACTTCCAATCACGCCTGAAGGAAGAGATCCATCGTGCGAGCAGGCAGCGGCATGCGGTGTCTCTTGTCATGGTGGATCTCGACTGCTTTAAGAAGCTCAATGACCTTTTCGGTCATCCTACCGGGGACAGGATACTCAAAGAGGTGGCACGGATTATAAAGGATTCCATACGCACCATAGATATCGTCTGCAGGTACGGGGGGGATGAATTCGCGCTTATTCTCCCGCAAACAGACAGGGAAGAGACTATTAAAGTCTTGGAACGCATGCGTTTGGAGATCGAGCATCACAATTTCAGCCACGCGACCAAGCATACGGTGCCTCATCTCGCCATAACCGCCACCTTCGGCTGTTCCATGTACCCGCGTGACGGGCATAATCCCGACCTGCTTATCGAACTGGCAGATAAGGCGCTCTATGATGCGAAACACGCGGGAAGGAATCAGCTGAGGTTTTTTGAAGATACGAACGCGGAACCGGTCCGGGTTGAATGCCCTGCGACCTCGTGATACTGCCTGCGCGATGGCTACCGGACAAGGATGAAAATATCAAATACTATTTGACATTTATAGCACTTTTAACCCTTGACATCACTACCCATATCTGTTATAATTAAAAACCACGAAGTTGTATTTTAACGTCGACGAATCCGGTTCTATTCTACTATGAGCATACTGGCTTCCCCAGGCACGTCCTGGAAATACAGCAGAACACATAACACCCTTTCTTCCTTCGCATTGGAACAAAAGCCCGGGGTTCAACACCCTGACGCCTTCCCATCGTTCCAGCAGGAAAGCGGGGAGTACTCCCTCATACCATTGCAGTCCCATCCTTGTGTGAACTCTGTCTCCGGAGCTGCCGCACCGCTCCGGGATGTTTCTCATAGAAAACTGTTTTTGGCAGGATCGCACGCTTTTTTCAATAGTTGAGCTTTTTGCAAAACACCTCATCTTCCGCTTCGCCTCTTTGCATGAAGTTGAACACCACGTTGTCCCATCGCAAGGTAGAATGAATCAGGGCACTCCCTTTACGCCAGGAGAATGCGGTTGCGAAAAATACTTCTATTAAGTATGGTCGTGCTCTGGGGAATTCTCAGCTCTGCCGCTCTTTTTGCCGATAGCCGGGTTTTCCTTGGTGAAGAAGAACAGGAAAAACGCCTTTATAATTACAGAACAGTTTCTACGGGGAGCATCAACACCAGCCTTCCTGATGAAGCATTTCTCCTCGCTATAGCGAGCGATACCTGGAAGTATTTCCAGGACGTGACCGACAGAGAAAGCGGCTTCACCATTGACAACGTTATCGTATATTCAACGCACAGCAGGGTCTACAGCTATACATCGGTGACCAATATCGGCCTGCAGCTGATGTGCATTGTTTCCGGTTATGATTTCGGGTTTATCTCAGCTGACACCGCCACCGTACGCATCGAACGGATCCTTGACAGTATTGAGCAGCTTGATACATGGAAAGGCATGTACTTCAATTACTACGAGACCGACACGCTTAATCCCAGCGGCTCGTTCGTGTCGACCGTAGATAACGGATGGCTGGCCGCAGGTATCATCGTGGCAAAACAAGCTTTTCCCGATGAAGTGGGGGAAAAATGCCAGGCGCTTATAGACAAATTCGATTTCGGCACGTTTTACAATGAGGAAATAGGGCAGCTCTGCCTCGGCTATGACGCGGAAAAAAACGAAATATCCCCTTATCATTACGGCCTTTTCTGTACCGAACCGCGTATCGCCTCCTATATAGCGATCGCCAAAGAAGATGTACCGCTCGAACACTGGTTCAGTATCCCGAGGACGCTCCCGAGCGAATGGGAGTGGCAGCAGCAGATACCGCAGGGCGTTGTGAAGGAATATGAAGGCCGGCAGGTGTATGAAGGCTACTACACGTACGAAGACATAGAGTTCGTCCCTTCATGGGGAGGCAGCCTTTTTGAATTCCTCATGCCGACCATGGTACTGAAAGAACAGGAACTCGGCCGCAGAGGGCTCGGCCTTAATAACAAGATAGCCATCAACGCACACATTAATTACGCGATCAATGAATCCAGCTACCCTGTGTGGGGCATATCGCCCTGTGCTGTGCCTTCAGACCTTGAAAAGTATTCAGAATACGGCGTGCCGTACCTCGGATCCAAAGGGTACGACGAGGCGGGAGTCGTTACTCCTCATGTCTCGTTCCTGGCACTCCCCATTGAACCGGAAAAAGCGATCAGGAACATCAGGGAGTTCGCAAAAATAAAGGGAATGTACGGCCAGTACGGATTTTATGACAGCGTAGACGTTCAATCAGGCGAAGTTGCCACGAAGTACCTGTGCCTGGACCAGGCCATGACGCTTATTTCGATCAACAACTATCTCCATCACGGTATCATCCGGTCCCGCTTTCACCAGGAACCGATGATAAAAGAGCATGAACGCCTTCTCTATATCGAGCAGTTCTTTTAGCGCACGAGGAACCTATGAAAATGAAAACCAGATTCGTAACCGCCGTTCTTATCACTTTTTGTTCCCTCTCGACAGGCGCGCAGGCGTCCACTATTGACTCCCTGAACAGCGCTTCCGGCTGGTTCTGGGAGAATGACAGCGCCGTAGCGCTCACCTGGGCAGCCCTCGATACGGGTTATTCCGGAAACGGCGCCCGCCTCACCTATGACATGGGCGCCACAGGTACCTGGGCGCAGATAGGCAAGAACTTTGGAACGATCGACATTTCGGAAGGCGATGAACTGCGCTTCTCTTTTAAAGGCTCGGGGAACAGCAATAAGCTCCAGGTACAGATCGTTGACGCGGACGGCTCCGTGTTCGTAAAAACGATAGACGGCATCACGAACCGCGCGGACTGGACTGAACTTTCGATGACCTTTGGCAGCGCGAACTCTGATCTTGCCTACGCGAACTGGGGCGGGAACGCTCTTCTCGATTCTTCAAAGATAGCGAA
>MGVN01000219.1:0-1599 GCA_001800515.1 Elusimicrobia bacterium RIFOXYB2_FULL_49_7 | reverse complement strand
TTCGGCGCCACGTACCTTACCGGCGGGACAGGCACCCTCAGCATAGATAATGTGCGGCTCTACCGTTCGACCTCGACTTTAAAGCTCTTTGACGATTTTGACGACCTTAACGCGACCAACCGTTTCGGCGGTATCAGCGGCGCCTTTGCCGGCATACCAACGGCAGTCTCCTCCGGCACCTGCGTGGCATCGTTCGTAACCACCACCACTTTCAGCGGCACCGGAGCCCTCGAACTCCGCTATGACGTGAGCGGCACTGACGAGGCGGGCGGGGGAATGTACGCAGGGTACTGGACGCAGCTCAATGGCGTATCCCTTGCCGGCACGACTCACCTTTCATTCATGGTCAAAGGCACGGAAGGCGGAGAACGGTTCAAGATCGAACTTGGCAATAATACGAACGATGTCAGGGTCCAGGCCTATACGACCGTTACCGACGCCTGGCAGGAAGTGCGCATCCCTTTGGCGGATTTTTCCGGGCTGGCGCCTGCGTCTCCGGGCAACCTTGTGTTCGTCTTTGAGAACAGCGTAAACAGCGTGCTGAACAGGCCTACCTCAAGCACTCTCTATATTGATGACGTCAAATTCCTCACGCCCGGGGGCGAGAACGAGCTGATAGCAACGCTTGATACCATGGACGATATTCCCAACACTATAGGCAAATGGGCAGCCTACGGCCAGACTTCCGGCGCCCTTGCCGCCATTGCGGGAAAGTCCGGCGCAGATACTGACAGAGCGCTCCAAATATCGTATAATTTTTCTAGTGCCTCAGATTGGGCTGTTATGGAACGCGACACCCACTTAAACGTTGCAGACGGCACAGCTTTCAGGTTCCACTATAAGGGGACGGGCGCGAGCAATAACCTTGAACTTAAAGTAATGGACAAGAACGGCGTAACATTCCGCAAAACGCTCTACGGAGTCACCAGCACCAACGGAGAGTGGAAAACCGCTCAGATACCTTATAAAGAAATGACCTATTTTTCCGGTAACGGCGCGCAGGTGCTGGACCTGAGCAAGCTCGAGACAATATGGATCGCAGTTGCGAAGGGCGAAGGCGGCGCCGGAAGTGTCTGGCTCGATGAACTTGAGTACTACGCCACGCCCGGCTATACCTATTCGGGAGGGCGCATGATAAGCACCTTCGCCCTGCAGAACAACCCTGTTTCGCCGAACGGGGACGGGCTCAATGACAAGGCCAGGTTCGTGTACCGGCTTTCCGATTCGGCACTTATCAAATTGGAGATCTTCAGCCTCAAGGGGGAGAAACTCCATGCATCAGAGAAAAGAGTTACCGCAGATGCCAATGAGCATATCATCGAATGGGATGCCCTTGACGATGACGGCAAACGCGTTGACAACGGCCTCTATCTCTACCGGGTGACAGCGGAAGGCTATGACGGGCAAAAGGACACGGTAACGAACGTCCTCGGAGTAATACGATGAAAAATAGATCCTTACCCTTATTTCTGCTTCTCGCTCTCACCGTTCACTTTGCGCCGCTCACTTGTTTTTCCGCGGCGTTTGAAGATATCGGCATTGGCGCACGCGGCCGCGGAATGGGCGGGGCATTCTCTACCGTAGTCGATGACGCGACTG
>MGVN01000218.1:3184-5086 GCA_001800515.1 Elusimicrobia bacterium RIFOXYB2_FULL_49_7 | reverse complement strand
CAGCTTAAAAAATTGTCGTCCATGATCGCCGGCAGGAAAAAGATCGCGGGGGAGTATTTTAAAGCCCTCAAGGGTACGGGCGTTGGGCTTCCGGTGGTTAGGCCGGGGACGGCACCGTCGTTTTATCGTTTTGTCATCAAGGTGAAGGATCCGGTGACCGTGATGGCTTCGATGAAGAAAAAAGGCATTGATGCCGCGAGGCCGTTGTTTCGTCCACTGCATTATTATCTTGGGCTTACAGGATATCCTGTGGCGGACAGGTTGCAGAGGGAAAGCGTGTCGTTGCCGATTTATCCGTCGTTAACGCGCGGGGAGATGAACAGGATAAAAGAGGGCATTAAAAAATCTCTAAAAATGGAGGGTTCATGAAAAGGGTATTGGGTCTGTTATTGGCGGCGGGTTTTTGTTTGTCGACAGTTGTTCATGCAGAGGATGTTGTTGTGGCGGAAGGCAGGAAAGTCAAGTTCGATTATACGCTGACGGTGGAAAAAGAGGTTGTTGAGACCAGTCAGGGCAAAGAGCCTTTGGAATACAATCCTGGACGCGGTGAGCTTATTCCCGGCCTTGAAAAAGAAATGCTCGGAATGAAAGCTGGAGACGGCAAAAAAGTTGTGGTCAAGCCCGAGGAAGGTTACGGCCTGGAGCGTCAGGATGCGTTCCGTGATTTTGACCGTTCCAAATTCCCGGCGGACCTTGATCCAAAGGTCGGGATGGTTCTCGAGATGAAAGATGAAAAAGGGGATGCGTTTCCCGCAGTGGTCTCCGAAGTCGGCGAAAAGTCGGTTAAACTGAACTTCAATCATCCGCTGGCCGGGAAAGAACTTGAATTTGATGTCAAGGTGGTGGCTGTCGAATGATCCTGCAGGGCGGTTTGTTCGATTACACGGTTGTGTTCGGTGCCGGGGTGGTCATGAGCTTTACGCCGTGTGTTTATCCGCTTTTGCCTGTGACGGCGGCTGTTATCGCCGGAGCTAATGTGCGGGGCAGTCGTTTGAACGGTTTTCTGTTGTCTTTGATCTATGTGCTGGGGTTGGCGGCGGCCTATAGCTCTTTGGCGGTAGTGGCAGTTTTGACAGGAAAGGTTTTCGGGACACTCCAGAATGATCCGCGGGTATTTTTTGTTTTTGGCAATGTTCTTTTGTTCTTTGCGCTGGTGATGCTGGAGGTGATTCCTTTGCCGGTCTTTAGCGTTGGCGGTGTTCAGAGCCGTCCTCGCGGCGGATGGGCCTTGTTCGTAATGGGCGCGGTCTCGGGGTTTATTGTGGGTCCGTGTACTGCGCCGGTGTTGGGGTCGCTGCTTCTCTACATCGCCTCCAGGCAGAATCTGTTCCTCGGGACAAGTCTGTTGTTCGTGTTCGCTTGCGGAATGGGGACATCGCTTGTACTTGTTGGGACTTTCAGTGGTCTTTTGTCGGTGTTACCCAGAGCCGGACAATGGATGATCTTTATTCGGAAGGCCGCAGGTTTTGTACTGATCGTGATGGCGGAGATCATGTTCTTGCGCGCGGGCTCGTTCTAATATAAATTCCGGGTTTAATTAAAAGAAAGGTCTTTATGAAAGTGTTTTTGTCATTGATGGTGGCCGTTATGGTGATGGCTTCAGCGGGGCGTGTGAATGCCGGTCTTTTTGATAATCCCATGATCGGAAAGAAAGCGCCTGATTTCAAGCTTGCTTTACATAAGGGAGGCGAGGCATCTTTGGAAGATCTTCGAAAAGGCGGCAAGGCGGTTATTTTCTTTTGGGCAACATGGTGCCCGCATTGCCGCGAACAGCTGAAGGTTATAAGTCAGGAAAAGGCCAAGATGGAAAAGCTTGGAGCGGCGGTTATTCTGGTAGATATCGGGGAAGATAAGGACAAGATCCAGAAATTCCTGGCTGCGAAAGGGCTGGATTTCGATGTG